>CAURYE010000004.1:0-119164 GCA_963529235.1 uncultured Campylobacter sp.
AAGCGTCGCCCCTTCCTCTCCCAAGCCCTCTCTAACCCCACTGCACGTTAGAGGTGGCGACACTGCTTTGCTAGCGCAAAGCGTCGCAAATTTAAATTTACGTTTTCAAGGTGCGGGTCTCGGTAAGTAAAATTTGAAGCCAAATTTATAAATTTAACTCCAAATTTGAACGTAAAACGATAAGGCGAAGTATCGCGAGATGATTTTAAATGTTTTGAAGTAAATTTCGTCCCAAGATAAGGCATGTAGCCTATCGCAGAGTGAAATTTACGAAATCATTTAAAAGTGCTCGCGAGACAAGCCGCAAATCTACAAATTTATTGGTTTATGACGTCATAATACGACGGTATCACCGGCGTCAGCAAATCATCGCTTATCTTAAAATCCTTCTTAGTATTGCTCAGCGTGATTTTGATTTTGTTGCCGAGCTTATCCTCGTAGTCGATTCTTGTCGGGATGTAGTTTTTGACGGTGATTAGATACTCCACGCCGTCGTATTTGGCCTTATAAAGCGTATCGGTGATCTTGACCGCGTTTCTAACGACGTCGATCAAATTCGGCGCCTTTTCAAATTTAGAGACGATAGCTTGCTCGAGCGTATCCTCGATCACGACGACGCGGTTTTTATCAAAATAGATTTTTTTAGGCGTCGGGCGCTCGTAGATCCAGTAGGCGCGGTTGTTACTTTTTGCGTAAAATTTACCGTAGTAATCGACCGTTTCGCTCTCGCTCGTGATGGTTTGCACGAAGTCGCTTTGAAGCGTGACGAAATTTAACGTAGCCGCAAAAGCCGAGGCGCAAAATAGTAAAAATGCTAAAATTTTCTTCATATATTTTCCTTTGCCGGGCAAAATTCTAGCTAAGTTTAAATAATAAAATGTTAAAATCCAAACTTTAATAAAATTTAAAGGCTAGAAATGATAACGGCGTTTATGCAAAAGATATTCGGCACGAAAAACGACAGGGAAGTAAAAAAATATTTTAAACGCGTCGCCTACATAAACTCGCTTGAAAGCAAATATCAAGCGATGAGCGACGATGAGCTGAAGGCTAAATTTAACGAATTTAAAGCGCAGGTGCAAAACGGCGAAAAGAGCCAGGACGATCTGTTAGACGATGTATTTGCTATCGTGCGCGAGGTCGGTAAAAGGACGCTAAATATGCGCCATTTCGACGTTCAGCTAATCGGCGGCATGGTGCTAAACGACGGCAAGATCGCCGAGATGAAAACGGGCGAAGGCAAAACCCTAGTAGCAAGCCTACCAGTCGTACTAAACGCGATGAGCGGTAAGGGCGTGCACGTCGTGACGGTAAACGACTATCTCGCCAAACGCGACGCGACGCAAATGGGCGAAATTTATAAATTCCTAGGCCTTAGCGTCGGCGTGATACTAGGCGGCGAATACGACGACGAAGCACGAAAAGCCGCATACGCCAGCGATATTACCTATGGCACGAATAACGAATTCGGCTTTGACTACCTGCGCGATAATATGAAAATGGATTTCAAAGATAAGGTGCAAAGAGAGCATAACTTCGTCATCGTGGATGAGGTCGATAGTATCCTCATCGACGAGGCCAGGACGCCGCTCATCATCTCTGGCCCTGCAAACCGCACGCTAGACGGCTACATCAAAGCAAACGAAGTCGCGCGCCAGATGAAGCGCGGCGAACCGCCTGCGACTCCGCAAGAAAAGGCCACGGGCGACTTTGTCGTCGATGAGAAAAACCGTACGATAGCGATCACCGAAGAAGGCATCTCAAAGGCCGAAAAGCTCTTTGGCGTGGCAAATCTATATGACATGGAAAATGCGATTTTAAGCCACCACCTAGACCAAGCCCTAAAAGCGCACAATCTCTTTGAAAAGGACGTACACTACGTCGTTCGCGACGGGCAAGTCGTCATCGTCGATGAATTTACGGGGCGTCTTAGTGAGGGACGAAGATTTAGTGAGGGCTTGCACCAAGCGCTCGAGGCCAAAGAGGGCGTAAAGATCCAAGAAGAGAGCCAAACGCTAGCAGATATTACGTTTCAAAACTACTTTAGGCTTTACAAAAAACTATCGGGCATGACGGGTACGGCGCAGACGGAGGCGACTGAGTTTTCGCAAATTTACAAGCTTGACGTCGTATCGATCCCGACAAACGTGCCTGTTATCAGAAAAGACAACAACGATCTTATTTATAAAACCGAAAACGAGAAATTTAAAGCCGTGATCGACGAGATCAAAAAAGCTCACGACCGCGGTCAGCCCGTACTCGTGGGTACCGCCTCGATCGAAAAGAGCGAAAAGCTGCACAACCTACTCGTGAAAGAAAAGATCCCGCACTCCGTGCTAAACGCTAAAAATCACGAAAAAGAGGCCGAGATCATCGCTCAAGCAGGTGCTCGCGGAGCGGTTACGATCGCTACGAATATGGCCGGACGTGGCGTAGATATCCGTATCGACGACGAAGTGCGAAATTTAGGCGGTCTATACATCATTGGCACCGAAAGACACGAAAGCCGCCGTATCGACAACCAGCTGCGAGGCCGTTCGGGACGTCAGGGTGATCCGGGAGTGAGCCGCTTTTATCTAAGCCTTGAGGATAATCTGCTTAGAATATTCGGTAGCGACCGCATCAAGGCGATAATGACGCGCCTTGGTATCGAAGAGGGCGAAAGCATCGACTCAAAAATGGTCACTAGAGCCGTCGAAAATGCGCAAAAAAAGGTCGAGAGTTTGCACTTTGAATCAAGAAAACATATCCTTGAATACGACGACGTCGCAAACGAACAGCGAAAAACGGTGTATAAATTTAGAAATGAGCTTCTTGATCCGAATTTTGAAGTCGGCGAAAAAATCAAACAAAATCGCGCCGAGTTTGTCGAGCACCTGCTAGCTCAAGCCGAAATTTACGCAGGCGAGCCAAAGAGCGAATATAATCTCGAAAAACTAAGCTCCGTGATAATCTCAAACGGCGCGTTCATGCAGCCTGACGAGCTAAAAGATCTCGACTACGCCGAGCTTGCTAAGAAGATAACGGCTAAATTTGAGTCCGACTACGAAGAAAAAATGGGCGTCATAGGCGAGGGTCAGCGCAAATACCTAGAAAAGGTGCTTTGCCTACAAGTGCTAGATACCGCGTGGCGCGAGCATCTATACCAGATGGATATCCTAAAAACCGGCATCGGACTGCGCGGCTACAACCAAAAAGATCCGCTCACCGAGTATAAAAAAGAGAGCTTTAACCTCTTTATGGAGCTCGTTAGCCGCATCAAATTTGAAAGCATCAAGCTGCTAACGGCCGTGCGCCTAAGCTTCTCCGAGCCTACCGAGTCTGCGCCGCAAGAAGCTCAAGATAGCGAAGCTGCCAGTGCACCTGAGAGCGAAGAAAGGCCGGGCAAAAAAGTATCCAGAAACGACCCGTGCCCGTGCGGAAGCGGTAAAAAATACAAGGACTGCCACGGCAAAAGCGGCCCTAAAAAAGGAGCTTTTGCGGAGGATTGGGATAAAATTTAGCTTTGGGGTTTTGGCGACGGCTTATTAAATTTTGTATTTAAGCTCGTTGCCGTTTTTATAGCGGCGTGCTTGTTTTTGTAAAATTTACGCCGCTTTTTACGGCGTATTTTTAGATTTGAAACTCGCAAGCTACTTTAAAATTTGCCGCCCAATCAGGTAAATTTTAATCGCGCCGAATTTAAGCGCAATCGCCCAAAATTTACGGGTAAATTTAGATGATAAATTTGCAAATTTAAAACTTGTGCCTGAAGCAAAATCTAAGTAGCAAGAAGTCCTAAAATAGAATAAATTTAAAAGGCGAGCTATAAGTTTGATCAAAAAATCTAGCCGAAACGGACTTTGAAAAATTAACGGCGAGAAAATAAAACGCGCGCCGAATTTACAGGCGAACAAAAAGCAAAACCTTTGCCGATAAATAAAATCAAAAGGCGCAAAAGCCCAAATTTAAACAACGGAAAATCAAATGAGCCTAACCAAATATCTACTTTTTAAATATCTACGGTTTGATAAAACCCAGCCGTTTATCATGCTTTCGGCGCTTTTGGCGTTTTTGGGCGTCGGCGTCGGGCTCATGGTGCTCATCGTCGCGATGGCGATCATGAACGGCTTTGACAAGGAGTTTGAGCGCAAACTTTTTACCATGAATTACCCCATCACGATCCTCTCCGCCATACGCGGCAACATCGACGAGAGCGACGTTAGCGAACTAAAACAGAAGTTTCCAAATCTCAAATTTAGCCCATATATCATGAGTCAAGTTATCATAAAGGGGGCAAATAGCTTCGAGGGCGGACTGCTTTTTGGCGTAAATTCAGTCGACGAAAAGCAGATAAACTCAGTCGTGGCGGTAGGCCTTGAGGACCGCGAGCTAGACGGATACGGCCTGCTCGTAGGACAGGGCGTCAAAAACGAGATGATGATAAATGAAAACGACAAACTAACGCTCATCTTTACTAAAAACGACCCGAGCGGCTTTGCGCTAACTCCTAAAATGAAGCGCTTTGATGTCGTGAGCTCGTTTAGCTCGGGGCTCGTAGCCTATGACAAAAGTTACCTCTACACGAGCGTGGAGGCGCTACGCAAGATACTCGAGTACGACGAGGGCAAATTTGACGGTATACACGTGTTTTCAAACGATCCGTTTGCCGATATCGAAAAGATCTCGCGCGAGCTGAGGCTAGGACAAAAAGCTATCGGCTGGTGGCAGCAAAACGGCAACTTTTTCTCCGCCTTGGCGCTCGAAAAGCGAGCCCTTTTCATCGTTTTGATGCTCATCATCCTGGTCGCCTCGCTAAATATCATAAGCTCGCTGCTTATGACCGTCATGAACCGCCGCCAAGAGATCGCGCTACTGCTCTCGCTGGGCGCCAGCAAGGCCGAGATCAAAAAGAGCTTTTTCGCCCTCGGGGCTACGATAGGCGGAGGCGGGATAGTGTTTGGGCTCGTGCTCGGACTCTTTGGCGTATGGTTGCTCGGCAGCTTTGATATCATAAATTTGCCGGCCGACGTCTACGGCAGCGCGAAGCTTCCTATGGAGCTATCCTTACTTGATCTTGCCATGATTTTAGTCGGAGCGGTCGTCATCGTGGCGCTTTCGTCGTTTTATCCGGCCAAAAAAGCCGCGCAGATAAACGTGCTTGAGACGCTTAGGAATGAGTAAAATCGGATTTTAGCGAAACGCCTATATGCTAAATTTGCCGTTTGGATTGCGTTTGACTCCTATGCATTTTTAATTTTTACTTAAAGCGGGCAATTTTTTTGCATAAAAACGCACCGCTTTAAGTTTATTTTCTTTCTAATTTTCCACAATTTCTCTTTATTGATTTTATTCTCGTAAGCGTAAATTTCTTAAATTTAACGTCTCCGTCAGCGCTAGACTTGTCTGCCAAACCCAAAATTTTATATCTTGCAAAGCATCTGAAACCAAGTCGAGCTTGTAGATTTACCTGCATTTTGTCCTGCTGTGACGGCTGTTAAATTTGCTCACGACATCGAGGCGGCTACGCTTGCGGTCGGCACTTGTGCTAAATTTATGCTCCTTTTTCTACAAATTTTTCATATCTATACGGCTTGGCGATATTATGCGTCATACACTGTCCTGCGCTCACGGATGATTTTCTAAGCTTGCGACAAACTAGGATTTGCGCTTTACGGACAAGCGCCGCGGTTTGCTCTTTGGCTAAATTTGAATGCCGTTTTGAAATGAATTATATTAAGGTATAATGCCTCAAATTTAATCTATTTGGAAGAAAAATGACGATTGAGTATGCGCATTGCATTGCCGAGGCGGCGGAACTGGATATTGATTTAGATTGCGATGAGATCGATTTGCAGGATAAACTTTACGGGCTTTTTCAGTGTTTTATGCCTGACGGCGCGGGCGCGCGGGCGGTGTTTGCGCCGCTACAAGACGGCTTTGCTACAAGCTCGTATAATGCCGATCTACGCAGGCACGGCGCAGCAGACGCAAGAGGCCTTTTTGAAGTCATACTTCGAGCTATATCTAGCGGGCACAAGGTCGCGCTTGAGCGCGGCGAGATCGCGGTTTTTACTCGCTAAATTTATGCTGGCAAAGAAGCTAAATGCAAACGGACGCTTTTGGCCGGCTAAAATTTGAACTCTGCGAGTACTCAAGGCTCTGCGATGCGGAACTAAAAAAACGAGCAAATGCGCATTTAAAGGGTGCCGTGCATAAATTTAAAAGCGAGTTTAGCGAGGCGGAGCGGGACTACGCACTGGGTGAGCTCTGCTGCGAAATTTTAGACGAAAGCAAAAGCGAGCTAAAAAATCTAGAAAACCGCGGCAACGGCGAGCCGTCGTTTCGGCTTGGTGAGCTAGTCGGCGAGTATTTAAAAAAGCGATGCATCGCAGGCCAAATGCCGCATCTGCACTGGGCGTATCAGATCTGAGCGCGCGGCTTGTGAGAGCTTGAAAAAGATGAGCTTTTACGCCGCGCATACCCTCATGAGCGCTGCGACGCGCAAACCATGGAGTTATATTTTTGCATGCTATTAGACGCGCTAGACTGGGGTGCGCACCATTTTCCCGAGGGCTGCCTGATCGAGCGCGCATACTACGAGCAGCTAACCAGCGAAGCCCGCGACGTAAGAGAAAAACACGAGATAAGCGAGCGGTTAAATTTAGAATTTGAAAACTTAGTAAAGCTTTACGAGTGCTATTTTGAGTTTAAATCTCGCGGCGGCGAGGTCGATTTTTACGCGCTGTGCAAAGAGGCGGGACTAAATTCGCGCCAGTAAAGTCTTTTTATTATAAGTAGCGAGGAGCGGCTAAATTTAACCGGATGCAAATTTAAAACAAGCAGGCGGAAAAATATATAATTCAAATTTGGCGTTTAGTTTATCGCAAACGATACGCCGAATTTTAAATTTCACAAAAAACGGCTCGCTTTAAATTTTGACTCAAATTTTATCCGCGCACCTCAAATTTAGCAAAATGCTCAAATCTACGTCTACGCCGCTATATTTTGCAGATTTTCAAAGCTAAACACGTTTAGTCCGTTTTTGTATTCGTAGCCCAGAGTTAGCTTGTGGGCTTTGATTATATTTTCTACGATGTAGAGCCCTAGACCGAAGCTCTTTTGCGCGCTTTCGCCCTTGGTAAAGGGCTCTACGTAGTGACGCAGCTCCTTTGACAATCGCTCGCCTTCGTTGATAAATTTGATAGACTCGCGCGTGATGGTGATGTTTACGTGCTTATTTGGAGAGTATTTTAGGGCGTTATCTATCATGTTTTTTGCAGCGATCGCTAGCAGCTTAAAGTCCGCATTTAGGTTTACGTCCTCTAGCTTGCTAATGGTGACCTGCCCCGGATCAACCATCGCGATATCCAGAGCTTCGTCGATGATATCGTCGATACGGCAAATTTTAGTGTTATTTAGCGCGATGTTTGAGGTGACTTGCTCGACGGCGGCAAATTCGTTTATGAGATTTTCAAGTTTTATAAAAACCGACACGAGCCGTTCTTGATTTTTGCTTTTTTCGATCATTTCGGCGGCTAGGCGGCCTTTGGTGATCGGGGTTTTTAGCTCATGCATTATATTTCTTAAAAACAGCTTGCGCGACGCGTTTAAATTTTTGATCTGACAAACCGCGTCGTAAAATGCCTCCGCAACCTCGGAAATTTCGTCGTTTCCGCTGCTGACGTTTTGCACTTCGTCGATCTCGCCCGCGGCAAATTTAGCTATCTGGCGCTTTAGTTTTCTTAGCGGTTTTAGCTTCCTGATAACAAAAACGTAAGCGGCCAAAAGTATGATCGCCACTAGCGAAAAGATGATCTTGATGATGTCGTAGCGGTATGGCTGGTAGTCGTTATCCTTTAAAAGCAGGACTTTATCCACGTGTTGGACTTTTAGATAGTGGTAATTTTGATAGATCATGATAGCGCTGGAGCCGATGTCTGCGGATATCTCCTCAAGCACGGTTGCGTTTGCTAGGATTTCTTCTTTTTGCCGCTCGTTCGTGATCTCGGGCATCTTAAAGTCGCCCGTTTGACGCTCGTACTCTTTTTCGTTTATGATACCGCTCATCAAAAAGAGCTGATTTCTAGCGATCGTGGAGTATTTGGCGTTTAGCTCGCGCGCGTAGTTTTGCTTGTCGTAGTCCATCAGCCATAAAAACGCGAGAAATATGCTTGTTAGCGCCAAAGCAAAGATAAAAGTGATAGTGTAAAAAACCGATGAGCGTTTCATTTGCGGGCTTTTACTGCATTAGCTTGTAGCCGATGCCGCGGATAGCGTGGATGTATTTTGGCTCTTTTGGGTCGTCGCCTAGCTTGCCTCTGATGCGCCCGATGATGACGTCGATGCTTTTGTTCGTCGAGTCCTCGCTGATGCTCGCGCAGTTGTAGATAAACTCTTCGCGCGTGATGGCGCCGCCTTCTTTTTGAAGCATGTATTTTAGGATGTCGTACTCCGCGGCGGTCAAATTTAACGGCTCGCCTTTTAGCGTGATGACGTGTTTAAAGTCGTCTACCGCGATATCTTTTTTACGTGCAGGCTCCTTTGCACCGCTTAAATTTGCGCCCGCTACCGTGCTTTGGCGGCGCAGATGGCTTTTGATACGAGCTAGCAGCTCTTGCGGGTCGTAGGGCTTTGGCAGGTAGTCGTCCGCACCGTTATCTAGAGCGTTTACTTTGTCGGTGATATCGTGGCGCGCGCTTGAGATGATGATGGGCACGTCGTGGCGCTTGCGGATCTCTTTGCATACCTCTAGGCCGTCAAGTCCCGGCAGCGTGAGATCTAAGATCACGAGGTCGAATTTCTCGACATTTAGCGTCGAAAGCCCGATGTATGGCTCCTCCGCCGTCTTTACGTCCATATCGCTTTTTGCTAAAAACTCGGTTAAAATTTCTGCCAGCTCTAAATCGTCTTCTATCATCAAAATTTTTATCATCGGCCATCCTTTTTTGAGGTAATTATAACGAGTTTTGGCTAAATTTTTAATGGCGGCCTGTCTCTTGCGCATCTTTAAATGATTTGCTCGCAACTGCAAGCAGAGGTCTAGTCTCGGGACGAAATTTGCTTTTTTATGTAGCTACGAGCGTAGCGGCGTAAATTTATCGCAAGATACTTTGCCTTATCCTTTGCACTCAAATTTGAAGTCAAAATTTGGCTAAATTTGTAAATTTAGTTTAATTTTACTCGCCAAACCCACGCACTTTTAAGCCGGAAAATTCGGTTTTAAATTTAAATGCCTAATCCCGCAGCGCGGCCAAACAAGCCTTCACAAAGCAGAAATTTTCTTCTCCCAGCCCCGCCCCCAGGCCGCATACGCCGCATTTTCCTTTTTATAACCTTTTAGGTTCTCAAGAGCGCGCAAAAACAGGGCTTTGTTTGCAGGTTTGTCCATCAGCGCACGTAAATTTTTATAAATTTTATCATCCTGATACGATGAGAAGGCATCGACCAATACGTCCAAGCTCTGCGCGCTAACGCCGTATCTATCGATAAAAGCCTCGATAAATTTTATATGCGCGCTTTGATGTTCGTCGTCTACGTTTTTAAAATACCGCTTAGCTAGCGCGAAATATTTCTCGCTTTTTAGCGCAAGGCCAAATACTGCGTAACTGCCCGTCATTAGGCACTTTTCGCCATTTATATCGGCATAAAATTCGTATTTATGCTTTAGAGCTTCTTTGGCGTAAAGCTCAAGCTCCGAGTCCACCTCATGCGCTAGCGCGGTAGCGAAAAATCGGTGCGTCTGCGTCTTTTCAAGCCCTTTTATCGGTAGATAAATTTTATCCGCTTTGGAGCTAAATTTAACGGCGTAGCTAGCCGCAAAGCCCGCGCGCAGTAGATTTACGATAAAGATTAGCGCCTTTTTGTAAGCCTGAGGCGTTTCGTTTTTGATTTTTACGTTAATTTGCGCAAAAACATCGTTTGCGGCGCACTCTACGTCTGCGTCCTTAAATCTCGTTAGGCTTTCGTCTAGCTCGCCGGTGCCGCAGTCTAAATACTTTTGCGCCTGCGCCGAACCGAAAATCAGAGCCGCGCTTTCGAGGTCTTTGCGCGCAAATTTTACGTCCCAGCTAAAGCTTTTAAATTTGATCTGCCAAAATGCCGCCCGCACGAAAAGCGCAAGCTCGCCGGCGCTTACGTTTTGGGGTTTAAAGTCCTTTTTAAGCTCATAAGTCCTCTCCCAATCATCGCCGCAAATATCGTAAAATTTAGGCATAAACTTATCGTCTCGCCAATCTTGCAGATAGCAGGTAAGCGCCTCTTTAAACTCATCGGTTAGATGTTTGCTTTTAGAATCCCGCACGGCTAGTTCAAACTTTTCTATCAGTTCTATAAGCGCAAATTCGTCATAACCCATAAGAGGCAGATCAAAAACGTGCCCCATAAATACGTAAAGCTCGCGTTCGTCCTTGACCTTTGCCGTACGCCTAGTAATGACTTCGTCCACATAGCCTTCTAGCCTACGCTTTAGTTCGGCCTTTCTAGCCGCGTTTTCAAAATAAAATTTACGCGGCGAGTCCTCGCTTTCAAATTTGACCGACAAATTTAGCTTATACGCGAAAAACGGTAGATTCTTTTCGTCTAAAAATTCCTCCTCTACGCCCTTTACGATGAGCGGCAAAGCCCCTTTTAGCTCATCCTCGCCAAGCTCGCTCGTCTCATAATACGAGTCGCTATAAGACATGCTAAAACCGCGTCTGCCGCACTCTAACGCAAAAGTATCGTAATATCCTTCCTGTACGCGGCACCGCGAGTATGAAGCCTCGCCTTTGTAGCGCTCTTTTAGCTCCTTTTTTATCGTTAGATTTATCTCGTTTTTTATTTTGCCAGCCAGCGAGATTTGGTTTTCGTTCATGTTTTGTCCTTTTTAGATAGATTTTAAAATTTAGCCTAAATTTGCTTAAGACCCGGCATCTTGGTAAGCTTAGCGGCGGTTAAAATCAAATAAACTCGGCGGAGTAAATTTAAAATACGATTTATTTTTAGACGGCAAACGAGCGCGGGGTTTTAAAACGGTAAATTTAGACTGCTGGCAGGGATTTTAAATCAAGCAAAGGCATAAACCTGACGCTGCGATAAAATATGGTAAATTTAGGCTTGCTTTATAGAGTCAAGCCGGCTGGAAAAAGGACAAATTTAGATTAAGGCGCATTTTAGCGCGCCTTAGTCTTAGATTATTTGATAACAAGGCCTTGGAAAAGTCCGCCGCGATTGACCCAAACGAGAGTTTTTTTGCCTTTGGCGTTTGCCACGGCTTTGTTAAAGTCGTCTAAATTTTTGATATTTTCCTCGGCAACTTGGATGATGATATCGCCTTTTTCAAAGCCGAATTTTTCGGCATTTGAGCCTGATTTTACGTCTGTAACGAGTACGCCTGCGACATCTGAGGCCAGTCTATACTTAAACCTCGCGTTATCGTCGATCGACGTTACGCTAAGGCCGTCTATCGCCGAGTCGCCTTTGGTTGCTTTGCCGCTGCTTGACTGGGCGTTGGCGTTGGCTAGTTTTATCTTAGCGGTTTCTAGCTTGCCCGAGCGCTCGTAGGTTAGCGTGATCTCTTTGTTTGGAGCTAGCGAGCCGATGAGATTTTTTAGGTCGTTTGCGTTTTTGATATCTTTATCGTCGATTTTTACGACCAGATCGCCTCGTTTAATGCCCGCGATATCGGCCGGCAATCCCTTTTCTACGCTGCTAATTAGCGCGCCTTCTTTATTTTTGTAGATCTCTTTTTGCTGCTCGTTGAGATTTGCTATCATCACGCCGATATATCCGCGCTCGATCTTGCCGTCTTCGATGAGTTTTTTGGCGATATCTTTGGTCATATTTGACGGGATGGCAAAGCCGATGCCGTTGTTTCCGCCGCTGCGGCTAAGGATAGCTGAGTTTATGCCCACTAGATAGCCGCGGCTATCGACTAATGCGCCGCCTGAGTTGCCCGGATTTATCGAAGCGTCGGTTTGGATGAAATTTTCGTATTGATTAAGGCCGATGTTGTCTTTATTTAGGCCTGAGACTATGCCCTGAGTGATACTGCCGCCAACGCCGAAAGGATTTCCGATGGCAAAAACTATATCTCCTTCCATTAGCTTAGCCGAGTCTGCAAAAGGTATGGCTTTTAGCTCTTTAGCGTCGATTTTGATGATAGCTAGGTCGGTTTTGGGATCGGTGCCGATGATTTTAGCTTTGTACTCTTTGTCGCTATCTAGCAGCGTGACTACGATCTCGTCGCTATCTTCTACCACGTGGTTGTTGGTCACGATGTAGCCGTCGGAGGAGATGATGACGCCCGATCCTAAAGAACTGCTTTTTTGCTTTTCTTGAGGGATGTTAAACTGAAAGCCGAAGAAATCTTTAAAAAAAGGATCGTTAAACATATCGCCCATATCGGCTCCCGCGCCGTTTAGTGTTTTTGTAGTGGAGATGTTTACGACCGATTTTTTAGCATCGGCGATGGAGCTATTGTAGGAGAGGACGACGTTTTTATTAAATTCGGGATTTATTCTAGTAAAATCCTCTGCCGGTTCGTTAAAATTTATGCTTGCGGCAAAGATTGCGCAAGACGTAGCCAAAGATAATACGGTTATCTTTTTCATTGTTTTTCCTTTTGGATAAAATTTTTCAAAGCGCGATTATATGGCGCTAAGCTCAATGTAAAGTTAATTATTCTTTAAGCCGTTTAAAATTATCTTATTTACTATACTTGATTGACATACGCTAAAGCTTTGTGCTATAATCGCTATAAAATTAATTGACTAAAAGGATATAATATGAGCAATAGTCTTTACGAAACGTTAGGCGTGTCCGAAAAGGCTTCCGCAGACGAGATAAAAAAGGCGTATAGGAGGCTGGCGCGCAAATATCATCCCGATATCAACAAAGACCCGGGCGCGGAGGATAAATTTAAAGAAATAAACGCCGCGTATGAAATTTTAAGCGACGAAAAAAAGCGCGCGCAGTACGACAGGCACGGCGACGCGATGTTCGGCGGACAGAATTTTCATGATTTTGCGAGCAGCTCGGGCATGGGAAATTTGGATGAAATTTTAAAAAATATCTTCGGCGGAGGCGGCTTTAGCGGATTTTCTAGCAGAAGCGGCTTTAGCGGTTTTAGGCAGACGGGCGGATTTAGCGGCTTTGATGACGATGAGGATCTGGACTCGCGAGCGAAGGTAACTATCCCGTTTGACGTAGCGGTAAAGGGCGGCGAACACTCGATAAATTTTAACGGCGAAAACATCAAAATAAAAATCCCAAACGGCATAAATAACGGCGAAAAGCTACGCATAAAAGGCAAAGGTAGCGGCGGACGCGGCGATCTAATACTAACCGTAAATATCGCGCCTAGCGACGAGTACGAAAGAGACGGAGACGATCTATACAAAGACGTGCTAATTCCTTTAAAAACGATGATGTTTGGCGGCAAGATAGAGGTAAAAACGCCTAAAAAAGACGTAACGATAAAAATCGCCGAAAACTCAAAATCTGGGCAAAAAATTAGGCTCAAGGGGTACGGCGTGCAAAATAGAAAAAGCGGGATATTCGGCGATTTGTACTTGCGCGCGCGTGTGTCTTTGCCGGACGTAAATGCCCTAGACGGCGAACTAGCCGAGCTTATGAAGCAAAAACTTCCGGAGGTATAAGATGAAACAATACGAAGAACCGGTCTATCTAATCAGCGTCGTAGCAAAGGTCCTCTCCATACATCCGCAAACGCTGCGCCAATACGAGCGCGAAGGGCTGCTAGAACCCTCAAGAACCGAGGGCAAGATGCGCCTTTACTCCGAAAAAGACATGGACCGCATCAAGATGATACTGCGTCTAACGCGTGATCTTGGCGTAAATCTAGCGGGCGTTGATATCATCTTGCAGCTAAAAGATCAGATCGAGCAGTCCGAGGCCGTGATAAGGCAGATGAAAGAGGAGCTGGCTAAATTTGAACAAAACGCCGTGCCGTCCAAAAAAGCTCTGGTAAAGCGTAAAAATAGCTTTGATCTCATCTTTTACGATGATAAAAATTAATCCTTTTTATCGTTAAAAAAGGTAAAATCGGGTAAAATTTACCTATAAAACGCGCCAAATTTGAGGCTATTTGAGCGCTAAATTTAGCCTAAAATTTGTCCGCTTTGAACCCAAATGAGGCACAATGTTAGAAACTTTTTTACTATTTTTCTCTATCCTGCTTATCGCTTGTATCGTCTCTAGCAAGGTTTCAGATAGATTCGGCGTTCCGTCCTTAGTCGTTTTTTTAGCAGTCGGTATGCTTGCAGGCTCGGACGGATTGCTCGGACTTGCTTTTGATAATCGCCAAATCGCCCAAGACGTGGGCACTATCGCGCTTATTTTTATACTTTACGCGGGCGGACTTGATACGAATCTAAAATCGATCCGTCCCGTCATGGTAAACGGCATCATCCTAGCGACTCTTGGCGTCGTGCTGACTGCTGGCATGATAGCCGTGCTGGTAAAATACCTGCTAGGCCTTGACTGGCTGGAGGCTTTGCTCTTTGGCTCTATCATCTCCTCGACCGATGCGGCGGCGGTGTTTGCGATACTAGGAGCAAAGGAAATTTCGCTGCGAAACAACATTCGCCCGCTTTTAGAGCTAGAGTCCGGATCAAACGACCCGATGGCGATCTTTTTAACCGTCACGATACTGCAAATCATCTCTATAGCTACGATTCCTAGCGTTCCGGACGTCGCGCTTACGTTAGTAAAGCAGTTTTTGCTAGGCGGGCTGATGGGCTATATGTTCGGCGTTGCGCTGCCGGGACTTTTTAACCGCCTTAGGCTTGAGTACTGGGGACTTTACCCCGTGTTTTCGATGGCTTGGGTCATGCTTTTATACGTGCTAGCGGGCAAGGTCGGCGGCAACGGCTTTCTTGCCGTATATATCGCGGGAATGTTTATAAATAAAAAAGAGTTCGCGCATAAGAAAAATTTGATCGGTTTTCACGACGGTATCGCGTGGACGATGCAAATCGTCATCTTTTTGACGCTGGGACTTTTGGTAAATCCTTCCCAGCTGCCGGCCGTCGCGCTTGCGGGCGCCGTAGTCGCGTTTTGGATCATGTTCGTCGCGCGTCCTATGGGCGTTTTTCTCTCGCTTTTGCTTTCTAGGTATAATGTTAAAGAAAAGATATTTATCTCGTGGGTAGGACTTCGCGGCGTCGTTCCTATCGTACTTGCGACCTATCCGTTCGGGGCAAATTTGCCAAATTCCGAGCTCATTTTTAACACTATATTTTTTGTAGTATTCGTCTCGATCATCATCCAGGGCATGACGCTAGAAAAGGTCGCGCAAAAATGCGGCGTCAAAGAAGAAGTCGCGCCAAAAGAGGTCGAGATGTCGAATTTACCGATCTTTTACCACACTTTACGCCAGCACACCATACGCTTTGACTCCGAAGTCGTGGGTAAAAACCTAGCCGAGCTTGAGCTGCCTAGCGACTTTTTGGTGCTACTCATCAAGCGCAAGGGCGAATACATCAAACCGACGGGCTCATCGGTGTTTGAAGAGGGCGACTTGCTACTGATCCAGTGCGAGGACGAAAATAAATACAACGAAACCTTAAAGACGTTTACGGCGTAAATTTGCCGCCGTTTGCGTAAAATTTAAAGAAAGGAAAAAGAAATGAAATTTAAGGATTTGACTTTATCTACGTTTTCAAGCGCATTTCGTAGGATAAGAAATAAAAGAGGACTTAATAAAGACAAAGATAAAGGCGTTAAAGATGAAAAATAAAGCATTAATTATAACTTTAATTTTAGGCGCATTTAGTTTAAGCGCGTTTGGTAAAGTAGATTGTAGCGACCCTAAAAATCGCCCTCGTATGGTAGCAGGAATATTAATGGGGGGAGAAAAAGAGTGTTTTGTTAATAGAGGCACGGCAGAGCGCGCTAAACGTGATTTGGATTTAACTATCGGCAGAAACCCCGTTACGGGCAAAGTAACGTCGAAAGCGGAGCTAGCGGGCGGTGATAAGGCTACTAATAACCTAGAGGCGGCGCAACAAAATTTCGGCAAGAAAAAGGTCGAGCTGGAAGAGGCGGAAAAGGTTTATGAAAGCGACGCTAGCGTTAAAAACTCTCGCCGCGTAGATAAGGCGCGCAAGGCATTTAAGCAGGCGCAGTTAGACTTAGAGGCGGCAGAAGAGATAAAAGAAAAAGCCGATAGGAAAAAGGGCAAGTAGCCAGCCCAAATTTGAGCTTGGACGAGCCGAGGATCAAGAGGGAAGCCCTCTTGATTAAATTTGATAATCTAGCGCTTAGCTCTTGAGCGGAACTTTCCGCTCAAGCGATATTCTTAAATATAACTTAAAATTTAACCGAATCAAGCGCAAATTTGCCTTAAATCTACTCCAAAGCCTGCGCGAGATCGGCGATGAGGTCGTCTGCGTTTTCTAGGCCGACGCTGATTCTGATTAGCTCCTTTGTTATGCCTGCCTCTATTAGCTCCTCGCTCGAGAGCTGCTGGTGCGTAGTGGAGGCCGGGTGCGTGATGAGCGACTTGGAGTCGCCGATATTTACGACGATTTTAAAGAGCTTAACCTTGCCGAGCATCTTTACGGCGCGCTCATAGCTATCGGTTTCAAAGCACATTAGCCCGCTAGCCATGCCGTCCTTGAAGTATTTTTGCGCCTTTTCGTGCTCCGGATCGCTTTTTAGCGTCGGATAGGTTACGTGTTTTACGTGCTTGTGCGAGCTTAAAAACTCCGCTATTTTGCGCGCATTTTGCGAGTGTCTCTCGATACGAACGCTTAACGTCTCAAGCCCCTGGATGAGCTGCCATGAGTTAAAAGGCGAGATCGTAGCGCCTATATCGCGCACCAAAGCCACCCTCATGCGTAGCGTGTAGATATCGAATTTATCCGCCATCTGGGCGTAAACTAGTCCGTGATAGCTTTCATCCGGCACGTTAAAGTGCGCGTATCTGGCGTTGCCGACTAGTTTGGCGTTTAAATTTTTACTAGCTACGACTGCGCCCGCTAGGCTTAGGCCCTGGCCGCAGATATATTTGCTTGCGCTATGCACAACGACGTCGATGCCGTGATTTAGCGGCTGAAAAATGATCGGCGTAGGCACGGTGTTATCTGCGATCGTTACGACGCCGTGCTTGTCCGCAATCTCGACGATTTTTTTAAAATTCGGGATTGCGATTTGCGGGTTTGATAGCGTCTCGAAAAATATCGCGCGCGTTTTGTCGTCTATCAAATTTTCAAGATCGTCCGCCGTGTCGCTGTCAAAAACTCGCGCCTCGATACCGAAGCGCTTAAGCGTGTGCATGAAAAGAACCATCGTGCCGCCGTAAATTTTCTTTGCCACGACGATGTTGTCGCCGACTGCGGCTAAATTTGCGATCGAGTAAAAGATCGCCGACTGGCCGCTAGCCGTCACGATAGAGGCCGAGCCCTCCTCGAGCGCGGCTATACGGCTCTCTAGCACGTCCGTCGTCGGGTTGCCCAGCCTCGTGTAGATGTGACCCGGGTCTTCTAGCGCGAATCTCGCCGCAGCCGCCTCGGCACTACCGAAATCATAAGCCGTAGTCTGGTAAATCGGTACCGCCATGGCGCCAGGGCCAGCCTTTGTATCGTAGCCGTAGTGTGTGGCGATCGTCTCTTTTTGCATGTGTCTCTCCTTGTAAAATTTGCGCGCATTATAACCGCTAAAAGTTTAAATTGGTATAATTGGGCTTTTGAAAGGAAAAAATGGCTGAACAAAACGATAAATTTAAGCGCGTAAAATACCTGCGCGGCTTGGAAAAATTCGCAAAAGCGGCGATTAGCGCGCTAAAAAGAGAGGATTTTAACGAGGACGAATTTCGCGCTAGAGTGGGCAAAAACGCCGAAATTTTACGCAAGATCGAGCCGGTTTTTTTAGATAACGCCTACTCGAAATCTCTTGAAAATTTCGTAAATTTTGTCGTAAAAGGCGGCGATAGAGCCGAGCTGATATCCTGCGCCAACGCGCTAGAAAAGCTAAAAAATCAAAAAACGTATAAAAAAGAAAAACATAGAAAAAAATATAAGGACGAAGAGTGAAATGCGTGATATTTGACATGGACGGCACGCTCATAGATAGCGCAAAAGCCATCTGCGAGACGGTAAACGAGGTGCGGCGCGAGCTGGGGCTTGAGGGCGATCTGGCGGCGGAGTTTATCGTAAAGGCCATAAACGAGCCGGGGCGAAATTTGGGGCTTGATTTTTACGGTATCGATAAGCCTGATATGAAGCTGCGGGATAACTTTGAAGCTAAATTTAAGAAAAACTACCGCGAATACGCCGCGGCATACGAGGGCGTAGAGGAGCTGCTAGCCGGGCTAAAAGAGGCGGGGCATTTTATAGCTTTAGCTAGCAATGCGCCGCGATATACTTTGGATGAAATTTTACAAAGAAGCGGGATATTTAAATTTTTTGATCTCATCGTCGGAGCGGATGAAAACGTACCTCAAAAACCAGATCCTGCGATGCTAAATTTGATACTAAAATCAGGCGAATTTGATAAAGCGATATTTGTCGGAGATAGTAAAAAAGATGAGCTTGCCGCGCGCAATGCAGGTATGAGATATCTAAACGTTTGTTGGGGGTTTGGTAGCAAAAGCCCAAGCTGCGACAATGTCTTTACGGTGGCGGAAGCAGCCCAATATATCGAGAAGTTATAAAAATTTAGCGCATTATTTTACGAGAAATAATGCGTATTTTAAGTTTGAAGAAAGGTTTTAAATTTATGGATTATGATATATTTTCTCAAAGTCCTAGAGAAAAATTTTTTGATATTTTATTTAACGCGAACAAAAATTTAGTCGAAAACGAGCTTGAAAAGACCTTTGAAAAATTTATTGCGATGAGCGAATTTTGCGAAAAAAACGGCTTTGACGAAACGGCGCAAAATTCGTTTATCTCTCAAAATCAGACGCTTATAAACGAGCGTCTAAACGACATTTATATCGGGCTTAGTGGGGATATTTTAAGTCAAAATGAGTAAAATTGCCGTTATATTTTCGTTGTTTTTATCGCTGGCTTTCGGTGCGGTAAATTTCGAGGAAGAGCATCTTTTTGAGCTAAAAAAAGACGAGTGGGCGCGGGTTTTCGTAACCAAAAAGGGCACAAACGAGCGCGAGAGTTTTGATTTTCGATGGACTCTTTTTGATAACACGAACATTATCGTGCATTCGCGCTACCGAAACTATCCTCGCCAGCTTGTTATGTCGCTAAGACGCGGCCTTGAGACCTATAAACAGACTTTGATACCGGACCTCAAATATCCGCCTAGCGACCGCGTCGCGCTCTATCTGGTTTTTGAGGATTTTAAGCAAGGCGTTGCGAAATTTCGCGTGCTGATAAACGACGACGAACAGCGCGTGGACGTGGAGTTTTTGGACCCGCCAAAAAAGCAGCGCGGCGCTCAAAATAGCGCGCAAAACGCCAGATAAAAGCAAAATTTAAGTGAGCATAAATGGAAAAAATCGATCTGATAATGAAAAATTTTATCGCAGAGCTTGGTTATGAGCCTGCAAATGCGATGTTTGCTCGGATAAATTCGGGCAAAAAGCTGCGCTCTAAACTACTTTTAAAAATAGCGGGCGAGAGCGAACAGAGTCTTAAAATTTGCGCGATTACCGAGCTTATCCACCTAGCTAGCCTGCTTCACGACGACGTGATAGATGATGCGGGCACCAGGCGCGGAAGTCCGAGTATAAATGCGAGCTTTGGCGCCAAAAACGCCGTGATGCTAGGCGATATCCTCTACTCGAAGGGCTTTTACGAGCTGTCTAAATTTCCGCACGAGATCGCGGGCGAGATATCGGGCGCGGTTAGCAAGCTAAGCGTGGGCGAGATGATGGACGTGGAGCTATCGGCTAAATTTAACGAAGATAAATCCGTGTACGAAACGATGATCTACTACAAAACCGCCGTTTTGATCGAGGCAGCCGCCGCGGTCGGAGCGATGCTAGCGAGACTTGATGCGCGTAATTTTAAAATTTACGGTAAAAATTTAGGTCTAGCTTTTCAGATAATTGACGACATCCTAGACGTTACGCAAGATGCCGCGACGCTTGGAAAGCCCAATTTTAGCGACTTTAAAGAGGGCAAAACGACGCTGCCTTACATTTATCTTTACGAAAGCTTAAACGAAGCGGACAAAGAGAAGCTAAAAAGTTTGTTTAAAAAGAACCTGAGCGAGGTAGAGCGAGGCTGGGTCAGGGCGAAGATGAACGAAACGGGCGCGATAAAAAAAAGCATAGAAGCGGCTAAAAATTTAGGCGAGCAAGCAATAAAATCGGTAGAAAAATTTAACGTAGACGGCCTAGAAAATATCGTAAAATCAATGATAGATAGGGAATTTTGATGCATTACGCAAGCGTGAGCTTTACGCATAAAAACACCGATATATCCGTGCGCGAAAAGCTCTCTTTTTCTAACATCGAGCGCAAAAACGAAATTTTACGCCTCATTAGCTCCAGCCAAAACATCAACGAATGCATGGTGCTAAGCACCTGCAACCGCGTCGAGATCATCGCTAGCGTAAAAACCGTCGAAGGCGCTAGCAAACATATCATCGCCTGCATGTCGCTCATCTGCGGCATCCCTTTTGAGGAGTTGCAAAGCAGAGCCGACATCTACGAGGATAACGGCGCCGTGCATCATCTCTTTGCCGTGGCTAGCTCGCTGGATAGTCTTGTTATCGGCGAAACGCAGATTGCGGGACAGCTAAAAGAGGCGTATAAATTTGCACGCGCTAACGGCAAATGCGGCGCAAAGCTCGGACGGGCGATGGAGTTTGCCTTTAAGTGTGCGGCGGAAGTGCGAAACAAAACCGAAATCTCCAAAAATCCGATCTCTGTCTCAAGTGTCGCGGTGGCGAAGGCAAAAGAAATTTTCGGCACTCTAAACGGCATGGTCGCCGTGATAGTGGGTGCTGGCGAGATGGCGGAGCTAGCCGCAAAGCATCTAATCGCAAGCGGCGCGCGAACGATAATCATCAGCCGAAACAAAGAGCGCGCTAAAAATTTAGCCCTAACGCTGGGGGATAATAACAAGTACGACTCGCTTTCAAACGTAGCGCAGTATATAAATAAATATCAAATAATATTTTCCGCGACCGCCGCGCCGCATCCGGTTTTGATCGACGCGATGGTCGAGCCAAAAGAGTTTAAGCGCTACTTTTTTGATATAGCCGTGCCGCGCGATATCGCGATCACGCAGAGCGAAAATATCAAAATTTACGCCGTGGACGACCTGCAAGAAATCGTAAATAAAAATCTCGCCCTACGCGAAGAGCAAGCCCAGATCGCATACGGCATCGTCGGGCGAAATACGGCGGCGTTTTTTAAAATGTTGCGCGAGCTGGCCGTCACGCCGCTAATCAAAGGCATCAGAGAGCAGGCCAAAGAGTGCGCCCAGAGGGAGCTAGCAAAAGCCCTAAAAAAGGGCTATCTAAAACATAGCGACGAAGAGGAGGCGTATCGCCTCATACATCAGGTTTTTAAGGCGTTTTTGCACGCGCCGACGATAAATTTAAAAAACCTCGCCGGAGCTGCGGGAAGCGAAGCGCAGCTAAGGGCGATCGGGGAAGTATTTAACGTAGCGGAGCAAACGCCGCAAGAAGAAAATAACGAATTTGAATGGGAGAACGAATGAAATTTAGCAAACTTTACGCGCCGACGGCAAAAGAAGCGCCAAAAGACGCGAGTCTGGCAAGTCATAAATTTTTGCTCCGAGCGGGCTACGCCGAGCAGGTAGGTAGCGGGCTTTACAACTTTTTGCCGCTTGGCAAACGGGTGCTTGAAAATATAACAAACATCATAAAAGAAGAGATGGATGAGGCCGGCTCGCAAGAAATCCTGATGAGTTTCGTCACGTCTGCGGATCTTTGGCGCGAGAGCGGACGGTATGAGTTTTACGGCAAGGAGCTTTTGCGCTTTAAAGACCGCAAAGAAAACGACTTCGTTTTAAGCCCGACAAACGAAGAGAGCGTGGTCGCGCTCGTGCGAGGCAAGGTAACGTCCTATAAGCAACTGCCGCTAAATTTATATCACGTCAATACTAAATTTAGGGACGAAGCAAGGCCGAGATTCGGGCTACTTAGAGGGCGCGAGTTTTTGATGAAGGACGGATATAGCTTCCACGCAAACGCCGAGGATCTGGACCGCGAATTTGATCTGATGGAAAAAACTTATAGCAAAATTTTTACTCGCCTCGGGTTAAATTTCCGCGCGGTTAGAGCCGATAGCGGCGCGATAGGCGGCAGCGGAAGTAAAGAGTTTATGGTACTAGCTAGTAGCGGCGAGGACGACATCATTGTCTGCGAAAACTGCGACTACGCCGCAAACATAGAGGCTGCAACCCGCGCAAAACGAACGACGCAAGCCGAAAGGCCGGAGGCTGACGCGGCTAAATTTTTTACGCCAAACGCCAAAACCATCAAAGACGTGGCGGAGTTTTTTAGAGTCGACGAGTTTTACTGCATAAAAGCGGTAATAAAAAAAGCGATTTTTATTGGCGCCAAAGGCGAAAAGAGCGAGAAAATCGTAGTATTTTTCGTGCGCGGCGAGGACGAACTACAAGAGGTTAAGGCTCAAAACGCGTGCGGCGCGGTTGAGCTAGCGGACGCAACTGAAGCCGAGATTGCGGCGGCCGGGCTTGTGGGCGGATTTTGCGGACCGGTCGGGCTAAAGGGCGTGGAGTTTTATATCGACAAAGAGCTTGAGGGCGAATCGCAGATGATCTGCGGCGCAAACGAGCGGGATTATCACTTCGTGGGCGTTAGCGTTAGTAGCTTTAACGCGGAGCGCTTCAAAGACCTAACCGCCGTAAAAGCGGGCGATAAATGCCCTTGCTGCGGCGGAAATTTAAGCGTTAGCAAAGGTATCGAGGTTGGGCATATATTTAAGCTAGGCACTAAGTACTCAGAGCCGATGGGTGCGACGTTTTTGGACGAAAACGGCAAGGCAAAACCGTTTATCATGGGATGCTACGGTATCGGCGTTAGCCGCCTGGTAGCCGTCGCCGTCGAGGCTAGCCACGACGAAAAAGGCATAATCTGGAACGAAACCCTGACTCCGTTTAAATTTGAAATCATCGTCTCAAATTTAAAGGACGAAGAGAGCGTCAAATTTGCACAGGGTCTTTACGAGGACTTACGCGAGGCGGGCGTTTCGGTGCTGCTTGACGATAGAAACGAGCGCTTTGGCGTAAAGATGAGCGAATTTGAGCTGATGGGATTTCCTTATGCCGTGATCGTGGGCAAGGGGCTAGCAGAAGGCACGGTAGAGCTTGTTACGCGTGACGGACTAGCCAAAGAAACGCTCAAAGCGAGCGAAATTTTAGCACGCCTAAAGAGCCTATGATAAAGCATTTTTTTACGCCCTACGTCATTTTGGAGATCGTGGCGGCGTATTTTTTTATCCACGCGTACGGATTTTTAAATTTGGTCCTAGAGGTTATCGCGACGGCTATTTTGGGGCTATTTTTTATGTTTCGCGTCGGATTTTTTCAGCTAACTAGCAATATCGCGTTTTTTAAGCCCTCAGACGTCTTTAGTAGCGTAGGTATGGCGATCGGGGGATTTTTTATGTTTATCCCGGGGCTTATCACCGACGTTTTGGGCGCGGCGATCGTAGCGGTCGCATTTTTTGCAAATTTAAAAAACGGCGGCGAGCGGGCGAGAGCGGGCGAATTTTACCGCGAAAAATTTGAGAGCGGACAGAATAAACCGCGCGATGACGGGGAGATCATCGACGTCGAAGTCGTAGAAGAAAAGAGGCAAATATGGAAAAACTAAAAATCGCAACGAGAAAAAGCGTGCTGGCTATGTGGCAAAGCGAGCATATCAGGGATAAAATTTTATCGCGCTATCCGGAGCTTGCAGTCGAGCTAACGGGCATGAAAACCAAAGGCGACGTGATTCTAGACACGCCGCTAGCAAAGATCGGCGGCAAGGGGCTATTTACAAAAGAGCTAGAAGATAGCATGCTAAGCGGCGAAACGCACATCGCCGTGCATAGTCTAAAAGACGTGCCCGTCGTATTTCCCGATGGACTAGTGCTAGCTGCGATCTGCTCGCGCGAAGACGTGAGAGATGCGATGCTAAGCGAAAAATATGCTAAATTTGAGGATCTGCCAGGGGGCGCGCGAGTAGGCACGACGAGCCTGCGCCGCAAAATGCAGCTTTTAGCGATGCGTCCGGATCTTGAGATCATCTCGCTGCGAGGCAACGTCCAAACCCGCTTGCGCAAGCTAAAAGAGGGCGAATTTGATGCCATTATCCTAGCGATGGCGGGCGTAAACCGATTAAATTTACGCTCCGAAGTCGCGCATATCGTGCCGTTTGAGCTAGATCAGATGATACCTGCGATGGGGCAGGGGGCGCTAGGCATCGAGGCTAGAGAGGACGCTGAAATTTTAAATTTGATAGAGTTTTTAAAAGACGAAAAGGCCGTGATAGAGACGACCGTAGAGCGTGATTTCGTCGCGATGCTAGAGGGCGGCTGCCAGGTACCTATCGGCGTAAATGCAAATTTAAACGGCGATAAGATCGAGATACGCGCGGTCGTGGGGCTACCAGACGGTAGCGAGAGCATACGCGAAAACATCGTCGCGCAAAAAAGCCAGTGGAAAAGCGTGGGCGCCGAGCTTGGACGGATATTTATCGGCAGGGGCGCAAAAGAGCTGCTAAAACGCGCCGAGGAGATGGCGAACATATGAGAAAAGCGCTTATTTTAGTGTTCTTGACGTCCGCGCTTTTTGCACAGGTAGATTTAGAGCTTATTTATTCGCTCTTTACCGATAAAAATTTCGATAAAAACGCCTATTTTAAAGGCGAGATGCGAGATCGCCTAAAAAATAATTTTTACTCGCCCGACAAATTTGACGAAATCAAAGTCGCCAAACTCGGCCACAGCAGCGAATTTAGCGGGATATTTCGCGTTTGGCTCGCTTCTAAAAACGGCGCATCCCTTGATCTATACATTTTTGCTAAAAAAGACGGTATCTATGCGCTTAGATCGCTCGCTCAAACCGGCATCATAGAGGCGATGATAAGGGGCTATGAGGCTGCGAGCGAGGCGGAAAAGGCGCAACTTAGAGCAATGGGCGGGGATATAGAAAATTTAAGGCTGATTTTGGCAAGCGATAATGCATTGCTAAAATTCGGACGCGAAAACGAGGCGAAATTTGAAGAGCTGTTTGCGCTATATCAAAAGGACGAAGCGGCGGCAAACGAAGCCGTAAAGCGATTACACCTATCTCATGCGGCGTACGACGGCGGGGTTTTTGAGCTTATTATTGGCGGCGTAACGGATAACGTAGTGGGTTTTATGCGCGTGGAAAACGAACCCGATCTGCCGCAGATGAGTCCGAGCGAGTTTATAATGCTAGAACGGCTCTCTCCAAACTCAAAATGGTATCTTTTTAAGACGACTTAGACCGATGGAGGCAACCCTAGCCGACTTTCGCTTTTTGCTTGCCTTAACGCTGCAAATTTAGCGCCATGCGCTTTTGGTTAGAGGTTGTAAGAGATCAAATTTTTGCTAAGTCGGCGTTAAATTAGCGTATCCGCCAAAACCGATAATTTTTACGATTTTACTAATTTTTCGGCAGTTAAAGTTGTGTTTTTGGCTCAAAATGTTTACAAATTTGACTCAAACGCGGCCAAAATTTTAGCTTTAAAAACGGCTTGTTCGAATATAAATTATTAAGGAAAAATATGAACTACATCAAGCTTCTAAAAGATAACGGCCTACTGCGCGTCATCGACGAGCCCGCGGATATCGATCTGGAGATCGCGCACGCAAGCTACATCGAGGTCAAGCGCGAAAACTCGCAGGCGCTGCTTTTTACAAATCCTATCTGCAAAAAAACTGGGCGCAAATTTGCTCCCGTGCTAGCCAACATCTACGGCTCAAAGCGCGCTTTAGAGCTTATTTTCGGACGAGATCCGGACGAGATCGCGGACGAGATCGAGCGGCTTTTAAAACCAAAAAAGCCAAAAAGCTTTGACGAAAAGCTAAATTTTGCCGCGTATCTGTTTGAGATGAGAAAAATTTTTACGAAAAGATTAAAAGGCGAGGGCGAGTGTCAGCAGGTTAAATTTACGGGCGAGGAGGTCGATCTGCTCTCGCTTCCCGCGCTAAAAACATGGCCGCTTGACGGCGGCGCCTTTATCACGATGGGACAGGTCTATACGCAGAGTTTAGACGGCGAACTGCAAAACGTCGGCATGTACCGATTGCAAATTTATGGTAAAAATCGCCTCGGCATGCACTGGCAGATCCACAAAGACGGCGCGAATTTTTTTAACGAATACAAACGCGCAGGCCGCAAGATGCCCGTATCCGTGGCTATAGGCGGAGATCCGCTCTATATCTGGTGCGGCCAGGCGCCGCTACCAAAGGGCGTGTTTGAGCTACTGCTTTACGGCTTCATCCGTAAAGAGCCGGCCAAACTCGTAAAGTCGCTAACAAATGAAATTTACGTCCCGCACGACGCGGACTACGTGATAGAGGGTTTCGTGGATACGGATAAATTTGAGCTTGAAGGGCCGTTTGGCGATCACACGGGCTTTTATACGCCGGTGGAGCCGTTTCCGGTGATGGAGGTTACGGCGATCACGAGCAAGCGTGATCCGGTACTTCACGCGACCGTAGTCGGCAAGCCGCCGCTTGAGGATAAGTACATGGGCTGGGCGACCGAGCGCATTTTCTTGCCGCTTTTGCGCACGACGGTGCCCGAGCTTCTAGACTACAACATGCCTGAAAACGGCGTCTTTCACAACCTGATCTTGGCTAAGATAAATGCCCTTTATCCAGCGCACGCCAAGCAGGCGATGCACGCGTTTTGGGGCGTGGGGCAGATGAGCTTCGTAAAGCACGCGGTTTTCGTCGGCGAGGATGCGCCTGATTTGAACGATTATGACGCGCTTACGGAGCATGTTTTAAACCGTTTTGGCAAAAATGCTCTGCTAATTAGCGAAGGCGTGTGCGATCAGCTAGATCACGCCAGCCCAAACTCGTGCTTCGGCGGTAAGCTTGGAATCGACGCGACGCAGGATTTTTCGGCGCCTGCTCCAGTGCTTTTGGACAACGCCGCACTGCTGGCTAAATTTAAAGAAATAGAGCCGAATCTAACGCAGCTAGTGCAGTTTAAAACAAATACCAAAACTCCGATTTGCGTCGTCAAATTTGATAAAAACCGCCTCGTAAAAGATGTTTTTGAAGAGCTTTTGAAATTTAAAGAGCACTTTAAACTCCTTGTTTTCGTCGGTCCCGAAAACCGCCTAGAAAACCCGTATATGCTGCTTTGGCGCGTGACGAACAACATCGACGCCTTACGCGATATCTACGTGCGCGAAGGCGCGGTCTGCATCGACGCCACCGCAAAAGGCGAGGCCGAGGGCTATACGCGCGACTGGCCGCTACAAACCGACTGCGACCGCGACGTCGTGGAGGGTCTCGTTAAGCGCGGCATAGTAAAAGACGAACCGGAGCTATTTAGTAAATTTGAGATTTTCGGATAGACTTTTAACTCGGCAAATTTAAAAGCGGCTAAATTTGCCGAGCCGTTTAAATAAATTCGTTTTTCAAGCGCCTTTTTAGCCCGAATTTTATAAAATCGCAAAATGGATAAAGAACGCCTAATAATCGATAAATTTAGCAACTCATTTATCGGCGACGACGGTGCCGTCGTTGCGCATGAGCGCGGCCGATGGGTGTATAGCAAGGACCTTTTTTGCGAGGGGGCGCACTTCCTAGCAGGCTGGCTTAGTATGGAGGAGATCGCGCGCAAGGCGATGCTGGTAAATCTCTCCGACGCCGTCGTGATGAACGCCGAGCCTAAATTTGCGCTTTTAGGACTTGGGCTGCCCAAAAACACGAGCGCGGCGCAGATCTCGGCGCTACGCAAGGGATTTGCGGACGTTTGCGACGAGTACGGCGTGACTATCATCGGCGGCGACACGATCGGTAGCGATAAAATTTTACTTAGCGTTACCGTTATCTCGCGGCTTTGCGGCAAGGCGGTTTTACGAAGCGGAGCGAAAAAGGGCGATCTGGTTGCTTTTACGGGCGATCTGGGAGGCAGTCTAAAAGGGCTTAGGACGCTTTTAAACGGCGGGCGAGTTGCGTCAAATTCTCGTTTTAAAAGGCCTATTTTAAAAGATAAATTTTTCTACGCCGCAGCAAGCAAGATAAACGCCGCCATGGACGTTTCAGACGGGCTTGGCGCAGATCTAGCCAAGCTTTGCGCGCAGAGTCGGTGCGGGGCGAAATTTAGCAAACGGCTAAGCAAACGCGAGCTAAATAGCGGCGAGGAATACGAGATTTTATTTACGTTTAGTCCGAAAAACCGCGCTAAAATTTTAAGCCTAGCCCGCAAAACCCGCACGAAAATCACGATCTTTGCAAAAATCACGAAAGGAAAATTTAAAAGCAATGCAAGAAACCACCATTTTTAAGCCTCTCTACGCGCTCACTCACGCGCCCATTAACGCGTATTTTAGTAAAAACTCGGACGATTTCGTGGTACGCGAGATCCCGCTTTACGCATTTAGCGGGCAGGGCGAGCACCTGATAATCGAAATTTGCAAAAAAGATATGACGACGCAGGAGGCCTTGCATGCGCTAAGCGAAATAAGCGGCGTAAAGATGCGGGATTTTGGCTACGCGGGGCTAAAAGACAAGCAGGGTATGACGACGCAGTTTATCTCGATGCCGCGTAAATTTGAGGCGGCACTGGCAAATTTTAGCCACGAAAAGATGAAAATTTTAAGCCTCGCCGTACACGATAATAAGCTTCGCATCGGGCATCTAAAAGGCAACAGCTTTTTTATCCGCCTAAAAAAAGTGATGCCTAGCGAAGCGGCTAAACTGGAACAAGCCGTGCGAAACGTGGGCGAGGCAGGATATGCTAACTACTTTGGCTATCAGCGTTTCGGCAAATACGGCGACAACGCGCAAAGCGGGCTGGAACTGCTAAAATCAGGCACCATAAACGGCAAAAAGAGCAAAAATCCAAAGCTAAACGACTTTTTGATCTCGGCATATCAAAGCGATCTTTTTAACCGCTGGCTTAGCAAACGCGTTGAGATTTCGAGGTTTGCGCAGGATTTTAGCCTCGCTGAGCTAGGTCAAATTTACCCGTACCTGGGCGGCGAAAATTTGAAAAAATTAAAATCGCAAAAGAGATTTTTTAAGCTGATGGAGGGCGAAGTTTTGGGTCACTACCCGCACGGCAAGTGCTTTTTGTGCGAGGATTTGGACGCGGAGGGCGCGCGCTTTGACGCTAGGGATATCACTATCTGCGGGCTGATAGCGGGCGCGAAGGCGTATGAAGCGCAGGGCGCGGCTAGGGCGGTAGAGGATCAAATTTTCGCGCAGGCAAACGAATATAAAACTAAAATGACGGGTTCTAGGCGCTTTGCGTGGTGTTATTTGGAGGATGCGAGCTATAAATACAACGAGGAAAAAGCGCACTTTACGATAAATTTTACGCTGCAAAAAGGCAGCTACGCGACGGTGGTGCTAGAAGAAATCTTGCATAAAAATATCTTTGAGTAGGGCGGCGGCTTGCCCTTTTTGCTATACATCGCCTGCGGCTCAGTTTTGGTCGCGGACGGCTAGTCCGTTCCCTCTTTGCCTTATTCGCCTCTGTCTAGTCTGATGAAAAAAGTACTTTTGCCTTAATTTTTACGTTTAATTTCGCAAATCAAAATCCGCCTGGTCTGGCGCTCTTTTAAAGCTGCGAGTAGGAAAATTTACCTAATCGTTTTAAGTTCAAATTTGAGGCTAATTTACCAAATTTTAGCACCGATACCCGTATCTTAAATCCGCTAAATTTAACCATAGAGTAAGGCGCGGGCGACGCGAAATACGAACGTTTTTAGGCTTGTTTTAGATATAATGGATTTGCGAATTTATATTTTAAAAGGATTAAAAATGGCGAATATTTTTCTTTGCTCTTACTTTGCGCAGGTTGCGGCTAGGATTAATGAACGGGTAAATTTTAGCGGTAAAAACGTCGTTTTTATAGACACCGCGGCAAAATTTGAAGAGGTAAATTTCTACGTCGGCGAAGCGGCGGAGATTTTGGAAAAATTAGGCGCGAAGCTAAGACGCCTCGACGTCTCTTGCGCCCAGAATTCGGCGGCGCTAGTATCCGAGCAGGACGAACCATTTTGCGACGATGAAATTTTAGCCGCTATTAGTCGGTGCGACGTCATTTACGTTAGCGGTGGAAATACGTTTTATCTGCTTAACGAGCTGCGAAAATCGCGCGCCGCCCAAGCTATAAAAGACGCGGTCAAAGCGGGTAAAATTTACGTCGGCGAGTCGGCGGGAGCGATCGCGGCGGCTGTGGATACTAGATATGCTACGCTGATGGATGAAAATAGCGAAAAAATGAGCGATTTTACGGGGTTAAATTTGGTTGATTTTTGCGTCGTGCCGCACTTTGGCTGTGAGCCTTTTACGGAGGCTACGCGCGAGATTATGGCGAAATTCGGCGATGTTTGCGACTTGCGCGCGATAAATAACGACGAATTTATCGAGGCTTAAAGCCTTTTACGGCGCGGAGTTTTGTATCGCATAAAATTTAAACAAGGATGAGCGATGAAGAAAATTTTGATTTTTACGTTTGCGGCCGTTTGCGCGTTTGCGGCCGATTTTGGGTTGCCAAGTCCCGGCGAGACGGTGCGCGGCCTGCCTTTTAGCGCGCTTTTTGATAAAAAAGACGGTAAATATTCGCCCAAAAACGGCATCCGCGTAAAGCTGCTTTTAGCAGGAGGCAAATTTAAGATGAATATAGGCGATAAAAGCGCGACGCCGGGCAAAGTAAAAGTAAACGGCAAGAGTTTTGACGAGATAGCAAAGCAAAAATTTGACGTAACGAACGAAGGCGGCGTCTACGCGATGCGGGAGAGTAGATGAAATCGCGGGGGTTTGCGCTTGGCTTAACCGTCGCAAAAGGTGCGCAAGGCTAATTTGGCTTGGCAAATTTAAATAAAAAAGAGGGCAGATAGAGAGTCGCTGCTTAGCCGGACGCACGGGGGTAAATTTAGCTTTGCGTTATTATTTTAGCTTGCGGCGGATTTTTGAGCCGCTCGCAATTATGAGGGCAAAATTTACTATCCGTGTTTAAATTTAGCGCGCCGGGCTTTATTTTTTGATGATTTTTTAGTAAAATGGGCGCTAAATTTAAAGGAGAAAATATGCCAAAAGACGCAAACGGAACCGAACTAAACGCGGGAGATAACGTAACTCTGATCAAAGATCTAAAAGTAAAAGGCGCTGGCGCGACGCTAAAGCGCGGAACCATGGTAAAAAATATAAAAATCACGGATGACGACAAAGAAATCGAAGGTAAGATCGATAAAATGGGCGTTATAGTGCTAAAGACGGAGTTTTTAAAGAAGGCTTAATCTCGTCTATAAAAAACGCAAATTTGACGCGAGATCGTTAAATTTTCGTACTTATAAAACTTCGACATACGCGTATTAAAAATCGTAAAATCTAGCCCAAGCTATCCTTAAACCCGAAAAAGCTATAATCGCGCCCAAGGTATGGCAAGTGATTGCTTTTGCGTAGGCAAAAGAGGAAAGTCCGAGCTGCAATAAGACGGAGTTCCATCTAACGGATGGCTGGGGCGACCCAAGGGACAGTGTAACAGAAAGCAGACTGCCGCTTCGGCGGTAAAGGTGAAACGGCGGAGTAAGAGCCCGCCAGCGCTGCGTGCAAGCGCGGCGGCTATATAAACCCAACTCGCAGCAAGAAGGGATGGTTTTGAGTCTTATGTCAAACCCTTCGCTAGAGCCAAATTGTAAAATTTGGAGTAGATAAATAATCACTCACGACAGAACTCGGCTTATCGCCATGCCTTTTTTACTTCTTTTTCTACTTTCGGTTTTTTGATTTTGGCGACGACGCGCGTAAAACTTGCAAACAATCTAAAATCCGCCCGCAAATTTGCAGCTTTGGCAGATATTTTCGCGAGATTTGGCGACGCGCGATAAATTAAACGGCGTAAATTTAGCTTCGGTTAGTTTTTAAATTTATGCGTAAATTTTTATCGGCGCAAGGCATAAATTTAACAGACTAAATTTACGGAAAACGGCGCGGAGATTTTTGTATTTGACGCCGCAAAATTTGGCCGAGTTCCCAAAATCGAAACGCTTGGTAAATTTAAAATTTATCGGCGAGTTTTTCAAAACGCAAAGTATCGCGCTAAATTTAACGCTTGATGTTTTGCATTTTGGCGGTTTTTAGAATTTAGGATTTTTATCCGGGCCGCAAAAGCCGTACGGGCAAAAGGTAGAAGCATCGGCGCTAGGCGAGAGATTTTGGGTAAACGTCAAATTTGCTCGGATCTAGCAGCATCAAAATTTGCAAGATTTATTTAAAATTGAGCGCATTAAACGGCCGTGCATTTGCGGTTTTAAATATCCCAAATCTCTAAAATTTGCGGGCAAACGGCGCTCACGGTTCGTTTAAATTCGGCGGTTTGCTCTGCGTTTGGCTCGTCTATGTTTTCAAATTTTTTAAACGTCTCGGCGATCTCAAGCCAGCCTGCGATATCTAGATCAAATTTAACCAAATTTGACACGCAAAGATCGCCGTCGTCATGATCGTAAAGGGCGACTTTGCCGTCTTTTAGGCTTGCAAGCCACAAGTCGCCCGCAACCGTATCGGCAAATATATAAAACTCGCGTAGTATTTGGCTCTCGCCCTCGAAATCAAACTGCGATTCGTCGTTAAATCGGGCTAGCTCGCGCTCTTTTAGCACTCTAAAACCGCTTGCTATCTCCGTGCCTAGCTTGTTTCGCAAAGCGTCTTTTATATCGTTTTTCGTCATTTTTTGCCTTTGTGCGGATAAATTTGAGAGAGAGGTTTAAAAAGCGCCGTAAATTTAAGAAATTATTTACGACGCCATGTATTTTTTTACGTTTTTTAGCTTTTCTAGCTCTTTGCCTAGCTTTGCTTTATTTTCTTGGATCAAATTTATCGCTGCGCCCAGGAGCTCTTTGGCTTGCAGGGCATCTTCTAGGCTGTCAAATTTGCTAGGCACCTCATTTGCTAGCGCCGCGATAGCCTCCGCGTCATCGTTAGCGACGGCGATTTTTAGCTCATCCAGCCACATCGGCTTGTCCGGTCGCTTCTTTCCAGGCTTCTAGTAGCTGCTTGGTTACGCTTACGACCTCGTTTAGGCTTTGTTCGTCGTTGTTTATATTTGCCATGGCTAGTAGCTGGATCTGCCTGGTATAAAGGCCGCTCAGATAGTGCGCGACATTGCCTTGGTCGTAGTCTAGCGAGTTTAGAAGCTCGACGAAAATCGCATTAGTGCGGTTTATAAAATATACTTTTTTTTCTACGTCGTTTTCTTGCATCGCTTTTTTGGCTCTAAAGACAAATCTCAAAACGCCCTCGTAAAGCATCTCGATGAGCTTAGTGGGCGACTCGATGCCGCCTACGGCATTTTGCGAATACGCAGCGTGTGCGGTGTTGTATTGCATAAATTTACCTTTATTTTTTATTATATTCGGCTTCGATCATCGATTTTAGCGACGAAAATTCGCTATTTAGCTTGCTGATGATCTTGTCGTATGCTAAAAATCGCTCTTCCATCGTGGCGTACTTCGCGTCTAGCGACTTTTGCGTCTTTTCTTTTTCGGCATCGAGCGTTTTTTTCTCCTCGATCAGGCTTTGTCCGTATTTGGTTAAAGAGCCGTTTTTCGAGTTGATTAGCCCGTCTACAGTCTTTTTCGCCGAGGAAAAGATGCCGTTTACGGTCGTGCTTTTAGGCGTTATCGTAGATTCGCTTAGGCCTACCGCGTTTAGCGTGGCGGGCGAGCCTTTTATGCTTATTGCCGTACCGTTCGTGGTTTTTAGCGTTATTTTATCTTCGCTTGAGGATATGGTAGCTTGTACGCCCGCGATACCTGCGTCGTTTATGGCTTTTAGTAGGGCCAGCGCATTTTGCTTTGAGGTATTCGTAGCCGCAGTAGCCGGTAAATTTATCTTTTTGCCGTTTATGACTAGATCTTCGTTTGCGATAGTTAGCGAGCCGGCGTCTACGGCTTTAGAGCTAAAGGCCTGAGCCGTGCCGTAGGTCGTGCCGCCTGCAAATATCTTTTGCACGCTTTGCAAATCCTCGTCTAACTTTCTACCCAGTTTTGAGCTATCAAGCTCCAGCAAGCCTTCTTTGTTTAAGCTTAGCCCGTAGTCGGCTAAATTTGCGGTTTTGGTTACGCCGTTTTTATCGGTGTAGGTTTGATTGGCGAATAAAATTTTATTTAGCGTCGATTTTATGCCCGTTATCTCGCTCACGCCTTGAAAAATTCCCGATTTTTTCGTATCACTATCGTAGTCGGTGGCGACTTTTAGGTTGTTGGTAAGATTATTATACGCCGTAACTAGACTTTGCATGCTCTCTTTTATAGCGCTTGCGTCCTCTTTGATGCTAAAGGTCGTCTTGCCCGTATCTTTTAGCTTTATCGTCATTCCTAAATTTAAATCTTTTACCTCGTTGCCGCTTCGTTTTATCGTGATACCGTTGTAGACGAACTCGGCATCTTGCGCGGTAGAAATTTTATTACTAGCGATATTTGCGCTGTCCCAGCCGAGCTTTTGCAAGACGTCCGATGCGCCGCTTAGAGCCGACCCGTCGCTATCTACGTCGGTGATTTCGATCTTGTTTTCAGCGCCCGTTTCTTTTGATTGCAGTATAAGCTGATACGGATCTTCGCCGCCTACTTTCATCGCTTTTGCCGAAACGGCGCCGTTTGTGACCTCATTTATCTTATCGGCTAGCTCTTCAAGCGTAGTAGAGCTTCTTACTTCTATCTTATGCGTCGTGCCTCCGACTTTTATGCCAAATGTCCCGTTTTTGCCAATAAATGAGCTTGAGGTGGCAAATTTTGTGCTTTGATAAACGTCTTTTTTTGCTAGTTGCCTTACGTCTATTTCGATATCTTGTACCGCTACGCCCGCGCTTGCGGTTACCTCCGCGCTTTTGCCGTCTGCGGTAGTGGTTCTTTTTTGATACGAGCTATCGTCTGCTAGAGTTGAAACCGAGGAGCGAAAAGTACCGATGAGCGTCTTTAGAGCCGTTAGATCCTTTTGCTTCGTCGCATTTGCCGTGATTTTAGAGGTTACGGGTTTTATCTGACCCGCTTCGTCGGCGGCTTTTAGTTTATCTATAACGTCTTGAGTTAGAACTTGGCTTCCAAAGCCGAGTGAAGAAACTTTACCTAGCGCCATTTTAGCTCTCCTTGTCAAATAATACGCCGACGGCTTCTTTAAAATACTCACTTAGCTTCATCGCCTGCTCGGTCGGGATCTTGCGAATAACTTCGCCCGTTTTCATCTCCATTACGTTTACGTACATCGCGCCTATTTTATCGTTATAGCCAAAGCGTATGCTGGTGCCTAGATCTTCCATTTGTTTATTTAGTTTTTCGGTGGCTTCTTTTACTTCTTTGCTTAGCGTTTCGTTATTTTGCTCTGTTAAATTACGCGTAGCGTCATGCTGGATGTGAGTTTGCTCGACCTCTCTAGTTTGAGTAGAGCTTTGCGCATGCGAGCTTGTAACCGCGTTTGCCACCGGCTGGCTTGCCGCTTTGAAAATTTCCATATTTTCTCCTTTAAATGTTTGCTAGCTTCTATATCGTCAAATTTGCAAATTTTTTTAGCCCCGTCTGGCAAATTTTTTCTTAATTTAAATTTTCGTATAAATTTGTTAAAATCCGACCTAAATCAAGGCGGAAAGGAGAATTTGTGAAAATTTCGTTTGAGTGCGACTGCATTTTGCTGGGGGAGTCGCTAAGGCTATTTTTAAGAGATTTTATCTCGCCTAAAAAAGATTGCGATTTTATCGTGGCGGACAAAAAGATAGAAGCAAAAAAGCCCGTTTTCGTGATAGCCGAGCACTCGCCGCATCTAAAAATACCTTTTAGCAAAGAAGTCCTTATCTCCGCGCTTGAGGAGTTTTACTCGGCGATCCAGTTTTCAGAACCAGTCGCTCTCTCTCGCACGGCCGCGCCCGCAAAAGAAGAAGCCGCGTCGCAAAACGGTTCAAATTTGGAGCTTGAGGTTTCAAATTTAATAGATAAATTTAAAGAAGAGCTGCTCGCGGCTCTAAGGAAAGCTCGTTGAAAAATCTCTACGCTACGATTTCAAGCGGTAAATTTAAAGGTAAAAAGCTGCTTTTGCCATCGCTTCAAACCACAAGAAGCACCAAAAGTATCGTCAAAGGCTCGTTTTTCGATTCGTTTCGCTACGAGCTAGCGGGTAAGGTTTTTATCGAGGCTTTCGGCGGTAGCGCGCTGATGGCTGCAGAAGCGCTAAGTAACGGCGCGACAAAGGCCTACGCAGTAGAAATCGATAAAAACGCCTACAAAATCGCGCTACAAAACGCTAAACTAATCGGAGACGAGTTAGAAATCATAAACGGCGATACTTTTGACGCTACTCCCACCATCGTCGCGAGGCAAAATTTGCCCGTCATCTTGTATCTTGATCCGCCTTTTGATATCAGGGACGGCTTTGCTGACGTTTATGAAAAGTGCGTAAATTTGGCGAGAAATTTGCCAAAAGATAAAATTTATCTGATCGCTTTCGAGCACGCCAGCCATCTAAATTTACCGGAAAACATCGGCGCCTTTACCCTTTTAAAATCTAAAAAATTCGGAAATACTTCGCTTAGCTACTATTCTTAAAAATTTTGCTTCAAATTTGGAATGCTAATTGCTTTTAGTCCTTGAAAATACAAATTTAAGGACTAAAATGAAACTAGCGGCATGCTTGCTAACCCTTGCTATATCGGCTTTTGCGGCGCAGATAAAAGACATCGCAAACGTCGTTGGCGTGAGGGAAAATCAGCTGATCGGATACGGTCTAGTCGTCGGTCTAAACGGCTCTGGCGACGGTAGTAGCTCGGAGTTTACGATACAGTCTCTTTCAAATATGCTTCAAAGCGTGAACGTAAAAATCAAGCCCGACGACATCAAGTCAAAAAATACCGCTGCGGTTATGGTTATCGCAAAGCTGCCGCCGTTTGCTAGGCAGGGCGATAAGCTTGATGTCGTGATATCTTCTATCGGCGACGCAAAGAGCCTTCAGGGCGGAACGCTTTTGATGACTCCGCTTAAGGGCGTGGACGGCGACATTTATGCTCTAGCGCAGGGTTCGCTAACAATAGGCGGCAAGACGGCATCTCGCGGCGGAGCAAGCAAGGACGGCAACCACGTAACCGCGGGTACGATCCCAAGCGGCGCGATCGTGGAGCGCGAGATAGCGTATGATATCTATAATCAAGAAGCGATATTTTTAAGCCTTAAAGAGTCGAATTTCGACACCGCTTCAAATATCCAAAGAGCCGTAAATTTAAATCTAGGCGGCGAAACTGCGACGGCTATCGACTCTAGAACCATCAAAGTATCAAAACCGGAAGGCTCAAACGCGGTCGAGTTTATCGCTAAGGTATTAAATTTGGACGTGGATTATAAAGCGCTAGATAAAATCGTAATCGACGAGCGCACCGGCACGATAGTAAGCGGTATAAATATCACGGTCGATCCAGTCGTCATCACGCACAGAGATATCACGATAAAGATAGAACCTAGCTCGTATGGCGATATGGCTGCAAACGGGCAAACAATCGACTTGCAAGACGGCGCAGCGGTAGATCCGCTAACTAATATGCTAAAAATCAGCGGCGAAAAAACAACCGTAGCTAGCGTCGCAAGAGCGCTAAGCAAGATGGGCGCGACTCCTAGCGACATCATCGCGATAATGGAAAATCTAAAGCGCGTGGGCGCCATACACGTAAATTTGGAGATAATATAATGTTAAACGTAGATACTTCGGCAGCTTTAAACTCTTATAATAAATTTGCCACGAGCTCTATCGAAAACAGGCGCGCTAATAAGCCTCAAAGCGAACAAGACGCGCTTTTAAAAGAGCAAACCGATGCTTTTGAGGCGTTTTTAGTTAAAAGCGTGCTAGATATCGCGCTAAAAGACGAAAATCCGTTATTCGGCAAAGATGCCGGAGACGAGATCTATCACTCGATGTATAACGATACGATGAGTAAGGCTCTGAGTGGAAATTTAGGCTTTAGCGAACTTTTATTCAATTATTTGAAAGAAAGGGCTTAAGAAATTTCAAAATTTGCCGATTTAGTTTCTAACAAATCTAAAAAGGCTTAAAAATGATAGGAACTTTAGGAGCTAAACTGGGCATGAGCCCGCAGCAAATCACTCGCTCAAACGACGTAAAAAAGAGCGAAAACATGGAAAAAACACAAGGCAAAGAAGAAAGCAAGGTCGCAAAGATAGCCGAGCAGATCGCAAACGGAACATATAAACTAGATATGTCCAAGACTGCAAAAGCCGTCGCCGATACGCTTTTATAAAATTTTTTGTCCTTGCGTAAAAAGAAAGGACAAAAATGCTTAAAAGATATTTGGACGAGGCGATGGGCGTGCTAGACGAACTCATCGCCCAAACTACGGAAGATATAGAAAAGATAAAACTAGCAGACCACAGCAAGGTAGATGATAGCGTTAGACGCAAAAACGAGCTGGTTAAAAAATTCGAATCTATAAAATCGCTGCTAGATAAAGAGCTTTTAAGAGTCTCAAAGGAAAACGGTGGGGCAAATTTAAGCTCGATCCTCGACGATGAGGTCAAGTCGTCCCTAGCTCTCATGCGCTCAAAGCTTGAAGAGCTCTACTCAAAAAATAAAGAATACGCAAAATACGTCGTCGGAGTGAAAGAATTTTTCGATAGCTTGCTAAAAAATATGTTTAAAAGCGAGCCCGGCAACTACGACAAAGAGGGCTTGACGCCTGAAAGTTTATTTAAAACGAGGGTTTAAAAATGGCTAATATTTTTTCGTCTTTACATATCGGAATGAGCGGTTTAGACGCCGCGCAAACGCAGATCACTACGACTGGACACAACATAACAAACGCCGATAGCGAGCACTATACGAGGCAGCGCGTAGTGCAGTCTGCTAGAGAGCCTTTTCACGATATGCCAGGCGACATCGGCACGGGCACCAAGGTCGATACGGTCGTGCGCGTGCATGACGAATTTACTTTCGCTAGGCTTCGTACTTCAAATATAAATTTAGAATCAAGCGAATATAAAAAGCAAATTTTAGAAGAGATTTCTCAGCGCTTCCCCGATCTGCAAAGCGTGGGTATAGGCAGAGATTTGCAAAATTATTTTAACGCGTGGAACAATCTTGCTTCAAACCCGACGGAAGGCTCGCAGAAGGTAAATTTGCTAAATTCGGCTTCGACGCTATCAAATAGCATAAATAAAGCCCACGATATGCTAACCAAGATCCAAAAAGACGTGGACTCGCAGGTGGAAGTTTCCGTAAACGAAATCAACAAATACGCCAAGCAAATCGCGCAGATAAATAAAGAGATCGTCCGCGTCGAATCAGTCGGCAGCACTAGAGCAAACGACCTGCGAGATAAACGCGATCAGCTCGAGCTTGCGATGTCAAAGCTCGTGGGTATCAGCGTATTTAAAGGGCAACTACAAAGCAGTAATGTCGATCCGACCGTAACCGATATGGGTACGAAGCATCAGATAAATATCTCGGGGTTTAACATCGTAGACGGCACGACGTATCATCCGCTAACAGTCGATAGGATAAGCGATAAGAGCGATTTTAAAGGCGTATTTTTCGAGAGGGACGACGGTAAAAAGGTCGATCTAAACGGACGAATCTCGGGAGGCAAACTAGGCGCCGCGCTGGATCTACGCGGACGCAGAGTGGATGATAGCGGAGAGTTTCAAGACGGAACTATACAAAAATATATAGACAACCTAAATACCTTTGCTAAAGGCATCATCAACGAGACTAATAATATCTACGCCAAATCAGCCGTAGAAAACGCCGTAACGGACGAATTAGACGGCTTAAGCAACTCTAGGACGCTGATGAATTTTAATAACGACATCAAACACGGTAGCTTTGACGTCGTAGTTTATAACAACCAAGGCCAAGAGGTCGCACGCAAGACGATAAACATAAACGCAACTACGTCTATGAACAACAACGCGCGCGGCAACTCTATCGTGAGAGATTTTAACTCCGACACCGACGATAACGGCGATAATAACTCGCTAAACGACGTGGACGATTATTTTCAGGCAAACTATCAATACGACGCGGCGACGGGCAAAGGTACGTTTGGCGTAACCCCTAAAAGAAATGCCGGCGAATATAGCGTCGCTTTTGTAGATCGCGGCACGAATTTCCCGGGTATTATCGGGATAAATAGGGTCTTTGAGGGCGGAAACGCGAAAAATATGAGCGTAAAAAGCGAGCTAACCGAAAATCCGCACAAGCTAAAAGCCTACTCAAATCCGACTCCGGGCAACAACGAAGTCGCAAACGATATGGTGCAAATGCAGTATAAAAAAATAATATTTTACTCCGACAAGCATGCGGACAAAGAAGAGAGCGTCGAGGGATACTACCGTTATATCACCACCGATCTAGCCAGCCAAACTCAGGCAAATAACGATCTAAACGACGCAAATACCGCTATACACAAGGTTGCGATGTCCGAGTATCAGTCCGTTAGCGGCGTAAATTTAAACGAAGAGCTAACAAATCTCATACGCTTTCAAAGTAGCTACGGCGCGGCGGCCAAAATCATCACGACCGTGGAAAAGATGCTAGATACCTTGCTCACGCTAAAACAATAAATTTAAATTTCTTTTAGCCTTTTTGGTTTAAAATCTCGGCCAAAAAGGCTAAAAATGGACTTAAAAATCCTCCTAGATCAAAACGTAATCTCTAAAAACACCCATGCGGACTTGTTTGCCGCCGCCGATCCGCTGCAAGTCGCTAGCAAATTTAAAACGCCCGAGATCTCGCTCATCTGCGCGCTTTTTGCTTACGGCAACGCAAAACTCATCGTAAATTTTCTAAATTCGCTTGATTTTTCGTTATTGGATAAAAGCGAGGATGAAATCGTCTCAAATTTGACGCGGCATAAATACCGCTTTCAAAGTTGCGAGGATGTGCGGCAGATTTTTATCGCCGTTTCGCGCCTAAAAAAGCACGGCGATATCGAAAGCGCGGTGAGATCGGGTTTTGAAAAAAGCGGCTCGATGATAGACGGTATAAACGAACTCATCAAATTTATCTACTCGCTAAATCCTTACCGCTCGGAGGGGTATGAGTTTTTCTTCGGCAAGCCGTACGAAAAAGCGCCGCAAAGCCCGTATAAACGCTACAATATGTTCCTGCGCTGGATGGTGCGAGATAGCGACATAGACCTTGGACTTTTTAAAAGCCTGCCAAAAAGCAAGCTCCTCATGCCTCTTGACGTGCACACGCACCGAGTTTCGCTAAATTTGGGCTTAATCTCTCGCAAAAGCTATGATTTTAAGGCTGTGCGCGAGCTAACGGACAAACTTTGCGAATTTGACCCCGCCGATCCGATCAAGTACGACTTCGCGCTCTACCGCATCGGTCAAAGCGGCGAACTAGCGCAAATTTTAGATCGGATAAAATAAATTTCGCGCTTTTGATTTTAGCCGTTTGCTTTGCTAATATTTAACGACTATCGCAGACAAAATCGCTAAATTTGCGTGCGTAAGACCTGGTGCGGGCAGTAGGTTTTTGTCTCATCGCGCTAAACCCGGTTTACGCGGTTTTAGGTTTTTACGGCGGTAAATCAAGCCCCAAATCGGCGGCAAATTTTAACTTTGGCGGTATCCTAAAATCGTTTAATTTTAAAGCGCGAATTTATTAAATTTAGGCTATAGTTACCTTGCAATTACATTTTAAGGAGAAAAAATGAAAAAAATCGTTTTAGCTAGCGCGGCTCTAGGCTGCCTACTCGCTACTAGCGCTCTTGCGCACGAGGAAAAAGCTTTTGATCCAAAGGCGGGCAAGCACCTAGTAGTTACTATGGAGCAACTAAGCGAAAAGGGCAACACCGTCGTTGGCGAGGTGGTAGCCGTCGAGACTAACTACGGCGTGGCGTTATTCCCGAATCTTAAAGGCCTTGAGGGCGGCGCGCACGGATTTCACGTGCATCAAAACGCCGACTGCGGCGCGAATGAAAAAGGCCTAGGTATGAAAGCGGGCGGTCACTGGGACCCAAGCGACACCAAAAAACACTCGTTTGCATGGGACGACAACGGCCACAAGGGCGATTTGCCTGCGCTTTTCGTCGATGCCGAGGGTAACGCGGTTTATCCTGTGCTAGCTCCGAAAATCAAAACAATAGACGAGCTAAAAGGCCACTCGCTAATGATCCACGTCGGCGGCGATAACCACAGCGACCATCCAAAGCCTCTTGGCGGCGGCGGCGCTAGAATGGTTTGCGGCGTCATAAAATAATCCCGCATTCGCCGATTTGCCGCGCTCGGCGGTCGGCGAACCTCTTTTTCTTACTCGGCCAAATTTAACGCGGCTTTAAATTTGGCGTCTCGTGTATTTTCAAACCCGTATCTTGAAAAAGCAAAATCTAAATTTTGTCCGCGCAGTTTCGCAAACTAAATTTTAAAAACTATATCAAATTTGCAGCCGTTAAATAGAACTCAAATTTGTAAAATTTATCTAAAACTTCAAAAAATCTCCGAGCTCGCCCGCGAAATTTACAAAACGCGCCGCAATCTAAACCGCTAAATTTAACCCCGCTCGGTAAAATTTACTCGCAGTTTCGTTAAATTTTAACCGCGGTAAAACAAAAGGCCGAATTTTATAAATTTTTTAAATTTTTCATAGTATGATTTTGCTTTTTAAAGGGGCGAAAATGGACTTTGACTTCGGCGTTACGGCGTATTTGATATTTTTCGCGGCGGCTTTTGCGGCGGGTTTTGTAGATGCGATCGCGGGCGGCGGCGGACTGATCGCGCTGCCGACCATTATGGCGATGGGCGTGCCGCCCCACGTGGCGCTAGCTACGAACAAGCTTCAAGGTACTTTCGGTAGCTTCACCGCGGCGTTAAATTTTGCGCGAAAAGGCATGATAAATTTCCACGAAGTGTTTATCGGCATCGTTTTTACCTTTATCGGCGCATGCGTCGGCACGGTACTTATACTGTTTTTGAGCGCCGAGTTTTTGCGCGTTATTATCCCGTTTTGTTTGATAGCGATTTTCATCTATACGCTTTTGATGCCAAAGGTCGGCGACGAGGATAGGGCCGCTCGTATGAACGCGCGAGCTTTTTACATGATATTTGGCCTAATTTTAGGCTTTTACGACGGATTTTTCGGGCCGGGAGCGGGCAGTTTTTGGACGTTTGCGATGGTTGCGCTCATCGGGCTAAATATGAAAAAAGCCGTCGCGCATACGAAAATCCTAAATTTTACCAGCAACATCGTCTCTCTTGCCGTTTTCATCGCGGGCGGACAGATACTTTGGGCGGTCGGGCTTTTGATGGGCGCGGGGCAGGTTTTGGGCGCGTATTTCGGCTCAAACATGGTCATGAAAAAGGACGTTAAATTTGTTAGAGTCGTGTTTTTAGCCGTCGTGGGCGCGACGATACTAAAGCTCGTTTACGATAGATTTTTCGCGTAAGCGGGATTTTAAAACAAACGGCGACGAAATTTGGGCTAAATTTTGTAAAAAGCTAAAAACCGGGCGAAATTTGGGGCAAACTTAAAAAACTTTTAACGTTTATTTAGATAAAATTGCGTCTAAAATTTATAAATTCAAGGTTAATCTATGGAAGAAAATTTGTTTTTATTTACGGGTTGGATCGCTTCTTTTTTTACGACTAACGACCATGTTATTCATGCGGTAAATTATGCGGGACATCTTGCTATTGTCGCTCTTATCGTAGTGCTTTTTGCTAAACTTGCTACAAAAAATATGCAGCTAGTGCCTCGCGGCTCTCAAAATTTGCTTGAGGCATATCTGGAGGGCGTGGTATCTATGGGCAAGGACGTGCTAGGTAGCGAAGCGCTGTCTAGAAAATATCTGCCGCTAGTCGCCACTATCGGTTTGATCGTATTCGTAAGCAATATAATAGGCATAATACCTGGATTTGAGGCTCCGACTTCGAGCCTAAATTTGACCCTTACTTTGGCGCTCGTTGTTTTTATATTTTACAACTTTGAGGGTATTAGACAAAACGGCATCATTAAGTATTTTGCGCACTTTATGGGACCGAACAAATGGCTAGCTCCGATAATGTTTATCGTCGAGGTCGTTTCGCATCTATCTCGCGTAGTATCGCTTTCTTTCAGGCTTTTTGGTAACATCAAGGGCGATGATTTGTTTCTTCTGGTCGTGCTTGCGCTAGCTCCTTGGGCAGCTCCGCTTCCTGCGTTTGTTTTGCTTACCTTTATGGCGTGCTTGCAGACATTTATCTTTATGATTCTTACTTACGTGTATCTTGCCGGCGCAATTTTGATCAGCCACGAGGAACACTAAAATTTAAATTTATGCGTCCGCTAGCTAAAATACGCTAAAAATCGGCGGGCGCAATCCTTTCTTTTTATCTAACTTAAATAAAAATCCTGCTAAAATAAGCCCTAAATTTTAAATAAAAGGCAAATTATGTTTGAAGTCGTTATCGGACTAGAGGTTCATACTCAGCTTAATACAAAAACTAAAATTTTCTGCTCTTGCTCCACGAGCTTCGGCGATGAGGCAAATACGCACGTTTGTCCGACCTGCCTGGCGCTACCGGGTGCTTTACCGGTACTAAACAAAGAAGCCGTGAGAAAGGCGATAAGCTTCGGCGCGGCGGTAAATGCGACTGTAAATAAACGCTCTGTTTTTAACCGTAAAAATTACTTTTATCCGGACCTTCCAAAGGCTTATCAAATTTCGCAGTTTGAGATACCGATAGTAGAAAAAGGCGAGCTTTTTATCGACGTAAACGGCGAGAAAAAATGCATCGGCATCACCCGCGCGCACCTTGAAGAAGACGCGGGCAAAAATATCCACGAGAGCGGACAGAGTCTAGTCGATCTAAACCGCGCCGGCACGCCTCTGCTTGAGATCGTGAGCGAGCCTGATCTGCGTAGCTCCGACGAGGCGGTTGCGTACCTAAAAAAACTGCACTCGATTTTGCGATTTTTAAACATCAGCGACGCTAATATGCAAGAGGGAAGCTTTCGCTGCGACGCCAACGTCAGTATCCGCCCAAAAGGCGACAGCAAGCTTTATACGCGCGTCGAGATTAAAAATTTAAACTCGTTTAGATTTATCCAAAAAGCGATCGACTACGAGGTCGAGCGTCAAAGTGCAGCGTGGGAAGACGGCAAATACGATGAGGAAGTTTATCAAGAGACCCGCCTTTTTGATACCGTAAATTTGGTCACGCGCTCAATGCGAGGCAAGGAAGATAGCGCCGAGTATAGATATTTCCCCGATCCTGACCTACTACCAGTCGAAATTCCTGAAGAGATGTATAACGAAGCGATCAAAATTCCCGAGCTTGCCGAGCAAAAGGTCGCTAGATACGAGCGAGAGCTGGGCGTCAAAGAGGATGATGCCGTAGTTTTAACTAGCAGCGTGGAGACGGCGAAGTATTTCGAGGAGCTCGTAGAGGCTAAAATATCGCCGAAACTTGCCGTAACTTGGCTCATCGTCGAGCTTTTGGGTCGTCTAAAAAACGGCGCCACGATCGAGTCGTCGCCCGTAAATTCAGCTAAGATGATAGAGCTTTTGCGCCGCATCGAAGACGGCACGATAAGCGCCAAGGCGGCAAAAGAGGTACTTGACTATCTTATGGAAAACGAGGGTAACGTAGACGCCGTCATCGAAAAATTGGGATTAAAACAGGTCAGCGACGACTCGGCCATCATAGCGATAATAGATCAAATTTTAAGCGCGAACGCCGACAAGGTCGCCGAGTATAAAAGCGGTAAGGACAAGCTTTTTGGATTTTTTGTCGGACAAACGATGAAAGAGGGTAAAGGCGCGTTTAATCCTGCAAAAGTAAATGAGCTTTTGAAGGCTAAACTGGGGTAAATTTTGTTCTATTTCGTCGTTTCGGTGCTTAAATTTTGTTTTTTCCGACGCAACCGTTTTGCGCTAAATTTGGCTTAAGCAAGCTTTTGGAATTAAATTTTTGCTTAATTTATGAGTTTGCAGGAGCCAGAAAGTTTAAATTTGACAAAAAACGGATCAAATTTATTTCTCGAATTTACCCTTGTGCGGTTTTAAAACCCAAGTACGGCGCCGCAAAGCCGCCCAAACCGATAAATTAAAAATGTTAAGCGCGTTTTATTTTGCATGAAGTCGGCACCGGTAAAATTTGAACTTTTAAACCGAGTTTAAATTTAACGAGCTTTGCAGGACTGAGAGTAGCGTAAATAAATAGAGTAAATTTAGCGTTTCGGTAGTTAAATTTGCTTTGCGATCGCTTTAAATTTTGATTTTCTTGGGCGTCGGTAGCGATAAATTGAAAACGCTTTCGGCGAGCATGGGATCAATTTTTGCAAAAAGTTAGCGATAAATTTCGCTAAAAGTGAAGTAAGCCTAGCAAATTTAGCTAAAATAAACGTAAATCACAAAAAAAGAGAAAAAATGAAAATAGCCATCATCGGAGCGGGGAAGTGGGGTAGCGCGCTTTTTCACGCGCTTTCACAAAAAAACGACTGCGTTATCAGCTCGCGCAGACAGCTTGAAGGCGCGCATTTTGTCGACCTAGAAGAGGCGCTAAAGCGCGATCTGCTCGTCGTCGCCATACCTTCTCAGTCCGTTAGCGGCTGGCTAAAAGAGCATTTTAAAAACTTCGGGCAGAAAATTTTAGTCGCCTCAAAAGGCATCGAAACCTCGAGCCTTCGTTTTTTAGACGAGATTTACGAGCAGCATGTAGATGCGGCAAATTTGGCCTTTTTATCGGGCCCGAGTTTTGCTAAAGAGATACAAAACGACCTTCCGTGCGCGCTAGTAGTAAATTCTAAAAACGAAGCCCTTGCTCGCGAGATTTCAGGACTTTTCCCGCGAAATATCAAAGCCTACGCCAGCATCGACGTTATCGGTGCCGAGATCGCGGGTGCCTATAAAAACGTCATCGCTATCGCGGGCGGTATCTGCGACGGGCTCGGGCTTGGCAACAGCGCTCGCGCTAGCCTCATTTCGCGCGGGCTCGTCGAGATGGCGAGATTCGGCGAGTATTTCGGTGCGCAACAGCAGACCTTTTTGGGTCTTAGCGGGGCGGGCGATCTTTTTCTCACGGCTTCATCGGTGCTTTCGCGCAACTACCGAGTGGGCTTAGGGCTTGCTAAAAACGAGAGCCTTAACAAAATCCTAAACGATCTAGGTGAGGTAGCAGAGGGCGTGGATACCTCGTACGCGATAGAGAAAATCGCCGCTAGCAAAGGCATCTATACGCCGATAGTAAACGAGGTCGCGGCGATGCTGCGCGGCAAAGACGTACAGGAGAGCTTAAAAGATCTGCTTAGCAAAAAGTAAGATTTAGGCTTACTCGTTTTTCGTTAAAATCCGGGATGCAGTTTTTGGCGTTTTTATCTATGACGAAGGCGGCGCAAAGATTGCGGGGTATACAAAACCGGTCTTAGCGGTAAATGAAGTTTTAGAACTTTTTTGGCGGCAGCATGCCGCATTGCCCGTTAGTTTGCGATATTTACGGCGCAAAATCCTTATAAAAAGCTACATTAGATAAATAAAATTTCGTTGCTAAATTTAAAAATCATCCATTTATTAAGCTTGAGCAAAAACAAAATACGGCGCAAAAAATATACGCATAATCCACGGCAAATCTCAAAGCAATTTATAAAATCTTAAATTATTCACTGCAAGAAGGGTATCTAAACTCATAAATTTAAAATTTAGCTTTATAAAATCTGCCCTTATTATCGCTTCATTTACTCTAAAGATACGGCGCAGGTCATAGGAAGGTTTTAGAGCAAGCGGCTCGGTACTGGCAAATCCTGCTTATAAATGAGCAAATATAAAAACTAAATCTAATGGATTTTAAATATATTTTTACAAAAGGCTTGCGTAAAGACGGCAAAGCTAAACCGTTATAGAGCAAAAGTGCCGTAAAAACCGTACTATTTCGCCTAAATTTTGCATGTTACTCATAAAAATTAAAGATTGCCGCAATCACCGCAAGGCTGTAAAATATAATTGTCTAGCTGTTTTAAGAGCGTATAAATGGTCCAAAACGGCCCGGCGAATATTTTTGATGCGGCGATACGGCGCGTTTAGGTCAAATTTAGTAGGCTGCTCGCTATTACTTGCAAAAAAGTAGCAGCCATTTTTTAGCTTTGTCACGTTGCGGGGGCAGGATGATAAGCGCGCAGTAACCGTTAGCTTTGACGCAAAGGAATCAAGCCGGATAAAATCGCAGTTTAGCGGAATTTGTTAAGCTTGTGTTTGAGTTAGTTAGCTTGCCTAGTTTGCGATTAGGGCTTTGGGCTTAGCGATATTTGGAGCAAGAATCTGGAGAAAATTACCGCGCCTTTGCCTTGCGCCAAACGGCAATCAAAAATACGGCAAAAACGTAGCGCTCTAGTTTAGCCGGCGGGTCTAAACTAAGCCAAGTTTTAAGATAAGCCTAAATTTAGCGTTTGTAGCGGAAAACTTGCGCCGAATTTAGCCAAATTTTAATCATTCAAATTTGCCGCTAAATTTAAGTTTTCGATATGTAAATCTACGAGATCAACCCAAGTGTTCTATGCCGTCATCAAGTGCCACGATATCGCTATTTTGGCCTTTTAACAGGCTGGTAAAGGCATTTAGCTCGCCGAATTTAGCCAAATTTTAATCATGCGAATTTGCCGCTAAATTTAGATTTTTGATACGTCAAGCTAACGAGATAACCTCAAGCGTTCTAATGCCGTCTTCAAGCGTCGCGATATCGCTATTTTGGCCTTTTAACAAGCCGATAAAGGCATTTAGCTCGCCGCTTAGCGCTTCACTTTTTTTTACGAAGCAGCTTTTTTGCGAAAAAGAGTTTGCGTCTAAATTTGCATAAAATTTAAGCTCCTGCGAGATCAAATCCGCCTCGAAAACGCCGTCCTCGCAGACGACTTCGATGGTTCGCTTTTTAAACGGCGATAACCACGAAACTCTAGCGCAGGCCGTAGCGCCGCCGCTAAGCTCGAAGCTTAAATTTGCGCTATCCTCGCAGCTAGCGTGGATGCGGCGGGATTTTAAGATAAGCGAGCTCAAAATCTCCTCGCCGCTAATAAATCTAATCAAATCTATATCATGTACGGCAAGGTCGGCTAGCACGCCCACGTCGCCGATACGAGTCGGAAACGGCGAAATCCTAGTCGTATGAATCTCGTAAATTCGCCTTTGGGCTAGTTCGTTTTTTAGCGCGCAGACTGCGGGGTTAAATCTCTCTACGTGTCCGACTACCGCTTTTATACCCAGCTTTTTGGCCGCGTCTGCTATCTCGCGCGCTTGCGGGACGCTAGAGGCCAAGGGCTTTTCTATGAGTAAATTTACGCCTTTTTGCGCGCATTTTATCGCGGCGTCTTTGTGTGCGAAAGTGGGCGTTGCGATGACGGCGGCGTCCAAATCCTCGCTTTCTAGCATCTTATCTAAGTCGCCGTAATGCTTGCAGCAAAAATCTCCGCCGGCAAATGGATCGCACGCGGCGACTAGTTTTGCGTCCGCTACGTTTTGCAAAGCTCGGGTGTGGTTTTTACCCATTACGCCAAGGCCGATAACGGCAAATTTAAGCATTATTTATAACCTCTATCACATAGTCTTGCTCTTGCTCGCTCAAAAACGCCGACATCGGCAGCGCCATGATATCCTCGCTCACGCGCTCGCTAACGGCGAAATCGCCTTTTTTATAGCCAAGATCCTTAAAGACCTCTTGCAGATGTAACGGCAGCGGATAATAAACTCCCGTCGGCACGCCTTTTTGCGCGCAGATTTCTAGTATCCTAGCTCTATCTTTTACGCGGATGCAGTACTGAGCCCAGACGCTCGTATTTCCGCTCTCTACAAAGGGCGTTACGACGTTTTTTAGGTTTTGGTCGTAGCGTGCGGCGACCTCTTGACGGCGCGCGATTTCGTCTTCAAAGTATTTTAGCTTCACGTTTAAAACGCCCGCTTGGATGGCGTCTAGCCTGCCGTTTATGCCGATAGCGCTATGAAAATACCGCTCTTTTGAGCCGTGATTTAGTAAAATTTTTATCTTTTGCGCTAGCTCGTCGTCGCTCGTAAATATCGCTCCGCCGTCGCCGTAGCAGCCAAGCGGTTTAGCGGGGAAAAACGAAGTCGTGGCTAGCTTTGAGAGGCTGCACGACCTTGCGCCATCTTGCTTTGCGCCAAAGCTTTGCGCTGCGTCCTCGATGACGGTTAGGCCGTGTTTTGCGGCGATTTGGTTGATGCGTTTCATATCGGCTATTTGGCCAAAAAGCGAGACCGGCATTATGGCTTTGGTTTTTGGCGTGATTGCGGCTTGGATTAGGCTTGGGTCGATGTTGTAGGTTTTTTCGTCGATATCGACGAACACGGGCTTAGCTCCCGTTAAAGCTATCATCTCGGCGGTCGCAAAAAAGGTAAAAGGAGACGTGATGACCTCGTCGCCGCGCCCGATACCAAGAGCTAGAAGCGAGACAAATATCGCGCTAGAGCCGTTGCTGCAGGCTATGGCGTGCTTTGCGCCGCTAAAGCGAGCTAAATTTTCCTCTAGCAGCGCGACCTTTTGTCCGCCGATATACGCGCTAGCATCTAGCGTCTGCGCGATTTGCTCGTCGATTTCGTTTTTGTATTTTCGGTATTGTCCTTGCAAATCTATAAAATTTATTTTCATTTATTTTCCTTGATTTAAGATTAAAAATTATACTACTAAATTTATTAAATTTATCAAAATACTCGTATTTTAGGGCTTTTTGGACTTAAATTTAAGCAAAAACCCGCAACAAAACGGGTCTAAATCCCCTCGCTAGCCATCCCCGCCTCTATCAAAAACTGGCTGGGCTGGTAGTTTATCTTTTTGATTTTGTCGTATTTGGCGTAGCTTAAAATCAGCTCGTCGCGCGCTCTCGTGACTGCTACGTAAAAGAGCCGTCGCTCCTCCTCGAGCGAGCCGCCCATACTCATTAGTTTGAGGTTCGGGAAGCGATTTTGCGCGAGATCTACTACGAAAACGAGATCAAACTCAAGCCCCTTTGAGGCGTGCACGCTTAGCAGATTTACCCCTTCGCCGCTGCTCATTTCGCTGCTGCCCAGTGTGATAAAGTTATAAAATTTCTCCGCCTCCGAGTAGTTTTTGGCTAGTTCGCCCAGCACCTCTAGCTTGCCCGCGATGCGCTCCAGAGCCTCTTTTTTTAGCGTTTCGTTTATACTGCCGTTTTTTTGCGTGGCGCGCTTGGTGGCAAGACTATCGGCGATGAGGGCGTAAATTTTGCTATTTTTTAGATCCTCTATCAGCGAGGTCGGGCGCGAGTGGCGTTTGGCGGCACTTAAAAAGTTGTAAATTTCATACAAAAACTGCCCGCCGCTCTCGCTTAGTTTTTGCATTTTTAAAATCGGGTGCGCGAAAAAATCCTCGCAAAAGTTAAATTTAGCAAAGCGCGACTTCTCTCCGACCTCGTCAAGCTCGTCAAAAAGCCCTAGTTGGTAGTTTTTGGTCTTTTTAGCAAATGCCTCAACGCTTTCATCAGGCTGCAAAAATCCTCGCACTACGTCGCCGTGTCCGACCTTACTTAGAACTTCAAAAATCTCCTTGCTAAGCGCCGCGCCCACGCCTTTTGCGTATTCGCACACGTGGATAAAGGCCATGATGTCTTTTGGATTTATGAGGATGCCTAGTAGGTCCATTGCAGCGCGTACCTCGCGGCTCTCAAAAAAGCTCACGCCGCCCTTGCGCTTGGAGCCGATACCTAGCTCTCGCAGCGCGACTTCTAGGCCGTCGGCGCTTGAGTTGTTGCGAAAGATAATGGCGATGTTTTCTTTTTTGTATTTTGAAACGGCGATGATCTGCGCTATGTTTGCGTACTGGTCGAAAAGCTCGCTATAAACCAGCAGCTTTGGCGAGGTAAATTTACCCTCTCGGCCGACGACTAGCTTTTTTTCGTAAAGACGCGGGTTGTTTGCGATCACTTTGTTGGCAAGGGCTAGGATGGCGGAGCTGCTGCGATAGTTGATGTTTAGCGCGTAAATTTTAGCGTCTGCGAAGCGGTCCTTGAACGAGCCGATGATCTCGATGTTTGCGCCGTTAAAGGCGTAAATGCTCTGATCAAAATCCCCGACGCAAAAAAGGCTTTTCGTCTCAAAAGCGCTGATTAGCGAGCCTTGCAGGGAGTTTGTGTCCTGATACTCATCGACTAAAATTTCCTCAAATTTTAGCGGCGCGCCTTTTCTCAGTTCGTTGCGCATTTTGATAAGCAAGTCGTTAAAATCCGCGTAGCCGAATTTGCTCTTTTCCTCCTCAAATTCGCGTAAAACGTCCTCGTAAATCTCGGCATATACGCCTTGCTCGTCGCTTCGCTCTTTTAGCCATTCGCCAAACGTTTGCTTTAAGGCTAAATTTTGATACAGCGAATACGCGTCGTAAAGATAGGCGCCCCCATAAGGCTTAACGTCGCTTAGGTGGTTAAATTTACGTCTCTCGACGAGCGATTTTAGCAGCGTTTTTAGCTCGCTTGGTTGCTTTAGCGTGACGGGTTTTTCTAGAAATTTAAGCAGCGAATAAGAAACCGAGTGAAAGGTGCCCGCGGTGATGCGCGAGGTGATTTTTTTATCAAAATGACGGTTTAATCGCTCGATCATCTCGGCCGCGGCCTTGTTGGTAAAGGTTAGCAGCAGGATTTTTTCGGGCTTTACGCCTAAATTTAGCAGATGAGCGATGCGCGCGACGATGGTGCTGGTTTTACCGGTGCCCGCACTTGCTATGACTAGATTGTGCCCGGCAGGAGCGGTCGCGGCGGCGTATTGTTCTTGATTTAGTTTTGAAAGGGGCATATTTTCCTCGCGTTTAAAAGGGCAGATTATACCCAAACGGGCTTAAATTTATAAAAACGCAAAAGCGGCGTGGGCTAAATTTATTCGCCCCGCGTTTGCGAAGCGAGGCGAAAATTTAGCGGTTTTATCTTGGATTTAGTATTTGTTTTACTTCCTCATCGCTTAGTTCGTAGCGATAAAATTTAAGATAAAATTTCTTTACCTCTTCTTCCAAATTTACATCTGCGAAAATTTGCGGATAAAAGGTCTTGGCTAGCCAAAGCGGTTGCAAGGCGCCCTCGGCGCTTCTAGCCGACCACAGATAAACTCCGCTAGGCACGACGAAGACGGCGTCCTCTTTGACCGCTTTTAGCTGTTTAAATGCGGGATTATTTAGGATTTTTTCCTTGCCTTCGCGAGAATTCGTAATGATGACGTCTGGGTTAAAGATAATAACTTGCTCCTCGTTTATCGTCTTTGAAATCTTAAAGTCCGTCTCGTTATCTTGGGAACTTAAATTTATGCCGCCGGCGATTTTTATGTACTCTGCGCCGATATCTTTGCCGCTGATCGTGCTAAAATTTCCCGAGTTAAAATTTAGCGCCAAAACCCGCTTTTTATCCTTGATATTTTGAACTTTTTCGCTTACGTATTTTATATTTTCGTCAAAATACTCGTTAAATTCCTCCGCCTTTTTTACCGCATCGCCGCCTAAAATCTCAGCTATTTTGCTAACAGCGCCTTTTATCTCGCTAGCGTTGCTAAATTTATTTATATTTACGACCGCAATGCCGGCGGCTTCTAGCTGCGCTCTTTGATTTTCGTCAAATATCATACCGACGGGCCCAAAAACCACCTGCGTATTTGAGGCGATGATGCTTTCGGCACTGCTTGTTAGCGAGCCGCTTACGTTATTCATCGTTTTTATTTTAGGGAAAATTTTACTCATCATTTCAGGCAGCCTAGCCGCGCCCGAGATGATTTTATCTTCGCCAGTTAGCATCGCACTCATCTGCGTAAATGCCCCTATCATCGGCGTTACGCGCTCTACGTTATCTGGTATTTGCACCTCTTTGCCACCGTCGTCTACTATGATACGCGCTTGTAAAAGGCAAGCCGCAAGTATCAAAACCGTCAAAATTTTTCTCATTTTTTCTCCTTAAATGATCGGAACGCAGGAATAAACGCTCCTGCCCTCGATCTCGTTTTTTACTACTCTTATATCGGCGCCGTAAGCAAGTTTTAAATTTTCATCCGTTATCGCTTCGCTAGCGCTGCCGTAGATGATGTTTTGATCTCTTTTTAAAAGCGCGACCTTGGCGTCTATATAAAAAGCATGCTCGGCAAAGTGCGAGGTCATGATGATTTTATGCCCGTTTGCCGCTAGCTCTTTTACGGCTTTTAGGATTTTTACTTGGTTTCCAAAGTCCAAATTTGAAGCGGGCTCGTCAAGCATCACGGCGTTTGCTTCTTGCGCTAAAGCCCTTGCTATTAAGACCATTTGCCTCTCGCCGCCGCTAATATCGGTGTAAATTTTATCCGCAAATTCGCTCATTCCTAGCATATCAAGCTTTTGCATGGCGATATTTACGTCCTTTGCACTTGGGTTTTCAAAAGCTCCGATATATGGCGAGCGCCCCATCAAAACTACGTCTAAAACCTTAAAAGCAAAGGGTGGGGTGTGAGCCTGAGGCACGTAGCTAACGATCTTTGCTCGCTCTTTATCGCTTAAAGCGAAAAAATCTCGCCCGTCTGCTAAAATTTCTCCGCCAAATGGCTTTAAAAATCCCAAAATCGTCTTAAAAACCGTCGTCTTGCCTACGCCGTTTGGTCCGAGCAAGCATAAAATTTCTCCGTCTTCTAACTCGGCGCTAAATTCTTTCACGACTAGCTTTTTGCCGTATCCGCAGCTTAAATTTTTTATCTTAAATTTCACAGCCAGCCCTTTTTACTCTGATAAAGTAGGTAGATAAAAACGGGTGCGCCTATGAGCGAGGTGATGATGCCAAGAGGTATCTCGCTAGCCATCGCGCACCTTGCGATAGTATCGACTATCAGCAAAAATAGCGCGCCTAATAGCATAGAAACGGGCAGCAAGACGTTAAAATTCGCTCCGACGATAGAGCGGGCGATGTGCGGCACGATGAGTCCGACCCAGCCCACTATACCGCAAAAAGCCACGCTAGAAGCCGTCAGCAAGGTAGAAGCGCAGATGATAACGAAGCTATAAAATTTGACGTTTACGCCCATGGCTTTAGCTTCTTCTTCGCCAAAGGCTAAGATATTTAGCCTAAATCTAAGCAAAAACAGAGGCACCGAGCAAAATGCCGTTACGCCTAGCATATAAAGGACGTTTTGATATCCTCCCGTGCGAGCTAGACTGCCCATCAGCCAAAACGTGATCTCAGGCAGTTTGTTTTGGCTATCTGCTAGAAATTTTAAAAGCGAGCTAAAAGCTCCAAAAAGCGAGGATATAACGACGCCCGAAAGCACCATTATGATGACGTTTAGCTTGCCTCTGGCTATGAGCTGGCTTAAAAAGACTACCGCAAAGACGGCGGCTAGTCCAAAGCCAAAAGCCGTTAGCGAGACGTAAAATACCGGCAATGAAAGGATGATAGCTATGCTAGCTCCGACTGCCGCGCCGCTAGATACGCCTAGGATATCGGGGGAGACTAGGGGATTTTTAAAAAGCCCCTGATAGACCGTGCCGGATGCGGAGAGAGCGGCTCCTACAAGCACCGCAAAGGCGATGCGAGGAAGCCTGATATGCGTTATCACGGCGTAAATTTGCTCGTCGCTAGTGCGCTCGCCTAAAATAGCGGCTTTTAGATAATCGAAAATTTGAGCGTAACTAATCTCGTAACGCCCGGCTCCAATAGCCAAAAACATCGCTAGCAAAAGCATTAGGATTAAAAACGGTACCGTCTTTTTGTTATTCAAATTTATCCTTTATCTCCCGCACGTCCCACCAGATGAGATAGCTCTTCGTCGCTCTTTTAAATTTATATCCGTCATTTGTTTTAGTAAGATACTTCTCTACGTTTCGTTTGTAAATTTCTTCTTTTTGGGGCGCTATCTCGCCGACGAATCTAAAATAAGAAAACGCCTCTTCAAGGCTAGCAAAATCCTTTTCATAGACGGTATCTACTATCCTTAGATTCGGGTTTGCGCCCATATCGTAGACGATGTTAAAGATAAGGTTGTAGCTAAAATTTCTATCGTTTAAACCGTGTTCGTCTTCGTTTTCTTTTATATCTTCTAAAAAGTCTTGCCAGAACGTTTTTAGGCTTGGATGATCCATTAAAAACGAGGTCATGACTACGTATTTTTTAGCGAATTTACAAAGCTTTTTTATATCAAAAAGCCCGAGCGAACGAGACGCGATCACGATATCGTGTTTTGGCAGATCTTTTACCGCCTCTTCGTCGCTCCAGCTTTTTTGGATAAAATTTATATTATCTACGCCGGCTTGTTTTGCGTTTTGCTTAGCGTGCTCAAGCATTTTTGCGAAAGGATCGAGCGCGCTTACGCTTTTTACCTTTTTTGCCAGCGGCACGCTAAGCCTTGCCGGACCGCAGCCCACGTCAAGTACGCTATCTTCTTTGTTAAGCGGCAAAAGCGAGAGTAAATTTAGCGTTGAGCCGGCCTCCATGCTAGTCATCTCGTTATACATATTTGCCACCGTATCCCAATCCACGCCGCTTTTTTGGCCGCCTTTTACTTTTTGTAAAGTAGAGGCAAAAGCTCTTTCAAAAATGGCTTGATAATTAACCAGTCCTTGCATTTTTTCTCCCTTAGTTACTTAAATTTGCTCTAAAAAAGAGCAAATTTAAACAGCTAAAGCCGAAATAAATTCGGCTTTTAAGACTTAAAATTTAACTTCGGCTGATAGCATAAACGTTCTGCTCTGTCCCAAAAATAAGCTAGCGCCCGTACCGTTACTAGTTCCGTCGATATTTGACGGGAACATTCCGACCCAGTATCTTTTATCAAATACGTTATTTACGTTAAATCTTAGCGTAGTTTGCTTGCCTAGCCACTCTTTGGTCACGTAGCGGATGCCAAGATCGGTGGTAAAGTACGCAGGTACGGCATTTACGTTGCGCTGATCGGCGTAGCGTTTGCCCGTGTAGTGTAAATTTGCGCTTAGGGCTAGCTTGTTTGTATTTGGCACGACGTAGTCAAAGAGTAAATTTGACTGAACTTTGGGTTCGCCCACCACGATCTTGCCCTGCGCGTAGGCTTGTTTTGCCTTTTTTAGCTTCGGCTGTATTAGCGCGACGCCGCCCATTACGCTAAGATCGTTTGTTATCTTGCCTCCCGCGGTAAATTCTAGGCCTCTATTTACCTGCTCGCCTTGGATGCTATACTCGTTGTTGTCGCCTAGATAGGCTATCGGGCGTTTTATCTCAAAAAGCGCCGTAGATAGGTCGATATCCTCTATTCTGGCTTTTGCGCCGATCTCGTATTGCTTGCTTCTAAACGGCTTTAAAACGACCGTTTCGCCGTATCTTGGATTGGTTCTTTCGTAGGTGTAGCTTGAGCCTGCTTGCAAGCTGTCTGCATATGTGAAGTATAGGCTTACGTTTTCTACCGGGCGGTAAATAAAGCTCGCCGCATAGCTAGTGCCACTCTCGTCGTACGTTTTTACGCCCGTTTGCTTGTTTTTGTTCTCAAAGTTGCTTCTAGCCGCGCTTAAAATGACACTAAAGTAGTCGTTTAGCTTTATATCGTCGGCGATAGTTAGGTTTTTCATAGTGCTTTGGCTACTTTTATAAGCCCCGCCGCCTTTTGCTACGCCCGGATTTGAAAAAGTTTTTGGATTATATAAATTCGAGTTACCCAAATTTGCTCTTCCGCCTGCGGTTCTAGCGCCGTATATCGTCCATATATAGCCGTTTGCCTGCACGCCGAAGTTATGCTCTACGCCAAACGTCTCAAACTCGGTCGTAGCTTTAGCAAACCAGCTTTGTACATCAAACCTGCTTGCCGCACCGTTTCCTCCGCTAGCCGCTACGCTAAAATCTCCGTTTTGATTCGTAAAAGTTTTGCTCGTGCCGTACATATCGCGGATGGCTTTTTGCCACTGATAGCCGCCCTCAAAATACCAACGCTCTGTCGGAGCGTATTTAAATTTAACGCTAGCGGTCGTAGTTTTTAGGTCGCTTCCGGCCCACTCTTGCTCTAGGCCCGCTTTCGTAGTTTTTGTAGCGTCCGGTATAGCAAAGTTTAAAACACCGTTTCTACCCGGCACCGAAAAGCCGCCGGGCATTCCAAGCATTTTGTGTTTGTAGTAGCTAAAATTCGTCTCGATGGTAAAATTTTCGGTTAGATAAAAATCAAGCCCTAGGCTAGCTAAATTTCTTCCGTAGTCGCTATTTTTAGCTTGTCTGGCGCCGCCTGATTTATAAAATACGCCGCGGTAGCCGACGTATTGGAATTTATCCGAAGTATCCCAGCCTACGCCGAAATTCGACCTACTCGTATAATCAGCCCAAAACGTGTTTGAAAACGGCACCGGGCGTTTTCTGGTGTAGTTAAAGATACCCGCCGGATCTTGTCCGCCGTAAAGCGAGCCTGCAAGACCGTTTTGTATCTGAAGCCCCTCAAACATATACATAGGTATGGCCGTAGTAGAGACCGAGTAAAAGCCGTCCCAAAGTACGTTACCGACGACTGAGCCCTGAAAGCCGCGAGTTTGCGGACGACCGACCTCGACGCCGCCTCTTGCTTGAATTTGCGCCGAAGGGAAGTATTTTACCGCGTCCTCAAAACCGGCCACGCCTTGGTGGTTCATCGCCTCAATCGACATCGTATTTACCTGATAAGGCATATCAAGCACCTTTTTGCCCGCTAGCGGACCGCTGGCGACGCCTTTGTTTAGTATGCCTTCGCTGATGCCGCTCTCGCTGATGTTATCGCCGACGCTATTTACCTCGACGCCTTCTAGCTTGACGGTCTCGGCCGCGTTTGCTTGTGCTGCAAATAACGCTAAAACCGCACACGCGGCGACCGAAATTTTAACTTTCATTTATGCTCCTTTGTAAAGTGTTAAAATATTTATTTTTATATTTAAATCGTAGAATATTACAAATAATTAGCTTAATAGGCAATTATGTACGATATATTTTTCTAACTTAGATAAATTTACGTTTATAGTTTAGCGGTCTAAAATCGCAGCAAGCGCTAAATTTTAGAATAAATAAAAAAATTAAAACGGATTTTTGCGAGTAAATTCGGGGCAAAAGCATTTATGCGCTCGCCCCCCCTCTGAGTTTGGTTTAGCCAGTTTTATTTTCCGTTTGGATCTAAACCGTTTAAAATATAGTTAAATTCATCGTCGCTTAAATCGTAATGCAAAAACTCTTTATAAAATTTCTTCGTCTCCGCACGCAAATCTAAATCCCTAAAAAGCTCGGGATGCAAGGTCTTAGCCGCCCATAAAATTTGCAATGCTCCCTCGGCGCCGTATCTATCCCAGCTAAAAACGCCGGTAGGATTTACGTAAACTCTTTTATTTTTGACGGCTTTGGTGCCTGCGTAGATAGGATTTTCGTATATCTTTTGTAAAATTTCGGGAGCTTTGGCTCTGCCTACGATGATGACGTCGGGATCTGCGTTAGGTATCTCTTCGGCATTTATTTCTAGCATGTTTCCGGCTTTTTGAACCGCGTTTTGGCCGCCTGCAACCCTTATCCACTCGTCTATGATCGTATTTGCGCCGTCAACCTTAAATAAATTCTTGCCGTCTGCTATGTGAAGCACTTTTGGTCTATCTGGCGCAGCGATCTTATCCGTTTTACTTAGCACTTTTTTAAGGTTGCCGTCAAAATATTCGTTAAATTTTTGAGCGATCTTCGGCGCGTTGCCGCCTATGACCTCAGCCATTATAGATACGCTTCTTTTCATATCCGCATGATTGGTAAATGACGGATAAAGCACGGTAAAGCCGTTTTTGGTTAGCTCTTCTTTGTTCTTTTTATCGGCGGCTATGACGACGTCGGGACTTAGTTTGATTAGCTCTTCTACCTGTAAGTCTTTGCCGTTTACGCCGTTTGGGATGCTTGAAATCCTAGGATAAATATGCGCAAACCATTTGTTGTTTTTGATTAGATCGGTGGTTGCCACTATCTTGTCCGCGCCGCCTAGCATTAATATGATTTGATTATTCGCATACCAAAGCGTAGCGATTTTTTCTACTTTTACGGGAATTTTTACGACGTCGCCGGATGCGTCGGTTACGTCTTTAAATTCGGCGGCGTTAAGGGTGAAAGCGGACAACAAAGCCGCTAGAAGGGTAAATATTTTTTTCATTTTTTTCCTTTATAAAATTTAATCGTTTTAAAGCATAAAACCAAAAGCGCCTCATTTTGCTAGCGCTAAAATTTGAAGCCGAAATTTGCAAATTTGACTCCAAATTTGAGCATAGAAAATCAAGGCGAAGTATTTTTGCGTTTAGACGAGGCGATTTTAAATTTGGCGACGGGAGCTACCTTGTCGGTAGTGACCGAGCCGAATTTAAAAGCCTCTGCTTGCAGTTGCGACCACAAGGGAAGCAAAGCGAAGTATAAACCAAAAAGACAAGCCGCTAAATTTGCAAATCAACTAAAATTTGACTTCCGCCGAAAGCATAAACGTCCTACTCTCTCCCAGCGTCAGTCCGTTTGCCGACCCGAGCACTCCGCTAGCTCCTACGCCGCCCGCTCCGTCCGCGCTTGCAGGATACATCCCCGCCCAGTATTTTTTGTTAAATACGTTATTTACGTTAAACCGTAGCGTCGTTTGCTTGCCTAGCATCGCGCGGCTCGTGTATCGCACGCCAAGATCGGTCGTAAAAAAGCTAGGAATCGCGGCGGTGTTTAGATCGTCTACGTACATCTTGCTCGTGTAGTGGAAATTTGCGCTAAACGCGAGCTTTTGGGTGCCGGGCACCGCGTAGTCAAATAGCATATTGGCATTAACTTTGGGCACGCCGTTTACGTATTTGCCCTCGGCTTCTTTTAGGCGCGGATTTTTAAATTTGGCGTCTATCAGCGTTACGCCGCCTAGCACGCTTAGATCGCTAGTTAGCTTGCCGCCGGCCATGAGTTCTAGGCCGTGATTTACTTGATCGCCTTGGACGCCATAAACCCCGTTAGCCTGATAGGCGATCGGACGCGAAATTTTAAACAGCGCCGCACTCATATCGGTTTCGCCCACGCGGGCTTTGGCGCCGATTTCGTATTGTTTAGAACGGTAAGGCTTTAAAACTACGGCCGAACCGTCGGCGTTCGTGCCGCTGCCGCCTTGTTGTAAGCTATCGGCGTAAGTAAAGTATAAGCTTACGTCTTGCGCCGGATGATAAACTAGGCTGCCCGCCCAGCTAAGCCCGCTCTCGTTGTATCTCGTTGTTATCGGCCTTAGAGTGGGCGGAGTACCGCTTGCTACCGGACGGCCGCGCTCTTTTATCCATGCGTTTGATAGGCTTAGCATGAGGCTAAATTGATCGTTTATCGTGATGTCGTCTAGCACGGAGACGTTAAACATATCAGTCGTGCTTAGCTTGTATAGATCAGAGCCGCGCTTTGCGTTTGAGCCTGAATAAACGCGCGGGCTATATAAATTTCCGCCGCCTATCCATGGCTGCGTAGAGACGTTTTTATAGCGATACTGCACGTATCGGTAGCCGTTTGCCTGCACGCTAAAATCGTGATTTAGCCCCCAAGTATCAAAGTCGGTGACCGCTTTTAGATAGCCGCTAGGCAGATCAAATCTATACGCCGCGGTCGCTCCGCCACTATGGCGCGTAACGTAGTCGCCGTCTCTTTGATAGGTCACGCCCTGAAATGTTCTACCGCGCGGTATGAGGTAGTTTACCACGCTATGAATGTGGCGATCGGCGCGCTGAAACTGCATACCGCCTTCAAAATACCAATGCTCAAGCGGCGCGTATTTAAATTTCGCGCTTGCCGTCGTGGTTTTTAGAGTCATGCCGCCAAAACTCTGCCCCAAGCCCTTAGCCTTACTATCCACGGCCTTTGGTACGTAAAGTCCGTTTGATAGCTTGCCGTTTGTTACGCCAAGGGCTAATTGCCCCGCAAAGCCCGCGGTGTTGTGCTCGTAATAGCTAGCCGCCGTCTCGAATGTAAGCACGTCGGTCGGATAAAACTCCAAAACTACGCTAGCTAGGCGGCGCTGATGATTACTGTCTTTTACCTGCTTCGCGCCGTCGCTACCGTAAAATACGGCTCGGTAGCCGAATTTATCAAATTTCATAGAGCTATCAAAGCCTAGGCCGAAATTTGCGCGGCTAGTGTAGTCCGCCCAAACGGTTTGCTGATTTTCGGTCGGGCGCTTTCTGGTGTAGCTAAAAATGCCGACCGGGTTTTGCGCTCCGTAAAGCGAGCCCGCGATGCCGTTTTGCACCTGGAAACTCTCAAACATCGCCATAGGTATCGCAGTCGTCGAGATAGTATAAAAGCCGTCCCAGAAGCTATTGCCCACGACGCTGCCCTCAAATCCGCGCGTCTGCGGGCGTCCGACCGTCGCGCCGCCTCGCATCTGAATTTGCGCGGACGGGAAAAATTTAACCGCCTCTTCGTAGCCCGTTACGCCTTGGTGGTTCATTATCTCCTTGCTTACGGTGTTGATTTGGTAGGGTAAATTTATGACCTTTTTACCCGCTAGCATGCCTTGCTGGACGTTTTTGGTTAAAAATCCTTCGCTGATGCCGCTCTCGCTGATATTATCGCCGACGCTGTTTATCTCGACGCCGCCAAGCTCGACGTTTTGAACGCTATTTGCTTGATTTGCGCTTTTAGCGGCCGATGGCGTGCTAGCCTCGGCGGCGCTTGCCTGCGCGGAAAATACCGCTAATACGGCGCACGCGGCAAGGGAAATTTTACCTTTCATTTATACTCCTTATTAAAATTTTATAAAAATATTCTATTTTATATTTCTATATTCGGAATATTATATTTTATTTGCTTAATACGCGTTTATAAACGATATAATTTTAAAACTTATATAAATTTACATTTATCTTTTAGCGGCAAATGCGACTAAAATTTAAATATAAAAATAAAATAGGACGAAAGCGGCGACGGCTAAATTTGAGCTTATGAATTAACTTATTTGTAAGCGGCGATTAAGTAAAATCACCGCTTAAATTTTACGAAAAGGACGGCGGTGCAAGTAGATAAGTGCATATTTTTTTCCTGCGTCGCGCTGATAGCGATTAGCGCGGTGTTTTCGCTCTCCTTGCCGGTTTTTACGGTGCTTTACTTTAACTACGAGCCTTATCATTTTTTCGTTAGGCAGCTAGCAGTCGGCGTCATAGGGATATTTTTGATGTGGGGCATTTCGCGTCTAGATCCCGATAAATCTTTGGTTTGGATAGGATTTTGCCTTTTTGGTTTTTGCGCTATAGCTATGGGCGCGATGCATGCCCTGCCTAGCTCGCTAGTTACCGATGCCGGCGGCGCTAAGCGCTGGATACGCTTGCCGGGATTTTCTCTAGCGCCGGTGGAGTTTTTTAAGATCGGCTTTGTTTATTTTCTAGCGTGGAGTTTTACGCGAAAGATTGACGGCACGAAAAAGAGCCTAAAGGAAGAATTCGGGCTTATCTTGCCCTATCTTTTTTTATTTTTGGTGGCCGTTTACCTCATCGCTATACTTCAAAACGACCTAGGCCAAGTCGTAGTTTTAGCTCTTACGCTTGCCGTGATGATGTTTTTTGCCGGTACCAGTTTTAGATTATTTGCCATCGGTATAGGGCTAGCGGTTATGCTGGCTAGTATCGCTATCGTCACGTCAGAACACAGGATAGCTCGTATAAAATCATGGTGGGGAACGATACAAAATATGGTCTTATCCATCTTGCCAGACGGGATGGCTGCGGCATTGCGCGTCGAAGATACGGGCGAAGCGTATCAGATTTCGCACTCGCTAAACGCGATAAAGCACGGCGGATTTTTCGGCGAGGGGCTGGGCGCGGGCGTGTTTAAGCTGGGATTTTTAAGCGAGGTTCACACCGACTTCGTGCTAGCCGGTATCGCCGAGGAGATCGGGGTACTTGGGATTTTTGTTATAACGGGAGTGATAGTATTTTTGCTTTATAGGATATTTCGCGTATCTGCTAAGGTCGAAAATAAAGTCTATCATCTTTTTACGTTAGGCGTGGGGCTTCTCATCTCGTTTTCGTTTTTGATGAACTCCTACGGCATCACCTCTATCACGCCGATCAAAGGCATCGCTGTACCGTTTCTAAGCTACGGCGGCAGCTCCATTTTAGCGCTTTGCATCGGTATCGGTATGGTGCTGTCGGTTAGTAAAAAGGTTAAAGACTAGGCCCTAGCCTAAATTTAGCTTGGCGATAAAACGGGAGATTTGCCCACTTTGCCGGTAGGTTTTCTAGCTAGACTCGGCTTTTGGCTAGACGGTTTGTTTGCGGCTAAATTTAGCTGCAAAAGCGGCTTTTACCTCGGAAAATCTAGTAAATTTACGCGGCGTCCTAGCAAAAGATCTAAAACCTAGGCTTTAAAGAGCAAACTCGGATAGCGGGCAACCGTCCGGTTTTTAGATTGTAAACGCCTGCCGCATCTAGCGGGTCAGGCGAGTTTAAACGGGCGATTTGCGTTTAAATTTAGCCGAAACTGCGCCGCCTAAATCCGTCGCTGTATATTTACCGTGGCAAATCGCTGCTAGGCGGCAGTAAAATTTACGCTACTTTGGGGCGAAATTTAAACGGCCTTTGCGCCGATTTTACTTAAATTTATTAGGCAAAAAATGAAAAACGAAAACTTAAATTTAACCGTCGGCAATACGCGCAGTAGCGCCGTAGTGGTCTGCGGCGGCGGTACCGGCGGACATCTAGCCATCGCAAAAGCCCTAAACGAGGAGCTCGTAGCGCGGGGCGAGAGAACGATATTTATCGGGTCTAGCAGCGGGCAGGATAAGATGTGGTTTGAAAAAGACGCGAGCTTTAGCGAGAAAATTTTCTTACCGAGCGGCGGAGTGGTAAATAAAAAGGGATTGGGTAAATTTTCGGCATTATTAAATATTTTTAAACTAGCGTTTAAATGCCGTAAAATTTTTAAAGAACATGGCGTAAAAGCCGTGGTAAGCGTAGGCGGATATAGCGCTGCGCCTGCGGCATTTGAGGCGATCATCTCGCGAAAGCCGCTTTTTATCCACGAGCAAAACGCCGTGATCGGCAGTTTAAATAAGCTTTTAAAACCGTTTGCAAAGGGCTTTTTTAGCTCTTATTTTAAGCCTATTTTTAGTTATCCCGTCTCGCAAAGGTTTTTTGATACGGCTCGCGTTAGGGAAAATTTAAAAACTATTATATTTCTAGGCGGTTCGCAAGGCGCGGCTGCTATAAATAATCTAGCGTTAAATTTGGCTCCAAACCTACGCCAAAAAGGTATAAAAATCATACATCAATGCGGTAAAAACTCGCTAGAAAGTCTGCGCGCCCAATACGATAAACTAGGCTTCATCGGCGATGAGCTAGAGCTTTTTGCTTTTGATCCTAAGATCGAGCTAAAGATGCGCGAGGCCGATATCGCCGTGAGCCGAGCGGGAGCCAGCACGCTGTGGGAACTCGCGGCAAACGCGCTGCCTAGCGTATTCGTGCCTTATCCGTACGCCGCAAACAACCATCAGGTTTATAACGCTAAATTTCTCGTGGATCAAAATTTAGCTAAATTTTGTTTTCAAAAAGGCGGAGAGATAGATGCCAGCGAGGCCTTAGGTCTAATAGAGAGCATGAATATAAATGCCGTCTCAAGCGCGCTTGGCGGGCAAATAGTAAATGGCGGCGCACGAGAAATCATAAATGAAATATTAAAAAATATAAAATAAATCGGGACATAAAGCCTGAAATATAAGCCAAGCGTCTAGGGCGGCTATGCTTAGGTTTGATGCGCAAAACGGTGCAAATACGGCAAAGGTCTAAATCCGCAGCTTAGCGGTCGTCAAAAATAACTGCGCCGATTAGCGCGGCGGCATAGCTTTGCTGCTTTGTTTTATCAGATCAAAACTCGGCTAGCAAAACGGCGAAATCCGGGCTAAATAAAGTGAGCTTACTGAACAAGCAAGAAGCCCCAAAACCTCGCAAATACGGTAAAAATCCGCAGTAAAATCTAAATTTACGGCTTGTAGCGCGCCCAAAGTATCCTTATAGCTAGAAGCGCGATTCGGTATTTTTGCTCGCGGAAAATTTTAAGCAAATACGCAAAACGTAATCTCGGGCGCTATCAAAACCTGCTTTTGCAAGTCGGCAAATTTCTGAAAATAGCGAGGCTAACGGCGGTTTATCTCAGCGGCGGTAAGACGGCGCTTGCTCAGTCTGCGTTTTTGCCTGTTTTTACTAGCGGCGGCGCCCTTGCATTATCTTACTATCTGCAAATACGGTAAATTTACACTTTATTTAGGCGCTATTTTTGAGCGCGCGGGCATAGTTTGGTAAAACGGCCTAGAATTAGCCGTTTAGGCTCATATTAGCCTGTGAAATCGGCGCTAGTAGAGCGCGGCTAAGGTGTTTTGAATCACGGTAAGGGCGGTAAAATTTCGCATTTGCGCTAATTAGGTAAAAGCATAACTTAACGCCTAGTCTTAGTTCTTTCTTGTGTTTTATTTTACGGACTTATAAAACACCTCTTATGTCTGTTTTTGTCGCGAGAGACGGCAAAGACGTTTGAGAAATTTACACGTAAATCGTGCGTGGCGAGCTAGCGTTACCGATTTTTATGCCTTTATGAAATCTCGTAAATTTCATAAAAATAGCCCCCGCGCTAGAGCAAGCCTCGCTGAAGTTTATGCACTAGCTCGTCGTAGCCGATATCCGCATTGGCTAAAATTTGCCTCAGCAGCTTGCCCGAAGCCTCCATGCCTCCGCTTTTTTCGGCCTCAAGTAACCGTCTGTATACGCCTTCGATAAATTTGACGCCCTCTGGATTTGGTTTGCGGCGAACGGAGTAGTAGCCGATGATCTCGCCGCTAGCGTCTAGCGAAGCCGTAATGTTGGCAAATACCCAGTAAAAGCCACCGTCAAAGCTCTTGTTTTTAACGAACGCAAAGATTTCTTGCTTTGCTTTGATACGCTCCCACAGCAGCTTAAACACGATACGCGGCATATCGGGGTGCCTGATGATGTTATGCGGCTTGTGCAAAAGCTGCTCTTGGGCCGCACCGACGATCTTTAAAAACGGCTGATTACAGTAGGTTATCCTGCCCTTTAGATCGGTTTTTGATACGATAAAATCTTCTTCTTTTACGAAATATTCTTTATTCTCGTTCACTTTATACCTTAAATTTTTCGGAAATTATAACAAAATATTACGCAAATGTAGCTTACTAGCCTTTTCAAATTTAGCATTCGGCGAGCATGGCAAGCGTCTTTTAGGTTAAATTTGACGCCCTAAATTTAAGGGTAGGGCGAGCGGATTTTGTTATGTGGATTTGAGTGAGATTTTGAAAAAACTCGGCGGCAAATTTAACTCCGCCGCCGAACCGAAATAAAATTTAAGTCCAAAAAAAGGCTTAAATTTAGATCGCTTTTAGCAAGATTTTAGTTAGCTTTTTGCTAAACGCCGACGGATCGTCGATAGCGACGCCTTCGTTTAGCTTAGCCATATCTAAAAGCAGCTCTGCCGCGTCATAGATCATCGCCTCGTTTTGAGATAGCTTTTCAAAGAGCTCGTGCTTTGGATTTATCTCTAGTATCGGCAAAATTTTACCCGCACTATGCCCCATCTGCTTTAGCATCATCTGCGTAGCGTAGTCGGGATCGTTTTTATCGTAAACTATGACGGCGGGACTTTGGCTTAGGCGCGAGCTTAGCTTCACGTCCTTGACCTCGTCTTTTAGTATCTCTTTCATCTTAGCTAGCAGCGCGGCGAATTTACCCTCGTCGGTCTCGCCTTTTTCGGGCTTGATCTCGGCGTCGATATCGGTGTGATTTACCGCTTTTATCGGCGTTTTGTCGTAGTCTTGGACCATCGGCATGACGATAGAGTCTATCTCCTCGTCCATAATGAGCACTTCTATGCCTTCAGCCTTAAAGCTCTCCAAAAGCGGCGAATTTCTTAGCATCGTTTCGTTGTTTCCGCTGATGTAGTAGATCGATTTTTGACCTTCTTTCATCGCGTCTTTGTAATCTTTTAGGCTGACTAGCCCCTCGCGCTTGCTTGATTTAAAGAGGCAAAGGTCTAAAATTTGCTCCTTTTCGCTGCTAAATCCGTAAAGCCCCTCTTTGATCACCTTGCCGAATATTTTATAAAATTTAATGTATTTTTCTCTATCTTTTTCTTTTAGTTTGGCTAGCTCGCCCAGGATTTTCTTGACGCTTTGCTCTTTGACGCTGCGCATTATGCTGTTTTCTTGCAGGATTTCGCGGCTGACGTTTAGCGGTAGGTCCTCAACGTCGATTATACCGCGGACGAATCTAAGATAAGGCGGCAGCATCTCTTTGGCATCGTCGCTGATAAATACGCTTTTGACGTAGAGCTTCACGCCGCTTTGATAATCCACGCGAAATAGATCAAACGGCTCACTAGCCGGCACGAAAAATAGGGTAGTGTATTCGATCTTGCCCTCGGCTTTGGTATGCACGTAAAGTAGCGGATCTTCGCTGTCGTGCGAAATTTGCTTATAAAAGTCGTTGTAGTCGGCGTCTTTTAGCACGCTTTTACTCATTTTCCAAAGCGCCGAGGCCTTATTTATCTGCACGTTTTTGGTCTCGTACGAGCCCTCTTTTTCGTCCTCTTTAGGCGGCACGTACTCTTCTTTATCCGCAAATATCGGATACGGGATGTGGTTGGAGTATTTTTTGACGATGTTTTCTATGCGGTAGGACTCGGCAAACTCGCCATCTTTTAGATAAAGCGTGATCGAGGTGCCGTGGCTATCTTTTTGCGCGGGCGAGATCTCGTAGGTTTTCGCATCCGAGCTCCACATGAAGGCTTCCTCGCCAATCGCCTTTTTGCTCACGACTTCGATCTTATCCGCAACCATAAATGCCGAATAAAACCCGACGCCAAACTGTCCGATGAGTGCGCTATCTTTTTTAGCTTGGCCGCTTAGCTTGTCCAAAAAGCCCTTCGTACCGCTTCTAGCGATGGTGCCGAGGTTGTTTATTAGCTCATTTTTATCCATGCCGATGCCGTTATCGCTGATAGTTAGCGTCTTTTTTTCTTTGTCTATTTTGATATCTATTCGCGGAGAGTAGCTTAGACTTTTGTAAGCATCATCCGTGAGGCATAGGTAGTTTAGCTTATCCAGCGCATCGCTCGCGTTTGAGATGAGCTCGCGCAAAAATATCTCTTTGTTCGAGTAAAGCGAGTGTATCATCAAATTTAACAGCTCGTTTACTTCGGTTTGAAATTCAAATTTTTCGCTCATTTTTCGTCCTTTGTTTAAAATTTTTGGCAGATTATAGCACAAAGTGCTAAGAATATCTTTAAACTTGATACGATTACTATCAACTTATCTAAATCATTGTCCTAAATTTAGTTATAAAGACGGCGTAAATACGAAAGCTAAATTTGCTGAAAATTTTATTAAATTTGAGTTGGAACGGAAGTTGCTATTTAACGCTCAATAAAGCAAGCGGAAGTAGCTTATGACGCAGACGAGGCGGGTTTTTGCGAGGCGAGGGCGCGTATATATGATACGTAACCGAAGCTGAGCAAAAAACTAACGAAGTATGCGTTTAAGATACGACGCGTAAGATAAGGAAAAGTAAATGAACAACGGCTACTACCAAGCAACCGGTGCCATGGTGACGCAGTTTAACCGCCTGGACGTCATCGCAAACAACCTTGCTAATATAAACACTATCGGCTTTAAACGCGACGACGTCGTAGTCGGGGATTTTGAGAGGATTTTTAAAGAGTACCGCGATGAGTTGCCGATAGAAAATCATACGAAAGACGCGGCTAAATTTCTAAACAGAACTATCGACAGAGTACCGCAAATTTCGGAGCAATACGTGGATTTTAGCCAGGGCGGGCTTAAATTTTCAAACAACGACCTTGACTTTGCGATGAAGCGAGAGGATCTGTTTTTCCTAGTCGAGGTAAAACCGGGCGACGTGCGCCTAACCAAAAACGGCTCGTTTAATCTCGACGAGGACGGATTTTTGGTAACCAAAGAGGGTTATAAGGTGCTGCCGAGCGATTATTTTACGAATAATTTTCAAGGCATCCAAATCCCGCAAGGCGAGCGTTTTTCCGCAGATAAAAACGGCAATCTATACTCAAACGAGGAGCCGCTGGCTAGGCTTTATATCGCGCAGCCAAAAGAGATACGAAATCTAACCAAAGAGGGCGATAATCTCTATGTTTTGCCGAATTTAAAGGAGCTTGAAGACGTGGGCGGCGAGATAGACGCGGTCGCATGGAAATACACTCAAATATCTAACGTAAACGCCGTAACCGAGATGGTCGGACTCATCGAGACGCAGCGCTTCGTCGAGATGTATCAAAAGGTGATGACGAGCCATATGGATGATCTGAATCAGGAAGCTATAAGTAAGCTTGCCAATACGAAAGTCTAATAAGCTGCGTCTTTTTAGCGCTTTTTAATGAGTTTGGTTTTTGCTTCTTCGGCAACCTTCATGGTTAGCCTCAGTCGCAAAAACTGCAACTTCTACGTTGTAGCTACGAGCTAAGCGAAGTAGAACATTAAAAATCATCTAAAAATACTTTGCTTATTATGGCTATGTTAAATTTGCTTTTTGCTTACGATCGCAGGTGCTTCAACTCTAATCTTCTTTCAAAATTTTATTTTGAAACACTTCAACCAAAATATTTTCAAATTTTCCAAAATTTGCAAATTTGGAACGCCTTTTGCTGAATACCCAATAAATGCGAGAAATCGCGCCGAATTTGTAAAATTTAGATGTCCATCAGGCATAAAACAGTCGGCAACGGCTTTATGCAGAAGCGTCCAATTTAAAACTGCAAATTTGGAATATTTTTTGCAAATTAAACAAATAAAAATAAGGCGCTCAAAGCTAAGCTAGTTACTAAGCGGAAGCGATTTGCGGATTAGACGAGGCGGGTTTTATTTTGATGAGGGAGCATACTGGGCGTATGTGACCGAAGTCAAAAGAAAACACAACGACGTATAAAACCAAAGCGCGACGCGCCTGTAGAAAGAGGAAAACGAAATGATGAGGTCTATTTATTCCGCCGCCACCGGCATGATCGCCCAACAAACCCAGATCGACGTTACGTCGCACAATATCGCAAACGTAAACACTATCGGCTATAAGAAAAACCGCGCCGAGTTTGCCGATCTGATGTATCAGGTCATGGAGTATGCAGGTACGGCAACTAGCGCCACGACGAAAAGCCCGACGGGTATCGAGGTGGGTCTGGGCGCGCGTCCGACGGCGATAACGAAGATATTTTCGCAAGGCTATTTTAAAGAAACGAGCAACAATCTCGATATGGTTATTGCGGGTAACGGCTTTTTCCAGGTGCAGCTTCCAGACGGCACGACGGCGTATACTAGAAACGGCGCCTTTAAGCTAGATAGCGAAGGTACGATCGTAAACTCCGACGGCTACGTGCTTCAGCCTCAGATGACTATCCCTGCCGACGCCACGCAGGTTTCAGTCGGCACCGACGGCACCGTCTCCGTGCTGCAACCTGGCAACACTGAGATGACGCAGGTAGGTCGCATCGAGCTAGCAAATTTTATCAACCCGGCAGGCCTGCACTCTATGGGCGACAACCTCTATCTGCCTACGGGTTCTAGCGGCGAGGTCGTGGTCGGCACGGCAGGTCTTGACGGTCTGGGTACGATCAGACAGGGATTTGTCGAGATGAGTAACGTGCAACTGGTCGAAGAGATGACCGACCTCATCACTGGTCAGCGCGCATACGAAGCCAACTCAAAGGCTATCACGACGAGCGACGATATGCTCTCTATCGTAAATAGCCTAAAGAGATAGCCTAAAATAGGCTAAATTTGAGCCGCCTAGTCCGAGATTTGTTTTACAAATTTGACGGAGCGGGTGGCTTTTTAAATTTACGGTGGAAACGGCTAAAATTTATCTCAAATTTAGCCGTTTCGTAGCGGTTCTTGCTTACAACCATTGATTTTTGGTTATGGTAATCAAGCATTTAAATCTAAGCTAAACACCAAGCACGGACGGCTTAAATTTGATCATTTAGCGATTATGCTAAAAATCTGCTTATCGTCAGCCAGTCTTTCAAAATTTGCTCAAAACTCCAGCCTTTATCCGAATTTTTTAAAATTTTAGCTATCATCGCGCTTTTATTAAGGCAAAATTTTGACATTTAACTACGTTTTTAAACTATCTATTCCTATTTTTATGGGCTATTTTCCCCTCGGCGTCGCCTTTGGGATACTGGCTAAAAGCATGGGCGTTAGCGCATTTATTGCCATAGCGCTTAGCACGCTGGCATACGGCGGCGCAGCGCAGTTTATGATGCTCTCGCTTTTTAGCGTCGGCACGGGGCTAGTTGAGGTTTTTATCGTGAGTTACCTCGTAAATTTGCGCCATACTTTTTACGGGCTGGCGCTTTTAAAAGAGTACAAAGACCTAAAATACCGCCTTTTAAATATCGCGACTCTCACGGACGAAACTTTTGCGATATTTAAGGCGCTTAAAATCACGGACGCGGCGGAGCGCAGCTATGTTTTTACGCGTTTAAATTTGCTCTCGTGGTTCTACTGGGCGGCCGGAACGGCGGTCGGATGCTTGGCCGGCGGGCTGATAAAGGTCGATACGAGCGGGCTTGAGTTTAGCCTCACGGCGCTTTTTATCGTTATCGTGATGGAGATGTTTAAAAACGATAAAAACTATAAGGTGCTAGGCGCGGCGTGCCTGTTTGGAGTCGCCGGCGTAGCGCTCATGCCTGCCAAAGCGATGCTGGTAGGCTCGATGGCTCTTTGCTTTATTTTTATTTTAGTTTTTAAGGATAAGCTTTGATAAGCGTAAATTCTAGCGAGTGGGCGATATTCGCCGCCGTTTTGCTAAGCGCGTTTGCGACCTTTTTGACGCGCGCCGCGCCGTTTTACGTCATCAAAAACTATAAGCCTAGCCCGTGGCTTAGCGCCGTGGAGCGACACATGGGGCTGATGATAATGGTTATCTTGGTGTGCTACGGACTAAGAGACGTTAAATTTGACGTTTATCCGTACGGACTAAACGAAGCGCTAGCCGTTTTTAGCGCGGTTTTGATTCATCTAAAATTTAAAAATACCCTGCTCAGCATCGCGGCTTCGACGGGCATTTATATGGCGCTAATCAGGCTTACGGCTTAAACGGAGGTTTTATGAAAAGAGTTACTATACTAGCAGTGGGCGGCACGGTAGCGGGAAGCGGCTCAGGATCGCTTGATGCGAGCTATACTTCAGGAACCGTTACGGTCGATAAACTGATTGCCGCGGTACCTGATATCAACAAGATAGCTACCGTCAAAAGCGAGCAAATCTCAAACATCGGCTCGCAGGAGATGAACAACGAAGTTTGGTTTAAACTGGCAAACAGAGTAAACGAGCTGCTAACTAGCGGCGAGGCCGACGGCGTCGTCATCACGCACGGAACGGACACGATGGAGGAGACGGCGTATTTTTTAAATTTAGTCGTCAAAAGCGACAAGCCGATCGTGTTTACGGGCGCGATGAGAAACAGCGGCTCGCTAAGCGCGGACGGCCCGCTAAATATCTATAACGCCGTAAGCGTCGCGGTAAGCCAAGAAGCCGTAGGCAAGGGCGTAGTAGTCGTGATGAACGACGAGATCCACGCGGCGCGCGAAGTAACTAAAAGCGATACGACGGCGGTAGATACCTTTAAATCGCCAAACAGCGGCAAGATCGGCACGGCGTATTACGGCAACGTTAAATTTTATATGAATCCGATGCGCAAACATACGCTAAATTCGGCATTTGATATCGCAAAGATCAAAGAGCTGCCAAGAGTAGATATCATCTATAGCCACTCAAACGACAACCCGGATTTTATAAATTTAGCCGTCAAAAACGGAGCCAAAGGTATCGTAAACGCGGGCATGGGTAACGGCAATCCATTCCCAAGCGCGCTAGAGGCGTTAGGCGAAGCGGCTAAAAGCGGCGTAACGGTCGTGCGAGGCTCGCGCGTAAGCAGCGGCGAGACGACTATGAACGGCGAAGTAGACGACGGCAAATACGGCTTTTTAACAAGCGACAACCTAAACGCGCAAAAAGCCAGAGTGCTTTTGATGCTTGCGCTTACGCAGACTACGGATAAAGCCAAGATTCAGGAGTTTTTCCTAACTCACTAAGCGCGCGGCGTCTCGCGAGCGCTTTTATAGAAATCCCGCCTGCGGCGTCGCTTTGCTGGTTTTGAGAGAGCTAGTAAAATTTTGGCCCGATAAACTATGTGTTCTATCTGCGCCAAAATTTTACGTCGCAACTCTCTTCGCTTTGGCGTTACGAGCAGGGCGAAGTAAAAAATCATCTCGCGATACTTGCGCTTTGTTTCTATTTTTATTACGGCGGATTTGCTAAATTTGCGGTTTGCCCTCTCTTTCATAAATTTCCTTTTTCGGCGGCTTTCGTTGCGACGAATTTATCTTAAATTCGCGTTTAAATTTACCGCGCTAGGCGGCGGAAACCTGGCTAAAAACGGCGATTTGCAAGCGTAAATTTTAGCTTTCGTCGGGTATAATCGATTATTTTAACTTAAGGAGCGAAAATGGGAATGAGCGCGCATTACTACGCCTATGCGCAAGATGTTATCGAGGCGATCAAAAACGGCGACGACGGCGAGGCGCTGGGCGAATACGACCTAGATAAAATGTGGGACGCGATGCATAAAACGCTAACTGGCAAAAATATGTTTGAAGCGATGAGCGCGGGCGAGATTTTCGCGACGCCAAATCCGCTTAGCTGGGCGATATTTGGACGCGGCATGGCGGGCGAGGAGGGGAGCGAGGCGGTATCTTACGTGGATGCAGACGACGTAAAAGCCGTAGCCAAAGCGATGCAAAGCACCGACATCGGCGCGCTTTTAGCAAACGTAAATTTCGCAGGCTTTGGCAAGGCGGGCACATACCCCGAGATATGGGAGTACGAGAGTGAATTTGAGGATATCAAAGCCGAGCTAAAAGAGCGTTTTAACGGGCTTTTGAACTTTTATCAAAATGCCGCCGACAAAGGCCTTGGCGTGCTGATAGTGATAGCTTAGATTTCTAAATTTTACCGCAAAACCCGCTAAACGGTCGGTGAGCCTTGGAGCCGTTTTGCGGGCTAAATTTAAGCCCGCACGGATAAAGTCAAATTTTCGGGTTTAAATTTGTACGCTCAAAGATAAGCCTGCAAAATTTACGCTCTGCACCTCAAAAAACGCAAGCAAAAGCCGCAGAGCCAGGTAAATTTCCCGCCCGCGCATAAAAAACAAATTTCGCGCCGCGACCCAAAAACGCAAACGACGCTTTGCGCAAATTTTGCTAAATTTCCGCCATTTGGCAGCCGTTTTTTATCTTAAATTTATAAAATTTGATTTACTATTTCTTCAAAATTTAAGGCGCTTTATGAACTACCTGCTTTTGCCGTTACGTTTTTCCCCATCAGCCTGATGTCTGGCATCAACATGACCTACGCGATGAGTATCGGCATGAGCCTAGGCTACGCGCGAGCTGCCGATGATGTCGGGACAGCTCGCCTCTCTGGCCTTCGTAGGTATTTGCTGTATGCTGGGCGTTGGCGCTGTTTTGGCGCATTATAGCTTCGCGTTTAAGATTTTAAACGTCATAGCGAGGCTTTATCTACTATATCTTGGCGCTATGCTGTTTTTTAGCAAAGGGCAGCTTAGTATCACGAAGGTCTCGCAGCTGCCGAGTAAAAAGCAGATATTTTTAAACGGCGCCGTAGTCTGCATCTCAAACCCAAAGACATGGATTTTTCTCTCGGCTTTGCTGCCGACTTTTTTTGGACGCGAACGATCCTTTTAGCCTGCCGCGCATACTCTTCTATCACGGTTATGCTTGTTTTTATCGAGTTTTGCTCGCTTAGCGTCTATGCTCTTGGCGGCGCGATACTAAAGAAATTTTTGCAAACTCACCTCCGACTTTTGGAGATTTTTACAGCCGTTATCATCTGCGCTATCGGCGTCTTGATGATGCTTCGCTAAATTTTCCCGCCGAATTCTTGTTAAATTTGATAAAATAGGACAAAAATTATCGCCTTGCCCGTTAAATTTGAGGCAAATTTAAGGAAAATAAATGTTTAAAATTTTAGTCGCCGAGGATGACGAAAATTTAAATAAAATAATCTGCCTAAAGCTTGCTCAGGAGGGCTTTTCTCCGCTTACGGCTTTTGACGGGCGGCAGGCTTTGCAGCTGCTAGAGAGCGAGCGCGCCGATCTTGTCATCACCGATATCATGATGCCCGGGCTTAGCGGATATGAGCTAACCAAGCAAATCAAGCTGCTAGACGAGTCGCTGCCGGTGCTGATGATAACGGCAAAAAGCGGCATGGAGGGCATGGAGAAGGGCTTTGTCACGGGGGCGGACGACTACATGAGCAAGCCCGTAAATTTAAAAGAAATGACGCTACGCATAAACGCGCTTTTGCGCCGAGCCAAGATCGCTAGCGGCAAGCGGCTGAAGTTTAAAAACTCCGAGCTTGACTATGCGTCGCTTAGCCTAAAAATAAACGGCGAGGCCGTGGAGCTCGCGCCAAAGGAGTTTTATCTGCTCTTTTTACTGCTCTCAAACCCGGGCAAAATTTTCACTCGCCTAGAAATCATGCAGGAAATCTGGGGCTACGACACGGACAGCGACGAGCGCGCGGTCGATACGCACGTAAAAAAACTACGCCGCAAGCTAGAAGGCTGCACGGACTTTGAGATAGCTACGGTGCGCGGCATCGGATATAAGGGTGAAATTTACGAGTGATGGGCGGGGGAGATAAAGTGAAAATTTTAAAAGCTATTTTCGCGGCGGCATCGGCGGTTTGCTATCTAAACTCGGCCATTTTGCCTGAAAGCGACTGGAGCAAAAAGGATCTAAAAGGCGAGGTCAAAAGCATGACGGCTACGGAGTACGAATACTCTATAGACGGCTCGGGCGCGCTAGAAAATACGCGCGTAAAGCGAACGGAGTTTAACGAAAACGGCTATATAGTGCAAGAAACCGAGCATATAAACGGCGCACCGAACAGCTCGGTTTTGTTTGAGTACGGCAAAGACGGGCTAATACGCAAAAAATATCAAGATAGCGCCGTTTATCTCTACGAATACGAATTTGACGGCGAAAATTTAGTCGCGACGGCTAAAGAGCAGCATGTGGAGGATAAATTTTACCCGCGCATGGAGAAAATTACCTACGGCAAGGACGGCAAAATGATCGCTCGGGCGGTGTATTCGGGCGGGACGCTAGTGACGGACGATAGCTACGTCTACGACGAAAAGGGCGTTTTAACGCGGATAGAAAATAATATGGAGCCTCGCCACGGCATAGAGATAAGCTTCGAGCGCAAGCCAAACGGCGAATACGAAAAAATCACGCAAGCCCCGAACTCAAAATGGGTTTATTACTACGCCGCAAACGGCGACGAGATGGAGTATACGTCGGTAAATTACTTCGGCTCCGAGGCAAAAATCTGGCAAATCTTGCAGTTTAAGGATATAAGCAGGGACGAGCGTGGAAATTTGACGCGTAAAACCTCGGTCAAATTTAAGCCCGCGGACAAATACTACGAAAACGGCGACATAATAAAGATCGGTCTATACAAAAAAATGGAAATAAAATATGAATACTACGCAAAATAAGAAAAAATACCTAATCAGCCTAAAAACCTACACCGCGGCGATGTTTATCTTCGTCTTTTGCGTGCTTTGCGTCGCGGCGTCGGTGGCGATCCTGGCTTACGAGCGGATATTTGAGATGAAGCTTGGGATGTTTTGGGGCATTATCAGCTTTTGCGCTATCGTGATGGGCGCGGGCGGAGCGATATTTTACGCGGTATCGGCTTATTTTTTGCGGTACGTAGAGAGCTTTAGGCTAGCAGCCGGCAAGATCGCTAGAGGCGACTTCGCCGTTAGAGTCGCGCGTAAAAACTGCAAGCGCGGCGCAGATAGTGAATACCTGCACGAGCTAGACGAGCTAGCGGCAAATATAAATTTGACCGCGGCGGCGCTGGAAAAAATGGACTACATGCAAAAAGACTTCGTCTCAAACGTCTCACACGAGCTAAAAACGCCTCTAAGCGTCATCAGCGGCTACTGCGAGATCGCGCAGGACGAGACGGACGAGGCACGCAGAAACGAGTATCTGGAGCTCATAAAAGAGCAGGCAAACTCGCTAAGCAGGCTGTGCGAGGATATGCTGCTACTCTCGCGCCTAGATAGCCAAGCGGGCGTAAATTTGGACGAAAACGTGCGCGTAGACGAGCAGCTACGAAAGGCCGCGGCGATGCTGATGCAAAAGTACGACGGGCGGGAGTTTGATCTAGATCTAGCCGCCGTAAGCGTACGCAGCAATGACTCGATGCTAGCGCAAATTTGGGTAAATTTGATGGATAACGCGCTGAAGTACTCAGCCGCCGATATCGGCGTGAGCTGCCGCGATGAGGGCGGGTGGCTTATCGTTCGCATCAGCGACGAGGGAGCGGGTATCGAGGCCAAAAAGCTTGAAAAAATCTACGATAAATTTTATCAATGCGAGGAGTCTCACAAGGGCAAAGGTAGCGGCCTGGGGCTATCTATCGTGCGGCGTATAGTTCATCTTTTGGGCGGCGAGATAAGCTTTGAGAGCGAGCCTGGACGCGGCACGACCGTGAGCGTAATGATCCCAAATGCGCGTAAAATTTGAGGCAAAGCGCGGCTAAATTTTATTAAATTTGCACTTTTTAGCGGGCGAATTTAGCTATCGGGGCGGGCGGCAAATTTTACTTGCGGACGCGAAATTTGACGAAAATTTAAATTTGCCGCAAGCGACGCAACCGAATTTGCCGTAAATTTGGCGAAATATGCGTAAATCTCAAGCGAAATTTTAAAAAGTCATACAAAGGACACATTGAGGACACAAAAGGTCATTATAATTCTCCAAAAATAAAGGAGAAAAAGATGAAAGATTCTGCAGTAACTCACGTAACTATGGCTATCGGAGCCGTGCTTTGGGGCTGTCTAACCGCAGCGGTGGTTTTGTTTTAACGGGTAACATAACGAAACATAAAAATAAAAAATCTACGGACGAGTATCCTAGCGATATCTCGTCCAACCTCTAAATCAAATTTAACCGCTATCCCGCACCGCTCTAAAAACTCTGCTTTTCTAGCCGCTCAAAATTTATGCGGTTTGTTAAATTTCCTGCTCAGTAAGCTTGTTTTTATATAAAATTTAACTCGCGAGCCGAACCGTTTAAATTTAACCTCAAATTTGCCCGCACCAACCGCTACCCTGCGCGCTTTGATTGTTTATTTAGCTTCTTTTGGATAAAATCGCCCAAATTTAATCTTAAGGCGAATCATGAAACAAGCAAAAGTCTGGAAATTCGGCGACAATATCGACACCGACATCATCATAGCCGCGCGCTATCTCAACACCTCCGACGAGAAAATCTTAGCCACTCACATCATGGAGGACGCCGATCCCGAGTTTAGCAAAAAAATCTCCGTCGGCGACGTCATCGTAGCTGGCGAAAATTTCGGCTGCGGCAGCTCGCGCGAGCACGCTCCTTTGGCGCTTAAGGCCGCGGGTATCGGCGCCGTGATAGCTAAGAGCTTTGCTAGGATTTTTTATAGAAACAGCTTTAACACGGGACTTTTAATACTAGAAATCAAAGAAACCAACGAGATAAACGCGGGCGACGAGCTAAAAATCGACGTGGATAACGGCGCGGTCGTAAATTTGACGAGCGGTAAAGAGTATAAATTTAGCCCGATACCGCCGTTTATGCAAGAGCTTTTAAAAAGCGGCGGCCTCATAGAATACGCAAAAACAAGGATATAAAATGGCTAAAATTTATAACATAGCGGTGATAAAAGGCGACGGCATCGGCCCTGAGATAGTTGATGAGGCGATAAAGGCGCTGGATGCGGCTAGCGCGGAGTTTGGTTTTGAGCTTAGCTATAACTATTACCTGATGGGCGGTGCGGCGATCGATGTGTTTGGCGAGCCTTTGCCTAGCGAGACGCTAAACGGTGCGCTAAACTCGGACGCGGTGCTTTTTGGCGCCATAGGCGGGCCTAAATGGGACGGCTTGCCGCGTCATCTGCGCCCTGAAAGCGGGCTTTTGAAGCTGCGAAAAGAGCTTGGCGCGTATGCAAATTTGCGCCCCGCGATGATATTTGACGAGCTGGTAGATGCTAGCACGCTAAAGCCCTCTGTCCTTCAGGGCGTCGATTTTATCGTGGTTCGCGAGCTAACGGGCGGGATATACTTCGGTCAGCCGCGCGAGAAAAAAGAAAACAGTGCCTACAACACTATGACCTACACGAGCGAGGAGATCGAGCGCATCGCAAAGGTCGGATTTGAAACCGCGATGAAGCGCAAAAAACGCGTCTGCATGGTAGATAAGGCAAATGTGCTTGAAACCAGTCAGCTGTGGCGTGAGGTCACTAGTGAGGTCGCAAAGAGCTATCCGGAGGTAAATTTGGAGTTTATGTACGTCGATAACGCGGCGATGCAGTTAGTGCGAGCGCCTAGTAAATTCGACGTGATTTTGACGGAAAATCTCTTCGGCGATATCCTAAGCGACGAGGCTAGCATGGTGTGCGGCTCGATCGGGCTCCTACCGAGTGCCAGCATCGGAGGTAAGGTGGGCATTTACGAGCCCATCCACGGTAGCGCGCCCGATATCGCGGGGCAGGGTATCGCAAACCCGGTCGCTACGATACTAAGCGCCGCGATGATGCTTAGGTATTCATTCGGCGAAAATGAGGCTGCAAAAGCGATCGAAAACGCCGTAAAAGCCGCGCTCGCGCAAGGATACAGGACGAAGGATATAGCGGAGTTTGGCGCTAAAGAAATTTGCTCTACGAGCGAGATGGGCGGTATCATCGCCTCGCTAATAAAAAAATGAAAAATACTATCACAGAAGCCCTAATCTACGAGGCTCAAGGGCTAAAAGACGATGCACTGATAGTTTATAAAAACATACTAAAGCGCGAGCCGACAAATGCCGCCGCGATCGCCGCGATAAGGCGTCTAAGCGGCCTTAGCAGAAAAAAAACGGGCGTAAACGAGCAGATGAAAGACTTTTTCATCAAGATGAAAACCGACGAAGAAATAACCGAATTTAAAAGGTGGCTGATAAAACTATGAAACTAGAAGAAATAGCAAAAATGGCGATAGACGAGGTGGCGATGGAGCTAGAGCGAATGGACGCCTCGCGCGAAAAACAGGACGTATCGCAAGAGACAAACGAAACTAGAGACGGGATAAATTTAACAAATGCGCCCGTATCAAGCGGCGACGTAAATTTGACCAACGCTGCGGGCCTTGCAAATTTAGTCGGCGAGATAAGCGTAGCGGACGAGTCTAGCGAGTTTGAGGCGGCTTTGGGTAGCGCGGTAAATTTGCAAAAAACGGCGGCGGAATTTGAGGCAGTAGAGGAGTCCGTCCTGACTGCCGCGCCGCAAAAAGCCTTCGAGGTCGAGGTTGCGAATTTTACGGGCGAGGAGATATTTCTAAAAAACCTAAAAGAGCGCGTTTTGGTGCTTTTTGAAGGACTTAACGCGACTAGCGAGGAAAATCTAAAAGACAGGCTCTCGCTCACGCTTAAATTTTTAGAATTCGTGCTGGCAAATGTCGAAAATCGGCTCGAAAATCTGCAAAAATAAAAATCTAAAATGGTTGCGAGATTTTCTAGCACCCCACACTAAGCGCGCGTATATCGTCGGCGGCTGCGTTCGCGACGCGATGCTGGGTAAAAAAATCTCCGACTTTGACGTTGAAATTTACGGTATCGACCCGGCTAAATTTGACGCGCTGATGGCGCAAATCGGCGCTTGCGGCGTGGGCAAAAACTACTTCGTTTATAAATTTAAAAATTTCGACCTTTCTTTGCCGCGAACCGAAAACAAAACGGGCGAGGGACACAAAGCGTTTGAAGTCGCCTATACGGACGACGAGCGCGCGGCGTCTTTGCGCCGAGACTTTACCGTAAACGCGATGATGATGAATATCTTTGACGGCTCGTTTTTGGACTTTTACGGCGGAGAGCGCGACCTAAAACGCGGTATCTTGCGTCATATCGACGATGAAAAATTCGCCGAAGATAGCCTGCGCGTACTGCGTGCGGTGCAGTTTAGCGCTCGGCTAAATTTCCGCATCGCGCGAGGTAGTTTGCGGCTGATGAAACGCCTAAGTATCAGCGACCTTAGCCGAGAGCGCATAAACGGCGAGCTGATGAAGCTTTTTGGCGCTAAATTTCAAGAGGTCGGCTTTTTATATCTTTATAACCTAGGGCTTTTGGGCAAAATTTTCGGGCTAAATTTGAGCCGCGCCGAGGCGGAAAAATTTGCCGCAAAGCTAAAAGGCGCGGTTAAATTCCTACCCAAACAAAACGGCAAAAAAGACGAGCGCGAGTTTTTGTATCTTTTAAACGGCTATTTCGGCGTTAAAAATTTTTACGATTTAGGACTGCCAAAAAGCTTTGAAGCCTGCGTTAAAGAGCCGTTTTTTTCGCAGCGTCCAAGCGACGTCGAGTTGCTTAAAATCGCACTAGAAAAACCATTAAAAAGCTGGCTCGGGTTAAACTCGCCTAGCCTCATAAAAAGAGCTAAAAGCTTAGGCGTTTATGAGGCTAAATTTGAACCCGCTACCAACACGGCGGAGATTTTAAAACAAGGCTTTAAAGGCGCTGAAATCGGCGCTGAGGTAAGGCGCAGGCAGGATTTGGCGATAGAAAAATTTTTAAACGAAAAGTCAAGCCGCGCTTAAAAATTAACCTAGTTAAAAGCGCAAATTGGCTAAAATCAAGCCCTATTTTAAAGAGGCGAAAGTGGAAAAAATCTCAATTATAAATTTTCAAAATAAAAAAGAGCCGTCGCGATACGTTTGCGGCGATATTTTTAGGTACTACTTAAAAAATATTTTTTTAAAATTTACAAGCCTCGTAAAAAGCTCAAATTTACGCGGCCCTGCAAGCGCTTTTGCGCCTTTTAAAATGCGGGCTAAGGCGGCTTTTTAAATGTTCAACATCGTCCTCGTTCATCCTCAAATCCCCCAAAATACGGGCTCGATCGGGCGCATGTGCGTAAATGCAAACCTTAAGCTGCATATAATCAAACCGACCGTTTTTGACATCAGCGAAAAGGCCGTTAGGCGCGCGGGGCTTGATTATTGGGCGCGGCTAAATCCCTTGATTTGGGAGAGTTTGGATGAGTTTTTGCGCGCAAACGCCGCTTACGAGGATAGATTTTTTTACGCGACGACGAAGGCGCATAAATTTTACTTTGAAGCTGAGTTTAAAAAGGGCGACTTTTTGTTTTTCGGTGGCGAAAGTACGGGGCTGCCTATGGAGCTGATGGAGCGAAATTTCGCAAACGCGATCAAAATCCCGATGGGCGAGCATGGCAGAAGCTTAAATTTAGCCACGAGCGCAGGTATCATCGCCTATGAGGCTATCAGGCAAAATTTCGCCCAGTCGGGCTTTGGAAACGCGATATGAAATTTGCGGCAAATAGGCTTTTTGCGCTCGTTTGTATGGCTCTGTTTTTCGCAGTTTTTGCGGCGGGCACCGAGCTAAAGATCGCTACGTTTAACGCGCAAAATTTATTTGACGCTAAAAACGACGGCAGCGAGTATAGTGATTTTGTCGTCGGTAAATCGGAGTGGAGCGCGAAAAAAGCGAGCGCCAAATTTAAAGCCGTAAGCGCAAAGATAAAAGAGCTAAACGCCGATATCATCGCGCTTCAAGAGATCGAAAACGAGGCGATTTTAAAAGAGCTGATGAAGGAGGCTGGTTATAAATATTTTGCCTTTTCAAAAGGCAAAAACGGCCCCGTAGGCCTAGCCGTGCTATCTCGCGTAAAGCCTGAAAAAACGCAGATCTTTAGCGTACCAAACGTTAAAACCAGAGACATTTTAAGGCTTGATTTTGAGGTTAATGGGCAAAAATTTAGCCTTTTAAATTTACATTTTCCAGCTAGAAAAAATCCTTTAAAGCAGAGAAAAACGGCTTTTATCACTCTAAAATCGGCCTTAGCGGATGCTGAAAAAGTCGTGGTTTTGGGCGATTTTAACGCGCCTTACGGAGATAAAGAGCTGCTGGGCGATTTTGAAACTAGTAAAAATTTGGCTAATCTCTGGGCGTTTTTGCCAAAGCACGAGCGCTACTCGCACACGAGCCTAAACGCGCTCGATCACGTCCTGCTCTCCAAAGACGCGCTTAGCCAAAATTACGTTTTAAACAGCTTTAAGGTTGAGCGAGACGGAGAGCAAATTTCGGATCATTTCGCGCTGGTTTTTAGGCTAAATTTTGATAAAAACGCTAAAAATACGCTGCAACATATAGCCGAGGCGCGGGTCGGCGAGCTGTCAAAAAAGTCAAATTTGCCCGTTTTGCTAAAACGCGCTACGGTCGTTCAAAAAGATAAAAAGGGCTTTACGCTAGCGCAGGATAAGCGCGGCATTTACGTTTATGAGCCAAAAAACGACGCAAAGCCCGGCCAGATCATGGATGTAGCGGTAAACCGCCTAGACGAATTTAAGGGAAATCTTGAGATCAGCTCGCATTACGCGGTAAAAATTTATGACGAAACGCAAGACCCGCATGAGCAAATGCTGGAGGCTAAAAACCTAAAACAAGCGCGCTCCGGCGACGTGTTTAGCCGTATCGGCGGCGAAGTGCGAAACGGCAGACTCTACACGCCGTACGGAGATATTAAAATTTACGGCGCAAAGGGCAAACCGCGTAACGAAAAAGAGGCGATTTTTACCTCCGTTCGCGTCGTGAGCTACAAAAACGAACCTCAAATTTGGATAGAAAATGAAGATAATTGACGCGGTTATGCTTGGCGCATTCGTGCTTTTTATGATATTTTTGATGCGCGGATTCGTCATGCAGACGCTTGAAAGAAGCAAAAGAAGACAAAATTTAAAAAAGGATAAAAAATGAGCGAAACAAAAGAACTGATCGTGGAGATCGGCGTCGAGGAGCTGCCGGCGATCCCGTTTTTAAAAGAGTGCGGCAACGTCGTGGCAAAATGGCGCGAGACGCTAGCGCAAAACGGCCTAGATAGCGAGTGCGAGTTTTACTACACACCGCGCAGGATCGCGTTTTATCATCCGAAATTTGCGGTGCGCCAGGAGGACGGATTTAGCGAGTTTATCGGTGCGCCCAGACAAGTCGCGCAAAAAGACGGCGCATGGACGCCTGCTGCGCTAAGCTTTGCTAAAAAATGCGGTATCGATGAATCCGAGCTAAAATTTGAAACCGTCGGCGGCAAAGAGGTGCTCTACTATAAAAAGCCCGTCGCGGGTAAGCCTAGCTCTGAGCTTCTGGGCGATATGATCGAGAAGTTTTTGCTCGGCTTAAATTTTGGCAAATCTATGCGCTGGGGCGATGGTAAATTTGAGTTTATCCGTCCGGTACGCTCGTTTTTGTGTTTGCTTGGAGACGAGGTCGTTAAATTTAACAAATTTGACGTTGAAAGCGGCGATACGATTTACATGCACAGAAGTGTCGGCTACGATAAATTTGCCATCAAAAACGCAAAAGATTATTTTGCCGCGATGCCTAAAATCGGCGTAATCCTCGATCAAAACGCGCGCAGAGAGAAAATTTTGAGCGAATTTAAACATATCGAGGCTAAAAACGGCGTAACGGTCGAGGTTGACGAGGCGCTGCTAGACGAAGTAGTAGCGATCACCGAGCATCCGACCGCGCTGCTTGGCGGCTTTGAGCGGGAGTTTTTGGAGGTGCCTAGCGAAGTCATCATCACTTCGATGAAGGAAAATCAGAGGTATTTTCCGGTTTTTGAGGGCGGCAAGCTCGCTAATCGCTTCGTGGTCGTCAGTAACGCCATCTCGCCCGAGCCTGCGCTCATCGTAAAAGGCAACGAAAAGGTTCTACGCGCGAGACTTAGCGACGCTATGTTTTTCTGGCGCAGCGACCTGGCTCATGAGTTTGGCCCGGAAAAGCTAAAAAACATCACCTATCTAAAGGAGCTTGGCAGCACATACGACAAAAGCGTACGCGAGCTGGGCGTCGCAAAGCGGCTGACCAAAATCTGCGCCGATCGCCTAAAAGCGTGCGCGGGAGAGGACTACGAGGCGCTGCTGGAGCGTGCCGTGATGCTGAGCAAGGCCGATCTAACCACGCAGATGGTATATGAGTTTACCGAGCTTCAGGGCGTGATGGGCGGCTACTACGCGGCGGCAAAGGGCGAAAACGAAAACGTCGTAACCGCGATCAAGGAGCAATACTTGCCAAGCGGCGAGGCCAGCGCGCTACCTAGCACCATCTTTAGCTCTGTCGTCGCGCTCGCGATCAAGCTCGAGACGTTAATCGGGCTCTTTAGTGCGGGCAAGATCCCAAGCGGTAACAAGGACCCGTATGCGCTGCGCCGCGCGGCTAACGGCGTCATCAAGATAATCCAAAACGAAAATCTAAACTTTGATATCGCGGCGTTTTTGCACGAGACGGCGGAGGGCTACGCTAAATTTGACGTCGAAGCGCTGATAGGATTTATATTTGATAGGCTTTATACATTTTTTGACGTGAACCCGTCCGTCGTAAAGGCCTGCCTAGCTAGCAAAAAAGGCGACGTGCTCGCGCAGTGCGAGGCGATCGAGGCTCTGGGCGCTATCTGTGCGGCAGATGACTTTAGGCAAAATTTCAGCACGTTTAAGCGTCTGGCAAATATCATCAAGGATGAAAATTTCGGCGCAGTAGATGAGGCGAAATTTGAAAATGAGAGCGAGAAAAAGCTAAACGACGCCTTTAAGGCCGCGGTAAAAGCAGGCGGCTCATACAGCGAACGCCTAAAAAATCTTTTCGGTCTAAAAGCCGCGATAGACGAGTTTTTCGACAACGTAATGATAAACGCCGAGGATGAGCTCGTGCGCAAAAACCGCCTTGCGCTCGTAGGGCAAATTTACGCGGAATTCCTCAAGATCGCCGATATAAAAGAGATAAGCTTGTGAAGCGACTCTACGTATTTGCGGGCGTGAACGGCGCGGGCAAATCGACCTTTTACGTGAGGCAGCTAGAGGATGATAAAATTTATGGGTTAAGGATAAATTCCGACGAATTAGTGCGGGAATTTGGCGATTGGCGCAACGCAAAAGATCAGCAGCGCGCGGCAAGGCTGGCTCTGCGCCTTCGCAAAAACTACCTTGAAAACGGCGTCAGTTTTAATATCGAAACGACGCTGAGCGGGCATTCTATCGTAAATTTTATCAAAGACGCCAAGGCGCGCGGCTACTTCGTTACGCTATTTTACGTAGGCCTTGAAAACGTGGAGCTTTCTAAGTGCAGAGTCGCGATACGAGCGGCCAAAAACGGACACTCTATAGACGGTGCCGTGCTAGAGCGCAGATATGACGCCAGCTTTGTAAATTTAGCTCGGCTCGTCGGCGTTTGCGACGAGATATATTTCTACGACAACAGCACTCCTATCAAAAACGAAGACGAACAGAAATTTTCAAATTTGGCTCTAGTCGCTAAAAAGCAAGACGGCTGGATAACTAGGATAAGCGATAAAAAATACGAGTGGTTTGAGCGGGTGATGCGGGAGGCTGATATCGCTTGCTAAACGGCGGCTTGGATGCGGATTTACAATCGTAAGAAAATGTCTGTGAAGCCGAATTTAAGCACGGTAGATAAATGAATAACTAATTAACGACGCTGTTTTGAGGGTTCTGGCGGCGATAGCAAAAGGCGACAAGTGAGGTATTTTGATCAAATTTCAAAGCGTATAAGCTTGGGTAGCGGCGAAGAAATAATCTACGAATATCCGTGCGTAAACAGGCTTTTGGTTGCATTTATGATTTTGTTTTGGATTATTTTTACGGCGGCGATGCTTGTTTCTTTTGTAAAATCTAGCGAGCTACTTTATAAATTCTTTGTCGCGCTTGCGATATTTTTCGTAATGCTGGCTTTATATAGGGATGTCGTCGGATTTATTAGGCAAGGGCTCATAGTTACAAATAAATCTTTAATAACTTTTAACGGTAAAAAAGTTGCGCTTGAGAACGTTTGGTTTTTTGGCGTAAAGCTCAAAGCCGCTAAAAAACCGTCGCTTTGTTTTTACGATGGCAATAAGCTTATTATAAATTGCCATGCCGACGGCTCGCCGGAATTTGATGGGTTTTTGTCGGCTTTATATAAAATTTCAGGCAATAAGCAAATTTTATCTTTGGGTTCGCGCGAAATAAATCCCGAAGGGTTTCGGGTTATGCAGACAAAGGTTAAGCTCATAAATTCATGATTTAAACTCGGCGCATTTGCTTTAAGTTACGGTAGGGTGGTTTAAATTTGTCGTTAAATTTTAGCGCTTTTGGCGATAGTTTTTTGAAAATTTGAAAGATAGCCGCCGAAATTGTATAGGCCTAGCCTTTACGCGGCGAGTATAAGAGGCAATGCAGATTTAATTGAATTTTATTTAAAACTCGTACTTTGCAAAATATCGGTTTAGATTTGGCGTCTTGCTCGCTCGTCAAATTTGCAAATTTACGCTATCTCTAAAACCGCCGTGATATCTGCCATACCTTGCGTGTACATAGCTGACGTAACCAGAGCGTCCGCGCCGGCGCTAGCAAATTCTCTGACGTTTTTTATATTTATCCCGCCGCTTGCGACTAGGGATGCGTTTGGGGCGATTTTATCTCGTAGACCTACCGCTTGCTTTACGGCTTCTGGCGTAAATTTATCGCACTGCACGACGTCGGCGCCCGCTCTTAAAAGCGCTTCGCAGTCGTTTAAATTTTCGCATTCGACGGCGATTTTGCGCTCTGGAGATTTTGCTTTAAAGGTTGGAATTTGAGCCAAAAACTCCTCGTAAGAATCGTAAGCCTTGATGTGATTTTTGAAAAACAGCACGCTATCGCTCAAATTTAGCCTATGTATACCGCAACCGCCCTCAAGCACGGCTTTTAGGCAAAATTTCTTAGCAAACGGGAAGCTCTTGCGCGTGGCTAGGATTTCGCATTTTGGATTTACGCTTTTTGCCGCCTCGTTCATCGCACTTGCGTAGGTGGCGATTTTACAGGCGTACTCTAGGCAAATTTGCGCTAGTTTCCAGGCTTTATGCACATTATCGTAGCTACCACTTATTTTTACGATCGGCTCTTTTGCGGCTGCGACGGCTGAGTTTGGGACGCAAATTTGCGCCCCGCAGTCAAGTAACTGCGCGATGCGAGCGGCGACGTCTACGCAGCTAACCGTCACGTCCTCGCGCGGCAGTATGGTTAAAACGGCGCTTTTACGGATGCCTTGAAGCGATGTCGTGAGATCAAAGTAGGGCAGATCCTCGCCGATATAGGCTAAAATTTCGGCGTCGCTAAGCTTTATCATCGCTTGCTAGCCTCTTTGCTTCGGCGTTTTTCTTATTTGCGTTTACGATCATGTTTCTAAAAAAGCCGTTATCGTAGAGGCCCGCGTGATAGAGCGAAAAACCTATAAACGCGACGCCTGAGGCTACGTGCCACTTTTTAAAGCCGCCTTTGTTACGTCCGAGCATCCCCAAAGCCGTGACGCAAACGGCGGCTAAAGTGACGCTCATGCCGACCTTAGCGACTTTTCTGTGGGTTTGTAGATTTAAAAGTTCCCCGCTGATTTTCATTTTTTACTCCAGCAAGAGGTATTTTTTATGCCGATACTCTCGGGATCAAATTCCGGATTTAGCCCCGCTTTTCTTTGCGATTCGTAGTCTTTTAGGGCTTTTATCATGACTTTTGAGAGCATGAAAATCGCAGCGATATTTATCGTAGCCATCGCAGCCATCGTGATGTCGGCGATATTCCACGCGATAGTTAGATTCATCTGCGCCCCGACGAATATCATCGCGACCGCCGTAACCTTAAATGCCGTGGCGATTTTGTGATTTTTGGTAAGGTATTTGATATTTGCCTGCGCGTAGTAGTAGTTGCCGATCAGTGACGTGATGGCAAAAAGCACCACCGCAAGCGTCGTAAAGTGTAGCCCTATCTCGCCGAAGTACTCGCGCATCGCGGCCTGTACTAAAGGAAGGGCGGTGAGCGGTTCGCCGCTAACGCCGGTTTGTTTTGTGATATAGGCCTGCGAGAAAAGCACTATCATACCAGAAGCCACGCAGATCGTCATATCTATAAAAACCGCCATCGCCTGCACGAGTCCTTGTTTTACCGGATGGCTAGTGTGAGCAGCGGCTGCTGCGTTTGGCGCAGAACCCATGCCAGCTTCGTTTGAAAACAGTCCGCGCTTGATACCGTAGACGATCACGCTACCGGCAAATCCGCCGAATATCGCCTTAAAATCAAAGGCGCTTTTTATAATCATATCAAAGACGGCCGGGAGCTTGTCTAAATTTAAGCATATCGCTATAAAGGCTAGCAGGATGTAAGCAAGCGCCATAAAGGGCACGATATAGGAGCTAACCTTGCCAATGACGTGGCTCTTGCTAAAAAACATCACCGCCGCAAATGCGGTAAGGATAAGGCCGATACCCACGGGCAAGCCGCTATCGCTAAAGCTCGTAGCGCTCGCGCTTTGGTCGTAGTAAATTTGAAAGGCGGAGGTCATAGTGTAGCTTTGTAGGCCGTTAAATCCGTATGCGTAGGTGATGACGAGGATAACGGCAAAAAGTGTAGCTAGCCATTTAATGCCTAGGCCGTTTTTGATGTAGTATGCCGGGCCGCCTTTAAATCCGAATACGTCTTTGGTCTTGTAAATTTGAGCTAGCGTACTCTCGGCGAATGCCGAAGCCGCGCCCAAAAAAGCCATCAGACACATCCAAAACAGCGCGCCCGGACCACCTGCTACGATAGCGGCAGAGATGCCTGCGATATTTCCGATTCCCACGCGCGAGGCGGTGGAGATCATAAGCGCTTGAAAGGGCGTGAGGTGGTGCTTGTTGTATTTGTCTTTTTTCTCGACTAAAACCTTGCAAGCCTCAAAAAACATCCTAAACTGCACGAATCTCGTGATATAGCTAAAATAAATACCCGTAAGAACAAGCACTATAACCAAAAAATAGCCGTATAAAAAGTCGTTGGCTAGCGACATCTCGTCGTTCATAAATTTTAAAATTTTATCTATCAACCGTCATCCCTTTAAATTTATTTTGCGCCTATTTTGACGCCTTTCATTGAATTTGCTAGTAGTCCGATCGTCGTACCGTTGTGCAAAACGGCCGTGGCGATAGGGTTAAAGAGCCCAAACGTCGCGCCTGCTAGGATTAGCGAGTTTATGCCGACGGTGGCGTTAAAATTCGTATTTATCAGCCTCATGGTTTTATTTGCGATGTCTTTTGCGACGGCGACGGAGCCGATGTCGTCTTTTAGCAGGCTTATGTCGGCGGTAGCTTTTGCTATATCGGCGCCCTTTTGCATGCTGATGCCTACGTGAGCCTTGGTGAGGCTTGGCGCGTCGTTGATGCCGTCTCCGATAAAGGCTACTTTTTTACCCTCGGCTTTTAACTGCTCGATGATGCCTGCTTTGTCGGTAGGTAGGCAGTTTGCATAGACTCTATCGATACCTAGCTCGCTTGCTACTTGATCGGCTTTAGACTGCACGTCGCCCGTTAGCATGATGAGCTCTTTTACGCCCAGTTTTCGCAGTTTTGCCAGCGTCTGCGCGGCGTTTTCTCGCATGGTATCGCGCATAGCGATGATACCTAAAAGCTCTTTGTCGTAGCCTACGTATAGTAGCGTAAGTCCGCTATTTACCTCGTTTTTTATGATCTCTTCGTGCTTGCTAAAAGAAATTTGCTCGTCGTCCTCTAAAAAATGCCGCGAGCCGATCACGACCTCTTTGCCGCCTACGTATGTTTTCACGCCGTGAGCGACGATAAACTCGACCTCGTCGTGATGGATGTGGTGAAAACCTATCTCACGCGCGGCCTTTACGATAGCCTCGGCTACGGGGTGGAAGTAGTGCTCCTCTGCGCTTGCGGTCAAATTTAGCAGCTGCGCCTCGCTAAATTCTTTTTTAAACGAGTGAACCTTGACGACGCTTAGGCTACCGTGCGTTAGCGTACCCGTTTTATCAAAGACGAAAGTATCGGCGCTCGCTAGCGCTTCGATAGATTTAGCGCCCTTTATCAGCACGCCGTTTCGACCGGCTTTTGAGATGCTTGATTTAAAGGCGACGGGCGTGGCTAGCTTTAGCGCGCAGGAGTAGTCTGCCTGCAAGACGCTAGCAACGCGCGTCATATCGCGGCTAAGCAGATACGAGACGCCGGCTAGACTTAGCGTCACGGGCACTAGCTTGTCGGCTAGCCTCGTGGCCTTTAGCCCGACGGAGGATTTTTCGTTTAGCGAGCTTTGGATATATGATTTTATCCTTGCAGTCGCGCTCTCGGCGGCTATGCTCTCGGCCCAAATTTTTATACGTCCGTCTTCTACGACCGTTCCGCTCATCACACGGTCGCCGCGCTCTTTTTTGACTGGTTCTGCTTCGCCCGTCATCGAGACTTGATTTACGCTTGCGGTGCCTTCTACGATATAGCCGTCTATACCGATACTCTCGCCTGCGCCGACGACCACGATGTCGCCTACTTTGACGTCGGCGGTCGAGATTTTTTTGAGAGACTTTTCGCCGTTATTATTTATCTCGATCCAGACCTCTTCGATGTTTGGACGGGCTAGTTCTTTGATAAGGTCGTCGCTGCGATGTACGGCGCTTTCTTCCATATATTCGCCGATCGTTAGCATGAGATTCGTGCTATTTGCGGCCAAAAAGTCGCGTCTAGCTAAGCTCACGCCGACAGCTGCGGCTTCAAGAGCCTTTGAGGTTACGCCCTCGTTTACGGCTTCGCTTGCGCCCTCTTTTAGCAAAGGAGCTGCGGCGACGAGGCTAACCGCGGCCTTTACGCCATTACTGCTAACCAGCGGAGTGAGAGCTAAAGCGGCTGCGGCTTTGTAAATTTCAGCCTTGCTCGGTTCTTCTTTACGCTTGGTTAAATTTTTAATCGGTAAATTCTCGATAAAATCTTTAATCTCGTCCAAATTTGACTCAAAGCCGACCACGATGCTCTTGGCTTTTTTATTTACTCTGACGCTTTTTACGTATTTAAATTCGGAAATTTGCGCCTCCAAATGGCTCTCGTCGCAGTTCTCGCCGATGCGTTCGCAGATAAATCTAGCCCGGTTTTTGGTTAGATGCGCGATGCGAACGTTATTTTTGGGAGTCAATTTCAGCCTTTACGTCTTCAAAGCGCTCTTTTAACTCCTCAAATCCGGCTTGAAGCAAATTTGACCCCTTTACGATAGCGGAAAATATCGCCTTTTGGGCATTTTCATTGGTTAGCACGTAGGCTGCGACACCGCCTATTAGCGCGCCTTTTATGAAGCCCGCGGCATTAAAATTTGCGGGGATAAAGTCTTTTAGCGCATTATTTATGCTATTATCCAGCGCGCTTGGAGCGCCGGTAGTCTTTACCGTCGTAGTAGTCGTAGTCGTGTTACCGTCTTCGTTTAGTTGATTTATAGTTTGCGTTTCGTTTATGTAAGGGTTTTTCATTTATCTTCCTCTAAAATTTTGATTATTTTTTCCGTAGCGATTACGCCGGCGATACCGACGGCAACGGTTGCCGCAGCCGAGAGATAGCGCGCCGAGACTAGTTTGTTTGATGCGCTGATAGCGCACGCCGTGACGATACCGCCTTGAATAGCGATTTTAGTCGTTTTAGCTACGGCCTGCGTCTTGCTGACCTTGCCTTTTTTGTAGTTTAGTATTTCTACGCCGCCGGCTGCCATTGCGCCGATTAGCGCGCCGCTTATTAAGTGATCTGCCGGAAGTCTAGTGGTTGAAGTTAGCGCCATATTTTACCTTTTTTAGTGATTTCTGCCCAAATTTGCTTCGAGCGCGTTTGCGATACTGTCTGCCATCGCTTTAGTTTCCTCGGTCACGTCGGCTTTTGGCTTTTGTTCTTGAGGTTTTGCTTGTTCTTGTTCGGCTTTTGCTACCGGTTTTGCTACCGCTTTTTTAGCTTTTGGACCCGGTTTTTTTCTGCCTTGTTTTATAGTAGATGCTTTTTCTGCCGCCACTTCCTCGCTAGTACGCCTTTTGCGATTTTTTATTTCGCTTTTGACCTCGTCGGACGCTTTGGCAAATTTTTCCTCTGCATACTCTTTTACTTCGCTAGCTTTTTTTTGCGCATAGTCTTTTGCGTTTTGGGCAAATTCTTTGCCCTTATCTAGTCCGGTTTCAAGAGCCGATTTGATCTTTTCTTTATTGCCAAAAGCCGCGACAGCTAAACCACCCAAAATCGCGCCTGCGATAAACGGTAATGCCATTTTTTATCCTTTGTGTTAAATTTTATTCTTTATCTTTCGTTTTTGTCTAAATTTTTACTTAGCATCATGCTAGCCAGTCCGCCCAGCGCCAGTCCGCCGAAAAATGAAAAATTCGGGTTGTTTAAAAGCGCGACGACGTCGTCTTTGCCGCCCTGCCCGGAGCTTATGCGCTCTAGCGTTTGGCTGATTTGATTAAAGCTGCTTGAATCAAAAGTGTTTAAGATATTTTCGCTTTGACTTTGAGCCGTTTGCGCCTGCTCTTCCTGGCTTGCGTTATCCGCAGCTTGAAACTGCGCGGCTAAAATTTGAGCTAGCTTTGCTTTTAGAGCTGGGATGTATTCGTTATTTGACGTCGCCCAGAGCCTAAAGCAGACGTCTTTAAAGTTTTCGTCGCTAAGGCTGTCGGTCAAATTTTCATAAAATGCGTTTAGCTCAAGCTCGTAGTTTAGGGCTTTTATAAAGCAAGCGTCAAGATCCTCGCACGCTAAAGCGTAAAAAACTTGCGGATCGGCCGGATATGCATAAGGCTTTAAGAGCTCCAGTCCGCTTTGCCTAACGGCTAAAATTTGAGCAAAAATCTCATCTTTTTCTTTTACGCTCTCATAAAATTTCACCCCCTGCGACTCTAGTAAAAAAACCGCATTTGCGGCTTGTTTTAGCTCTTCGTTCATCTTGCGCCGCCGGTAGCTTTTTGCGCTAGGTTGTTGATTAGAGCCGAGATCTCGTGTAAATTTTGGCCTTTTAGCAGATCGTCCCACATCTTTTTTGGGAAAATTTCGTGGTCGTATTCGATCGTCGCCGAGCCGATTAGCTTGTTAAATTTGACGTTTTTTATGCCGTCTATTTGCTTTATCGTTTGATCTATTTTTTCTAACGGCAAGCTGTCTGCTTCCTTTTTGATATCGCTGCTGACGCGGACTCTTAAACGGCCTGCGACGTGATGGATCGGCGTGAAATACGAAGCTATGCGTAAGACTAGTTCTGATGGTATATGTGGCGCTGCACTCATGTTTCTCCTTTGTTTTTTGCGTATTATCTATTTGTCACGCTTAAATTTAACTGAAACTTTTTTGCATATCGTTATCAAATCATTTTTGATAAAAAGGCGCAAAATAGGCTATTTGTTTTGGCATTTTGGGCAAAAACCGTATAAAATCATCGCATGACCTTCGAGTTTAAAGCCCAAAATTTGACAAATTTGTTCTTGCTTTTCTTCTATGCATTTATCGAAAAAACTCTCCACCGCGCCGCACTTCGTGCAGACGAGATGATCGTGGTGCGACCTTAAGTTTAGCTCGAATTTATTCGTTCCGTCCTCTTCAAAAGCGAGAACTAAACCGAATTTTTGTAAAAAATTTAAAAACTGATATATCGCCGTTAGGCTCAAATTTCGTTTAAATTCGCTTTTAATCCTCGTTTTTATCTGGCTTGCGCTAAGATGCTCGTCGCTAGAAAATAAAATTTTTAAAATTTGCTCTTTAGCGGCGGAATTTTTATATCCGCAATCTCGTAAAAACTCTAAAAATTTCATATAAAAATTATCAAAATTGTGCATTTATAGCCGCTTTGCCTTATAAAAATAGGTTCTAATTATAGTAAAATAAGCTGATAATGCGATAAATTTAAGACTAATTCTCAAAAAATCAAGATTTTGGCTAAGCGATTATAAAGGTTATTTTGGCATAATTCCGCAAATTTTTTAAAAGGGCTACTATGACGTACGACGAGCTAGAGCTTGAGGCTGTTTTGCTGGAGGTTTTGGAAAATCGAGGCAATTTTGAATCGCTTGACGACGAGGAGCTTTTCGAGCTTATAGAAGAGGTTGCGAAATACACCGACGGCGATTATGAAGAAGCGTTTGAATATATGACTCAGTTTTCGCCGATCAACAAAAAAAGGTTCGTTTCTCTTTATACGGTTTAGCCAAGCGGCTAAACCAAGTTTTTCTTATTTTTTATACTGAAAAAACTTATTCGCTATTTCTTGAAGCTTTTTTGTGTATCTAGACTCTTTAGGCGAGTTGTTATAAATATCTTCCATGTCATACATTCTATCGTAATAATCAAACGTAGCTTGCTTATCGACGACTATCAAAGAGGTATTTATGCTAACTCCGACAAAAAGCCCTCTGCTTTTGCCTCTTTCCGTAGCCCAAGCCGAAATTTCGGGCAAATCAGTCATAACTCCCGCTTTTTCACCTGCACCGAGTATCACTGCATCGGCGCTTAGATCGATTTGTCCTTTTCCGTTTAGTAGTCCTGCGTACGATCTTCTTGATTTGATTAAAATAATTAGGTCGGTTGATTTATATCCCGCCTGCAAACCGATGCCGCCGCCTTTAAAGCTAACGAATATCGGGCTACTCCATTCATTATCGTCGTTTCTACCGATAAAGATACCGTCGCCTGAATGTGTAGTAGCTATCAGGCCTCCGCTTACCATCTCAGGGATAATGATTATACCCTTAACTTCGCTCGTATCCTTTGTATTTAGCAGTTTTTGAGTGCCTAAGTCGTTTAGGATATCAAGCGACGTCCTAACCTTTTGATTTTGCGTAAAATCAGCATAAGCAAGCTGCGTAAATAGCAGTGCGCAAGTTGCAAGCTTTAAAAATCTTTTCATTTTTGTTTCCTTTTTTGTAAAATTTACCCGCTATTATAGTATTTTTTTATTAAATTTAAAAAATGTTCGTTAACCTTATGCAGAAAGGAGTTAAATGAAAAAGATTATTTTGGCGGTTTTGCTCTGCCTAAATTTAAGCGCAAAAGGGCAGGGCGGCGCGCCGAGCCAAACTCAGACGATCGTAAACGGCGACGTGGAGATAGTACAGGTGGAGGCTAAATTTGCCGGGAATTTAAGCATTGACGGCAAGAAAAAGCGCTGGCTTAGCGTACCGAGGGATGAAAATTTAAAATTTGCCCTCGTCGCCGCTAGCTACCGTCAAAAGGGCGAAATAAAGTTAGTAAACGGGCTTAAAAGCGGCGATGAGACGATAGTTTTTAAGATCGTAGAGGGCGAATATAAAAAAGAAAAAATAACCGTCGAAGGCAGTAAAGTAACGCCGCCTAAAGACGTGCTAAAGCGTATCGAGGAGGAGCGCGAGGAGGCAAATAAAATCTACGCGACGGCTAATGTCGGGCTAAAATTTGACTCCAAATTTATCCTGCCGATGAGCTCGGCAGTCACGAGTCCGTTCGGTACCGCGCGCGTATTTAACGGCACCCTAAAGAGCTATCACGGTGGCACGGACTTTAGAGCGGCGGTCGGCTCATCGGTGATCGCGGCAAACGACGGCGTAGTCGTCATAGCAAAAGATCGTTACTACGCTGGCGGATCGGTTGTGATCGATCACGGCGAGGGCATTTACACGCAGTACTATCATCTAAGCGCGCTAAACGTTAAAGTCGGCCAAAGCGTCAAAAAGGGCGACATCATCGCGCTTAGCGGCGCTAGCGGACGAGTGAGCGGGCCGCACCTGCACTTTGGCGTGATCGTCGGCGGCGTGCAGGTAAATCCGATAAATTTCGTCAAAAAAATCAACGAAATTTTAAATTAACATTTTTTTCACGACTTTTCTTTAAACTTCGCTCATCTTTTTGAAGGAGAGAAAATGAAAAAAGTAGTTTTGATTAGTATGTTAGTTACGGGCGGGCTTTTTGCCGCTTCGCTTGAAAAAAGCACGAACGACGAGCTTTATAAAATGGTCGCAAACGCCGACGCTAAGACGCTTAGCGAAGTAGCGTTTGAGATAGACAAACGCGCGGGCAAGCTAAAATTTGAAGCCAAAGAGGCCAAACGCGGGCTAAAGGCCGAAATCAGAAAGAAGTTTGAGGGTATGAGTATCGCCGATAGAGAGCGGTTTATGCGCGAGTTTAGAAACGGCTATAACGCCCAAGTGGGCGCGCTAAGCGTGGCGGAGGCAAAAAAGCTTGATATCGAGCTAAAAGACGGCGATGACGACGATGATTTTCACAAGAAATTTAAGCACGATTTTAAGGGCGGATTTATAAAAGATAAAGACGGCAAAGGTCCTCATATGCCGCAAGGTAAAGAGTAAAATCGGCCTTTTTTAGGCTTTGCGGGGCGGGTTTTTGTTTAAATTTACGCGAAAATTCGCCCCGCTTTTTGCAAATTTAAGCACTTTGGCGGCGGCGTAGATTTATGAAATTTTACCCTGGAATTTAGATGAAATTTGATAAATTTACGTAGGATTTATTTGTAGCGAAATTTGAACGCTCTTTGAAAATCTCTGATGAAAACGAGCCTTACAAGCAGGATAGATAAAACCCAAGAATCAAGCGGATAAAACGCCGTAAAACGACAAAAACAAACGAAAACGGAGCGAAAATGAGTAAAATTTTGATCGTCGAGGACGAAAATATGCTGCTTGAGATGATGTGTGCGTACTTGCAGGCTCAGGGCTACGAGACTGCGGGCGCGAAAAGCTACGACGATGCGTTAAATTTAGCCTATGAGAGCAACTTTGATCTTTGGATATTTGACGTCAAGATTATCGGCGGTAGCGGCTTTGCGCTACTTGGAGAGCTGCGAAACGCGGGCAAAAACACGCCTTGTATATTTACGACCTCGCTAAATACGCTTGATGACGTGCAAACCGGCTTTACTAGCGGCTGCGACGACTACATCAAAAAGCCGTTTGAGCTAAAAGAGCTGCATCTGCGCGTACAAAATTTGCTAAAACGCACCTTCGTGCATAACAAAAACGAGCTGGTAAATCTGGGCGAAAATTTGGGCTTTGATATGAATCAGGGCCTACTGTTTCGTGGCGGCAAGGCTGTCTCGATGCCTAAAAAGCAGTCTAGGCTGCTGGCACTCTTACTTAAAAATCAGGATAAATTTTTAAGTAGAGAGGAGATTTATTCTCAAATTTGGGACTACGACGAGAGCCCTAGCGAGCTTAGTTTGCGCGTTTATATCGCGGAGCTGCGTAAAATTTTAGGCAAAGAGCGAATCGTCAGCGCATCAAAGCTAGGCTATAAATATGTTTAATCTTTTTAGTGCGGCTAAGAGGCAAAGAGTAGAGCGCGGGCCTAAAATTTCATCCAAATTTACGCAAGATTTTTGCCGCTTTAAGCTTCAAAATTTACGTTCGCGAGGCACCACCAAATTTAATCCAAAAGGCGGCAAATGTCCTTGCTAAAACCTCTTAAAAAAGCTTTTGCAGCACTTTCAAACCGTCAAATTTTACCTATATTTTTGCTTTATTTCATCACGAGTGCCGCATTTTTGGTCTTTTTCGCGCAGATGTTTTATGAGCGCGAGAGGCATTTTATATTAGATCGCGACGTATTTATCGTGCGAGATTTGCAGCACCACCTGCAAAATAAACTGCAAAAAAACGGCGAGATAGACGACGATGATTTCGACGACGTCGAGGCTTTTGCCGTAAATTTAAAAACGGGCGAGGAGATCGAGGATGACTTTGAGCCGCGCGAGGGCATGCCGAGCAGATACAAGGACGGAACGAGCTCGGTGGCGCAGTTTTACCTCAAAAATCGACTCGGCGAAGAGGAGTACTACGTCGCGGTCAAGGTCGCGGATCCCGAGTTTGCGATTCTCACGCTAAAACTCAAGATAATATTTTTCTCGTTTATGATACTGCTTGCTATTTTAGTCATAGCTTATTTTATCATCCGTCTTTCGCTGCGTCCGCTTTACCGTCGTATCGACTTTTTAAACGGCTTTATCAGAGATACGACGCACGAGATAAACACGCCTCTTAGCGTCATTTTGATGAGTATAGAGATGTTTGAGACCGATCCCAAAAAATACCTAAATAACATAAAAACCGCCTCTAAAACGATCTCGACGCTTTACGAGGACCTCACGCTGGTAAAGCTTAGCGGCAAAGATGACGTAGCGGCGACGAGCTTTAGCCTGAGCGAACTGGTGCGCGAGCGGATCGGGTACTTTGGGCTAAATTTGGAGCAAAAAAATATAAACCTAAGCACGCAAATCGACGAGGTGCAGCTACGCTCGTCCTATAAAAAAACGCGAAAAATCATCGATAATCTGCTTAGCAACGCTATAAAATACTGCGACGAAAACGGCTCGGTAAGCGTAAATTTAACTCCCGTAGCGCTCGCGATCTCAAACAGCGGCGCGGGCATCGCAAAAGAAAATTTGCCGCGGATTTTTGATCTTTACACGCGGTTTGACGAGCGAAACGGCGGTTTTGGTATCGGACTTCACATCGTTAAAACATTTTGTGAGGAGCTCGGGTTTAAAATCTCGTGCAAAAGCGGCGGCGGGCTAACCGAGTTTCGCGTCGGTTTTGGCGGCAGCGCGCAAATTTAGTCCCGTTTAACGGCGGTGTGGTTGCCTTCAAATTCGGTTAAATTTGATATGCGAGCGGGGAGTAAAGCAAGTATGGGCGGCAGATTTGCGAACGCCTTATCTTAGTCAAATACTCTCGCGGACATCTGGGTATAATTTTGCCAATTCGCCGAATTTATGCCGTCCTGCTCTTTGCGTAAGATGCGCTTAAATTTTAGCGGCTTTGGATTTTGACACGAGACAGGCTTGATTTTACGCAAGCTGACGTTATGTTTATCGCTACCGTCGCGGTATAAGATGCGCCCAAAATTTCTAGTGCGCCGTAGCTATGAGGACAGCCGTTTTGCCGCATTCGCCAAATCGCGCCGTCCGTACGTAAATCGGGTTAAATTTATAAGCGCGGATATGGACCGTATCGCCGGCGCCGAGCCGTAAAACGCGTCCAAGATTTTCGCCCGTGCGCGCTGGCACTTTTGCCGCTCGTTTGCGCCCGCCACCGTAGTTTTGTTTAAATTTAACTACTTTTTTATTTTAAAAATGTAAAATCTCGTTTAAAAACTTAAGGCACTAAATGACAGCACTTCTGGTAGCCGAATACATCGGCATCGCCTCGGCCGCCACGAGCGGATTTATCTTTGCGGTTAAGCGCGACTGCGACTGGCTGGGCATCTTTATCGCCGCGCTTCTGACTGCGCTTGGAGGCGGATTTATGCGCGATGCTATCGTCTCGCGCCCGCCGTATTCGTTTACGCATTACGCTCCGTGCATTATCGTGATGGCGATGCTCTTTCTCTCGGCGTTTTTGCGCCTTCACAAGCGAAGCGATATCGAGAAAAAATTTCTCTTTGTCACCACCGATGCTGTGGATCTGGTGAGCTTTTCTATCGTCGGAGCGATCGTGGCGCTACAGTTTGGCTACAACGTCTTTGGCGTCGTGTTGCTCGCGCTTTGCAACGGCGTGGGCGGAGGCATGATACGCGACGTGCTGTTTAACGAAGTGCCGTGGTGCCTAAAAACCGGACTTTACGCGACGGTTAGTATCGTAGTGGGACTGCTTTATTTTGCGATGGATTACGCCGGGCTTACTAGCGTTTTTTGGGTGATGGGGCTTTTGGCGTTTGGTATCGCGTTTAGGCTTGCGGCGTATTATCTTGGCTGGCATTTGCCTAGACTTCAAAAGTAAAATTTGATTTATTTTGCGCTAAGGCTTTAAAATAGATTTTAGTTTTGCGGCGTAAATCGCGCTGAAATTTTAAAATTTGATTTCTACATGCTTTTTGTTTAAATTCTCGTATGGTTTTACGGAATTTAGCCGGTTGCAACGGCTTTGCCAAAGGATACCAAATTTAGGCTAAATTTCGCAAACCTTTGCATTATTATGAACCAAAAGCTTGCAAGAGCGATGATTTTTGAAATATGCATTCAATATACTTTAATGAATAAAAAAATATAATCCAAATTCATTTTAATACCGCAAAAAGCCTTTTTGCGGTTGTTTTTAATCTATCTTGGGGAAAGAATATGAATCTAATTTTAAAAAATATCATTTTTATTAAATTTACTTTTTTACATTTTTTTAAACAAAAAGATTTTCTAAAATATTTCTTTTTTATTTATACGGTTTATTTTTTTGGATATTTTGCCTTGATGATAAATAACATAAACTACTCCGATGATTACTACAGGTCGGCGACGGGGCAGTTTGATTTTTTCCTTTTTAGTAGGTATATGTCCGAGTATTTATCGAAATTTATATATCTTAGCGAGCATAGAAATGTTCTGGCCTCACCTCTAACGCACCTTTTATCTATAGGGCTTTTATCTATCGGCTCCATGGTTTTGGTTAAGGTTATTTTAAAAAAATACTCCAAACTAGGCTTAATCGCCAGCGTTATTTTAGGTCTAAGCCCTTATTTTTTAGAAAATATGAGCTATAAATTCGACAGTGTTTTTATGACGATAGCCCTAGTAGCTCCGATATTTTCTTTTTTATTTTTGAGGCGTAAACTCGCTTTTATCTTTGTTTCCATACTTTGCATGCAGCTTACGCTTACGACCTATCAGGCCGGAAATTCCGCTTTTTTGATGCTATCTTTATTTGCGGTTTTGGACGGGATTTTAGCCGGACATAAGCCCTCGCAGACGCTTAAACTAATAGGAGTTTTGATTTTTTCTTATGTTTGCGCATTTTTGATTTATAGATTTTTCGTTATGCAAACGGTAGATAACTACACGTCAAACGAAATTTTCTCTTTAGGCCAAGCCTATGAAGGCATAAAAGGAAATTTAGAACGCGTTTACGAATATTACAGATTTACGTTTAGAAAAACCGTGTTTGTTTCTATATTTATCGCCGGCGTTTTGATGTTCTTTTTGGCAGCCGTTAAAACCGCAAAGATAAACAAAATACTAGCGGCGATTTTTACGATTTGTTTTATCGTCTTAGGCTTGCTTTTATCTTACGGCGCATATTTGATTTTAGTTAAACAATTGTTTTTTTCTAGGATGTTTATGGGTGCCGGCGTATTTTTAGCGATAATTTTTATCTTTTCCCTAAAATTCGAGGTTAAATTTTTATCTTTTTTACCCAAATTCGTCGCTTGTGTTTTGGCCTATTCGCTAATAGTTCAGTCCTATGCGTACGCAAACGCGATGAAAGAGCAAGCTCAATACGCAAGATATAGAGTAGAGCTAGCGCTGCAAGACTTTAATAAAATCGTTCCGGCCGGCGAGAAATTCGGATTTAACTCTATTTTTGGAGCCGATCTGAGGTCGCCCGCAGCCGTAACGGCGGCAAAAACCTTTCCTATAATCGCGCAGTCTGATATATTTAATATAAACTGGCTGTACTGGGCTTATGACCTGCACAAATGGCACGAGGTTTGGGCTCCCGGGCTTTGCATGCAAGAGGGGAAAAAAGAAGTAAAGCGCATACAAACGCCTTTGCATACTCTAATAAGATATGACAACAACTGCGTTTCGATTATCTTTACGCCGCTACAAGGGTAGGCTAATTTTGTTTAAACGTCCAAAATTTATGGATCAAAAACGTTATAATCGGCATAACAAAAATAATCAAGACGGTCTTTACGTAGCCGTTTTGATCCGTAAAATCGCTCAAAAACATAGCTATCAGTAGGGCAATAAACTGAATAACAAAAAATTTAATGGCTTTTTTTAAATTTAGACCGCTTTTAAAAACTATTTTTGATTGAGCCAGATACGAAAAAACGTAGGCGACCAAAAAGGCGGTAATATTTGCAATTACGACGGAGCCTTTAGTAAAATACATATAAGTCCAGGCTACGCATATATGAATGAGTGTGGATAAAGCGCCCACTAGGCCGTATTTTACGACCTGCACTTAGTACTCGCCTTCTATTATGTAGCTTGGACGGCGCTTGGACTCGGAGTAGATTCTGCCTATGTATTCGCCTAAAATCCCTATTCCGATGAGCTGGATACCGCCCAAAAATAGCATAATAACCGCAAGCGATGCGTATCCGGGCAAATCTACGCCAAATATTAGGGTTTTTAAGATAATGAAGCTACCGTATAAAAACGATAAAAAAGAAACCAATGCGCCGATATAAAGCCAAATCCTAAGAGGTAGAGTGCTAAAGCTAGTTATCCCGTCAAGCGCGAAATTCCAAAGCTTCCAACCGTTAAAGCTGCTTTGTCCGGCCTCGCGTTTTTCTCTGGTGTATTCGATGACGGTCGTTTTAAAGCCGACCCACGCAAAAAGCCCTTTCATAAATCGTTGATTTTCGGGTAGCCGCTTTAGCGCTTCTACGACTCTTTTGCTCATCAGCCTAAAGTCTCCGACGTTGTTTGGTATATCTACGTTTGAAATTTTGCCGTTTAGTTTATAAAAAAGATCCGCGCTGACCCTTTTAGCGAAGCTATCTGATGTTCTATCTGCGCGTTTGGCTAGCACGACGTCGTATCCTTCTCGCCATTTTGCTACGAGCTCTTTTATGAGTTCGGGCGGGTCTTGCAAATCTACGTCTATAGGTATCGCAGCCTCGCCTCTAGCTTTATCTAGACCCGCCGTTAGTGCAGCTTCTTTGCCGAAATTTCTTGAGAAATTTATAATCCTTATGTTTTTAAAATTTTGTTTCGCGTTTAGCAAGACGTTTAGCGTGTTGTCCTTGCTGCCGTCGTTTATCAATACTATTTCGTACGGTTCGTCTATTTGCGTCAAAATTTCTTCTATACGTCGTAAAAACGGCTCTATCGTCTCTTCTTCGTTATAGCAGGGGGCTATTATGGAGATTGTCGGGTTATTCATTTTATTTTCTTTGTAGTATCGCGGCGGCGATCGCAAATCCGCCGTCGTGGCTAATCGTGATTTCGGCGCCTTTTACGTTAAAATTTTTAATGATTTTTTCTGAAAATTTTACTTTAGGCGCATTTTTGTCGTCTTTGTAAATTTGAGCGTCGAAAAACGAAAACTCGGCCGAGATCCCGCAGCCAAGAGCCTTGCTGATAGCTTCTTTAGCTGCGAAAAATCCCGCTATCGTAGCGTCCGTTTTTGCGATACTTATCTCTTCGTCGTTTAAAAAATATCTCAAAAAATCCTCGCCTCGCCGCTCTTTAAGCTTAGAGATTCGCGAGATAGCTACGATATCTATACCGATCATTGCACCACAAAGTCGGTAAAATAGATATTTTTTATATGACCGTCGGCTAAAACCTCGTTTAGGCGGTCTACTATCTCGTCTTTTAGGCGGTTTTTGCCTTTTTGAGTGCTGACTTCCTCGTATGTTTTAGACGATAGCGTCGATACGATGATGTCCCTGATTAGCGGCTTTTTCTTGTCGATTTCAGGCGTTAGCGTCTCGGCGCTAAGCTCTAGATCGACCTTTGTTTTTAGGTATCTCGAGCCGCTTTCGCTAAGTAAATTTACTATAAACTGATCGAGCGGATAAACGGGCCCCATATTTATATAGTCGTTTGAGCGCTTGCCTGCGGTATTTTTAGGCGTCGAAGCTTGAACCTGCTCGGTTTGCGCCTGCATTGTTTGCGCTTGCGCGGTATCTTCGCTATTTCCCATTAGTAAAAACGCTAAAAGTCCGCCGACTACCAAAAGAAGCAACAAAATAACGATGATGATGACGAGAACCAGCCCGTTTCCTTTTTTGCTTTGATTTTCCAAAATGTCTTCAGCCATTCATTCTCCTTAAAATTTTAGCTATAATTATATCTTAAATTTTTAAAAAATGAGAAGGCAATGGTACATAAAACAAATGCCGCGAGGTTTCTAGACGGCAAACATATCTCCTACGAGCTAGTCGAATACGAAGTGGATGAAAGCGATCTGAGCGCCGTTCACGTGGCTGCCGTTTGCGGCGAGCAAATAGAAAAAATCTACAAAACCATCGTCTGCGAATGCGAGCCTAGAGGCTATGTCGTGGCCTGCATACAGGGTGATTTGAGCTTAAATTTAAAGGCTTTAGCAAGACTAAGTGGGCATAAAAAATGCGAACTTTTAAATTTAAGAGAGCTTGAAAAAGTGACGGGCTACATCAGGGGCGGCTGCTCGCCCATAGCGATGAAAAAGGCGTTTGAGACGTTTTTTGACGAGAGGATTTTAAAACAAGACTACGTCTACGTAAGCGCCGGCGTGCGCGGAAAACAGATAAAAATCGCGCCGCAAAGCTTAATAGAAGCCATCAACGCAAAGCTCGGCGACGTCGCCGTTTAGTAAAATTTAACCCAAAAATGCTAAAATACGAGCGTCTTAAAACAAAATAAATTTAAAAAGGTAAAATTTTGATAGAAGAAATTTTTAGAGAATACGACATACGCGGGATTTTCGGGCAAGATCTAAATGAAACGAGCGTCAAGGCGATCGGGTTAAATTTGGGCCGCGAAATGCTACGCAGGGGCGCAAAAAACGTTAGCGTTGGGTATGATGCTAGGCTAAGCGCGGGCGAGATTTTCGGCTGGCTAGTTAGCGGGCTAAATTTAGCCGGAATCAAGGTTTATGGTATCGGCTTGCTACCGACGCCGGTCGGATATTTTAGCGTGTTTACGGACAAATTTGACGCAAACGTAATGATAACCGGCTCTCATAATCCAAAAGAGTACAACGGCTTTAAAATCACGATTTTTAAGGATAGCTACTTCGGCGAGGATTTGCAAAAGTTAAAAGTCGCCGTGCTAGCTGATATCGCGGCAAAAACGCAAATCCCAAACGATCTAAGAGCCGAAAAATTCGACATCGCAACGCCTTATAAAAATTTTCTTATAGAGCAGTTTGCGCATTTAAAAGCCTTACCGCTTAAAATCGTTATCGACTGCGCAAACGGTGCCGTCGGAGCGGTTTTGCCAGAAATTTGCGAGGCGTTAAATTTAGACGCTAAAATTTTATACCACGAACCCGACGGCAACTTCCCAAATCATCACCCAGATCCTAGCGAGGAGAAAAATTTAAGCGATCTAAAGGCCGCGCTCAAGGGTGAATTTGACATAGGATTCGGTTTTGACGGCGACGGCGACCGCATCGCGGTTCTAACCAAAAAACGCAACATAAAAGGCGACGAACTAGCATATCTATATAGTCTTGCGATGAAAAATCCCAGGGTGCTGGGCGAGGTCAAATGCTCGCAAAATATGTACGACGAGATTGACGCGCACGGCGGCAAAAGCTTCATGGGCAAGACCGGTCACAGCAATATCAAAAAGGCGATGAAAGAGCTAAACATCGATATGGCGGCCGAGGTGAGCGGGCATATTTTCTTTAAGGAGAGGTATTTTGGCTTTGACGATGCGACGTACGCGATGTTTCGTGCGCTAGAGCTTGTGGCTAAGGGCTTTAACTTAGACGGCGAGCTTGATAAACTGCCAAAGGTCTTTAGCACCGACGAGATAAAAATAAAAACGACCGACGCGCAAAAATTTAAGCTGGTTGCAAAGCTAAAAGAGGTTTTGGTAGAAATTTACGAGAAGGGCGACGCGCAAAATTTGCTAGCAGGCTTAGGTAAGATAGCCGAGATCATCGACATAGACGGCGTTAGAGTGAGATTTGAGGATGGCAGCTGGGCGCTAGTGCGAGCATCAAATACTACGCCCGTCATCGTCACGAGATTTGAGACCAAAGATCAAAATTTGCTTGTAAAATTACAAGAAACATTTTTAAATTTGGTCGAAAATTTAAAGCAAAAGGCGTAAAAATGACAAACGTTATACTTTGCGGAGGTTCCGGTACGAGACTTTGGCCGCTATCTCGTACCCTGATGCCAAAGCAATTTATCAGGCTTTTTAACGGCAAATCACTCTTTGACCTTACGCTTAGACGCAACATGCACGCGCAAAAAACGATCATCGTTTGTAACGAGGCGCACTATTTTTTGGCGCTTGATGAGTGCGGAAGTAAAAAAATAGATAAATTTATCCTCGAGCCTTTCGGTAAAAACACTGCCGCGGCGATTACTTTTGCCGCGCTTTGCTGCGATGAGGACGAGATTTTGCTCGTTACTCCGAGCGACCATCTAATCGAGAACGAAGCGGAGTATAAAAAAGCGCTTTTGATCGCGCAAAGCTACGCAAGTCAGGGCTTTTTAGCGACGTTTGGCATAAAGCCTTGCGAGCCAAATACCGGCTACGGCTACATCAAAGCCGATAAAAACGGCGACGTGGAGCGGTTTATCGAAAAGCCCAATCTTGAAACCGCTACTAAATTTATAAAAGAGGGCGGATATTATTTTAACAGCGGTATGTTTTGTTTTAAGGCGGGCTTGTTTTTAAGCGAGATGAAAAAATACGCGCCAAGCATTGTAAAAGACGTTACGGCGGCGATAGAGGGCTCGGCAAACGAACCGAATTTGCTAAAAATAAGTCCAAATTTTATGGATAAGATCGAAGATATCAGCATCGATTATGCGCTAATGCAAAAAAGCCTAAATATCAAAATGGTGCCACTTGATGCAGGCTGGAGCGATATGGGTAGCTTTGACGAGCTGAGTAAAAAGATAAAAAATATCGGCGAATCGCTACAAATCGGCGCAAGCGAAAATTTTATCCTGACCAAAAAACCGACCGCGCTCGTAGATGTGCAAAATTTGCTCGTAGTCGATACCAAAGACGCGCTTTTGATTGCTAAAAAAGGCAGTTCGCAAAAGGTAAAAGAGGTTTATAAACACTTTTTGAATTCGCTTCCCGAAATTTGCGAAGCGCACACGAGCGTATACCGTCCGTGGGGCAGCTACGAGGTGCTAGGCGAGGGTAGCGGCTACAAGATGAAAAAGATAGTGGTTAAACCCGGCAAAAGACTGAGCTTGCAAAAGCATTTTAAAAGGAACGAACACTGGGTCGTCGTCGAGGGCGAAGCGCTGGTAACGATAGACGGTAGCCAGATGCCGCTAAGGCAAAACGAGTCCATCTATATAAAAAAAGAGCAGATCCACCGCCTAGAAAATACTGCAAACACTGATCTTATCATCATCGAAGTACAAACTGGCGAGTATCTAGGCGAGGATGATATCGTACGCATCAGCGACGACTACGATAGAATGTAAACTTTGCGGATTTTAAACCGACTAGATACCTAGACGCTTTTTGCCTCGCGTAAAATTTGCCGATATTTGGAACGATTTTGGCATTTTATCTTTATTTGTCGTTTTAAATTTGACGGCTGGCAAAGGATTTGGAAAAATATTTGTCGACACGGATTTTATGTAAAATTACCGTTTTTAAAGTAAATTTTAGGGGCTATCCGCCGATTTTTTGCGTCGGCGGGCGAGCTTTTATTTACGGTTACTACTAAAATTTGGCTCCAACCCGCGCGATACGGCAACGACGCATCTGCCGCGCTTAACCGCTTTAGACGGTCTATGCCGGCGTCAATATGCTAGATTGAGCGTGTTTAGAAGCTTTGTATTAGGGCAGGCTAAATCGCCGTTTGCTAGATTTTACGTAAAATTTGCCTTAGAACCGAGGCGCATAAAAATAAACTTTAATAGCCTATTGGACACATTTAAATAAGGCGCCATTGCCTTAAATTTAGGCCCGAGCATAAATGTCCGTAAAATTTAAAAGACTTAAAATAACCGCCTAAAATGCGATTTTTATTTGGCTCCGGCAACTGCAAATCGGCGTCTAAGATATGCCGCTGCTTAAGTAGTTTTTTGGCGTATTCACGGCTTGCGACGTATTAAGCCAAATAGTCATAAATTTAGGCTAGGTAAAAAAGCGGTGCAACCCATAATAAGTCGTCTACAAAAGCAAACAAAATCCACAAACTCTCGAATCTGCGCTAACCTAAAATTCGGTCTAATTTTGTAAATTTAAACTCGTTTTTTAAATCTTATTTTGTTTATTTTTCGTTCGATTAGATAGAAATTAATCAATCCAAACGCAATCGAACCGCTCGTCACGAAGGCTAAATTTACGCCCCTTAGCCAAAATTCGCTAAGCCAAATAAAAAGAAAATGGCTGATAAAAATCGCGTATGAAAGCGAACCTGCAATATCGTTAAATTTAAGCTTAAATTTAAATCTCTCATGCGCCAGAACGATGGCTGCGCCGATCAAGTATCCAAGCATCGTCTCTGCGCCAAAGGCGCTAAATTTGTGCGAATAAAAAAGATAGCCAGCTAGTGCAGCTACCGCTGCGTAAAAAACGGTGAGCTTGCCAAACTCTTTTTGATAGATCAAAAACCCCGTATAAAACATAAAAAATACGCCGCAAACAAGCCTATATCCGTAGATATCGGCATTTATAAAGCCCAAATTTGCCGCTGCATAAACGCCTAGCGAGCCGGTAGCTAGCGCGTAGCCTAGCCGTCTAAATTTTATCGCTAGCACGAGCAAGGCGTAGGCCTGAAGCTCGGCTCCTAGCGACCATGCGGGAGGTATGATGAAATTTAGTCCCACAGGCGTGTCTATGACGGAAACATCAAGCCAAAAAAAGTAATTTAGCGGCGCGATAAGCGCATTTAGGAGCAAATTTTTTGCGTTAAAATGCGGCTGCAGATACGACGTTGCGTAAAAAAATAGCACAGTCAGCGCAAATGCAAAGAAAAATGCGGGATAAATGCGTAAAAATCTATCTTTTATAAAGTAGCTTATTTGTGCGTTTTTTGGTGCGATTTTGATAAAGACCTTTGATGTGACGAGTCCTGCTAGGATATAAAAAATCACGACGGCAAATACGCCTATGTTTTTGCCCGCCAGTCCTATACCAACGTGCGATAGTAGCACGAAATATGCTAAGATAAATCTAATATAACCAAACATTTTGTTCCTAATTTTTGCTTTTTACGGCATTTTTAGGCTGTGCCTAACCTGATTTTTGCGGCGCAATTTTTTTGCAAATTTCTACCGCTTTCGTTTTTTTTGGCCGCGACCGTTGCAAACCGCTAAAAACGGCGCCTTTTGCCGAGCTTTATTGTGCAAAGGCGATTGTTGCATTTTTTAGCCGGCTAGTTACGTAAAATTTACCGCCCATATTTGCATTTTTGCCGAGTATGCGTAAAATTTAAACGTCGAGCCTGCGCTTTTGCGTTTATTTGGGTTTTGATTTTACCGTAAATTTAAGCGTTTTAGGCTTTTGTATCTGATTTAAATTTTGAAGCAAATTTAAAGTTGCGGCAAATTTAAAAATCTCCACCGTCGCCGAATTTAACGCCAACGCCTAAAATTTTACAAACGAGGTCTAAGATTTCTAAATTTACCTCGCTCGCGTATTCGTCGATAACCTTAAAAACTTCTTGCCTCACGTCCAAATCGCCGTCCGCTTGAGCTGCTGCGTAGGTCTCCTCGGCGATTTTAGCTAGAGTAAAAGTATCTATATCTTTTTGTCTCATCGCTGTTTTTAGCGATTTTGACAGCTTCCATTTTAGATTTTCCATATTTTTTCCTTTTGCGTTTTTGCGGTGTGAGTTTTTGCGGCTAAATTTTACATCCACTCCAAAACCTGCGTGATGTCGCCTGCGACGAAGCATTTTAGCCCCTGCGCGTCAAGCGGCTTAGACGGGACGATCGCGTTTTTAAATTTCTGCGTTTTGGCCTCTTTTAGGCGCTGATCGAGGTTAAATATCTCGCGAATCTCGCCGTTTAGGCTAAGCTCGCCCATAAATACGCTTTCTTTGCTGATCGGACGGTTTTTAAAGCTGGAAATGATCGCCGCGACTACGGCTAGATCGGCCGCCGTTTCGCCGATCTTGACGCCGCCGCTGACGTTGATGAAGACATCGTAGTGGCCCAGCGGGATCTCCAACTTGCGCTCAAGTAGCGCTAGCAGCATATCTAAGCGGTTTTTTTCGTAGCCCGTGGAGCTGCGCTTAGGATACGCGCTCTCGCACACGAGCGCCTGTATCTCGACGCTAAGCGCGCGCGAGCCCTCCATCGTGATAGTGATCGCCGAGCCGCTAGTAGCCTTGCCTCGCGTGAAAAATTTGCCCGCGACATCGTTGGCACTGATTAGCCCGTTTTCGCTCATCTCGAAAATCCCTACCTCGCTAGTCGAGCCGAATCGGTTTTTAAAACCTCGCAGCATACGCAGCTCGCGGCTAGAGTCTCCCTCAAAATACAGCACCACGTCCACCATGTGCTCCAAGATACGCGGCCCTGCGATCGAGCCGTCTTTGGTGATATGGCCGATGATAAAGACGCAGATATTTTCGTTTTTGGCTAGTCGCATGAGCTCGAAGGTGATCTCGCGCACCTGCGACACCGAGCCCGGCGCGGAGGCGATTTTTTCGCTGTATAGCGTCTGAATCGAGTCGATGACGAGGATTTTATACTCGTTTTTGCGCACTTCGGCGAGGATGTTTTCGAGTAAAATTTCTGTGAGTAAAAACAGCCCGTCTTTAACCGCGTCAAGGCGCTGGGCTCGCATTTTGATCTGGCTCGCGCTCTCTTCGCCGCTGACGTACAGCGTTTTTTTGCCCTGGGCTGCGAAATTTGACGCGATTTTTAGCAGCAAGGTACTTTTGCCGATGCCGGGGCTTCCGCCGATTAGCACCAGCGAGCCCTCTACGACGCCTCCGCCAAGGACTAGGTCTAGTTCGCTATTTTGCGTGCTGATGCGCGTGATTTTTTCTATTTCAACCTCGCTGATTTGCTTTGCGAGGCTCGGTTTTGCGGTATTTTTTGAGATCTCTTTTAGCGTCTCGATTTGCTGCGCGTTTAGTTCTAAAAAGCTATCCCAAGCCCCGCACTGAGGGCATTTGCCGACCCATTTGCTTTGCTGATTTCCGCAGGCTTGACACTCAAATACCGTTTTTACTTTCGCCATATTTTTCCTTTGCGCGATTATACTTTAAAATGTTTAAATTTTACTCTCGCCGCGCGGTTAAATTTCAAATCGAAACACGCAAGCGCGAAAAATTGGCGAATTTAACCAAAATCAACGAAATTTCAACTTTATCCAAATACAATCTGTCAAATTTAAATCCGAAACGGAGCGAAAATGAAACAAAATCTTAGCAGAAATCAGTTTTTAGTCATCTCGCTCACGCTTTTTGCGATGTTTTTCGGCGCGGGGAACTTCATCTTTCCGCCGAATCTGGGACGAGAAGCTGGGCAGAATTTTTACGTCGCGATCATGTTTTTTTGCGCCACGGCGGTGCTTTTGCCGGTGCTTGGCGTAGCAGCCATCGCTAGAGCAAAGGGGCTTCAAAGCCTAGTGCGCCGCATAGACCCCGTGTTTGCGGTGCTTTTTACCGCGCTTTTATACCTTACGATCGGGCCGCTTTTTGCGATACCTCGCGCGGCAAACATGCCCTTTGATATCGCGGTTAAGCCTTTTATCGCGCACGAAAATTTGCAAATTTGGCTATTTTTTTACTCGGCGGCGTATTTTGCGCTAAATTATTACATCTGCCTAAATCCCTCAAAACTGGTCGATTTGCTCGGCAAATACCTCACTCCGCTACTTTTGGCGCTGATTTTGCTACTTTTTGGGGCGGGATTTTTCTTCCCGATAGGCGAGTTTGCCGCTCCTAGCGGAGAGTATGCGCAACACGCTGCGGCTAAGGGCTTTGTCGAGGGCTATCAGACGATGGACGCGTTAGCGTCGCTTGCCTTTGGTATCATCGTGATAAACGCTATCAGAACCGTGGGCGTAAAAGACGAGCGTCATCTCGTCTCCTCGACGATAAAAGCGGGTATGACGGCGGGCGTGATTTTGATGGCGATTTACCTTATGCTAGGCTACCTCGGCGCTACGTCGGCAGAGCTTTTTAAAGACGCGCCGCAGATAAACGGAGCCGAGCTGCTATCGCGCATTAGTGGCTATTATTTCGGTAAGGCGGGCGTTTTGGTGCTGGGCTCGGCATTTTTTCTAGCGTGCATTACTACGACGCTAGGGCTTATCAGCTCTGCTAGCGAGTACTTCGAGGAGCTAACGGACGGACGCGTAAAATATAAAATTTGGGTTGCGGCGTGGTGCTTGATCGGCTTTGGCGTGGCAAATTTTGGCCTAACTACTATCATCAAGGGCTCGATCCCAGTACTAGTAGCCATCTATCCGGTCGCTATTATGCTTATCATCCTATCGCTTATCAATCCGCTAATAGACTCCAGCAAGCTGGTTTACCGCAGCTGCGTTTACGTCTGCGTGGTAGTAGGAACCATAAACGGCCTTGATATCGTCGGCGTTTCCGTGCCGCTAGTGACGGATCTTGTTAAAAAAATGCCGTTTTACGACTCTATGCTTGGCTGGATCGTGCCTAGCGCGGTAGCGTTTGCGGCGACGTATATCCTTCATCTCGTGCTTGAAAAGAGAGAAAATACTTTTTAATTACTATCGGCAAGGCGCCAAATTCGCATAAAACGGCGCCTTGCGTCAAATTTACCCGGCCAAAAATTTAAAATCTCGGCTAAATTTTCGCAAAAAATTTAAAAAAGGAAACGATATGAGCAAACAAGACGAGGCGCTAGAGTTAGCGCAGGATTTTGAGAGAGAGGGCTTTGGCGCGCCTGATTTATACGAGCGGTTTTGGAGGCTAAGGGGCGACGAGGCGGCGTGTTTTACGCTAGCTGATAGCTTACTGCGCGGGCGGCGAGAGAGCGGCGCGCTACTAGATGACGCTATGAGCTACGTTAGCAAAGAGGATTTTAGGGCTTTGGTTTCTACGGCGATGGAGATTTTGCGCGAGGAGTGCGAGGCTAAAAACGAGGCGCAAAGAGATAAAAAACAAGCAAACAAAAATAGCGCGCGGCAAACAAACGCCCAGGGGGTCATCGCCGTAGCAAGCCTAGAGTTTGCGCCGCTTTTGCACCCGTTTTTGAAGGAGATTTTTAGCTTGCGGCCAAACGACGGGACATACTATGAGTGCTATCCGTGGCGCGAGCTAGACTACGAGAGCTCGCAAATCTGGCGCGAGAGGCTAGCTAGCGCGCAAACTAGCACGGAGGATAAACGAAGGATTTTTGAGTGCTTGCTACAAACAAGACAGCCGCAAAACGTAAAATTTGCCTGCGAGATTGCGGCGGCGGAGAAGTTTTTGAAGTATAAAGGTAGCTTTAGCGAGCATCTGGGCTACTATTTGGAGGACGTAGGCTTTACGCTTGAGAGGATTAAATTTACTGGAGACGCAAACGGCGCGGAGCCTGCGGATGAAAATTTAAGCCAAACGCAAGGCGTCCTAAATGACGTCAAATTTAACGCTAACAATCTAAATTCGCAAGCGGATGAAAATTTAAACGACCCCAAATCCGGCAAAAACGCTCCGCGCGAAGAAAACCGAGTCCAAAAAGCGCAAACTAGCGATGAAATGAGTATCGGGGGCGAAGCGTTTAGGCTAAAAAGATACTGCGGCGAGTGCGCGTATCACATTGCGTTTAGGCAGGGGTATTTTAGCGAGCCGTTTGCTCCTCATCAAGCAAAAAATCACCCGACTTGGGGACTATGGACCGACGAAGCGCAAAAAGGCGAAAGCAAGGAAGCCGCGGAAGCAAATTTAAGCGAGACGAGGTATAAAATCGGCGGGGTTTTAGACGAGCCTTGCGCGGACGAGGAAAATCCGCTCTTTCATCTCATCACGCTTGATCCGGTGCCTCGCGAGCTGCCGGTGCGCTCGCTGCCTAGCCTAATCCTAGCCGCGCACGTTAGAGAGATAAGCGAGGGCGAGACAGCGTTTTACGAACACGACCGGCTGGGCAAGCCAAAGCGTATCGGCGAGAGGTCGCAGATAGAGTACGTAGACGACGAGCCGGCGCGGCAGGATCTGGTGCGTCTACGCGTAGCGCCTAAGCGCTGGCGCAAGCAGGACTGGGCGCTATCAAACGGCAGGCAAAATCTATCTCGCATAGGCGGCGAGCCGTCGTGGATACAGAGCGCGCAGGTGCCGACGTGTCCGATATGCGGCGAGAAAATGGAGTTTTTGATGCAGCTAGATAGCGGGCTTCCTAGCGGCGAGGACGGGGAGCTGCTTTTTGGCAGCGGCGGGATACTTTACGTATTTTGGTGCGAGAGGTCGCGAGTTAGCGCGTTTTTTATGCAGTGCACGTGAGGCGGTTAGATCGCGCGTTTACGGAGCTAAATTTAGAACTAACTTATACGGCTTGGCTCATAAAGGCATTTGGCAAGCAAGCTAAAATTTAACTACGCCGCCAAGCCTTTTGGCGCAGCGCAAATTTGCCGTATTTTTGATGATAAATTTAAGGCTAAAAACAGTCTAAATTTACGCGGCCAGCTAAAAGCAAAAGCTGCTCTAGCGCACTGGCAAAGCCGTTTTGGATAAATTTAAACAAAAAGGATAACGATGAACCTACATTTAGATAAGATAGAGCCTTTTTGCACTACCGATACGCAAAAAGAGCTTTTAAAGAGGATAAAAAAGATACAAAAATTTCGTATTAGACGATTTAGCGATAGTTATTTGCTAGAGGGCCTGCTGTTTAGCTTTTACGTTGAGGAGAAATTTGAGCCCGTAATGCTTTACTACGATGAGATAATTAGCCTGCCTTTTGACGAAAGCTTTCCTTTGTGGGATGATTTTTGGGATTTTTTGTCTATTTTTTATATCAATCCACTATGTGCGCAAGCGCAAAAAGAGGCGATTTTCGCGCGCTACGAAGAGGTTTCGCTCCATAAGGTATCAGCCGAGTTTGCGGATGCGCAGCTTCTTTTTACCGACTTTTTTAAAAATATCCTTTCTTTAAAAGCGGTCAAAGAGCGCGAAAAAACCTTGCAAAGAGCGCTAAAAGATAACGACTTGCAGCTTGAGTTTGCTATGCGTATGAGTCTGGTGCTATACCCCACGCGAGTAATCATCGCAAATAACGGCGAAAACAAAGACCTAGAGGAGCAAATGCAAGCTACGGTAGATGAGCAGACTGCGGTTCTGCGCTCGGGCAAATTTTCAAAATATATATAAAAACGAAAGGGGAAAAAACTAAAATCAAATTTGATCCGCGCGCTGCGCTTTTGGCGACCGTGCCGACCGTAATTTAAATTTATAAAAGGAAATAAAATGAATACAAGAGAGAATATAAGCGAGCTAAACGAAAATCTACGACCGTTTCCCGAAGCGCAAGACGTTTTCGTAAAAGAACAACCGTGGCTCAAAAATCATTTCCTGCCCCTGATGAGTATCGATTTAGCCGAAATCAATCCCGATTGGGCAGGACAAAAGGTATATATGATCTGTCCTTTTGAGCCTTACGATGGCTATATCGGCAATAATACCGCCGAATACCACAACGAATATACCGCGCCTAACTGGCTGGCTTTTCGCCTAACCGAAGATAATAAGTTCGAGTTCCTCGGTAAGGAAGGATATTTTTGGCGAACTGCTATTCACCATTGGGATTTTAACTCTGAAATGGAAAAAGAATTTCAAAAAATGCAGCGATTCTATGAGAAATATAAAGCAAATTTTGATAAATACGGTGCATTGGTGGATTTACATAATCCCGAACGTAAAGGTAAGCTGAATAAGAAAAACTATTTAGAAAGATTGGGAGGAGAGATAGAGTACGGTAACTGGAGTTCCAGCATTGAAAGGAAGGAATATCCAAAGGCTTTTGAAATGAAAATACAATATGGAAAGGATGATGAAGAGGTAGTGTTTGATATTTCTTACCAAGGAAACCCTTTTTATCTCGTAGCCGAAACAGGGGCTTACGACTGGGTAGGTTCCGGCGGCTATATCATTATGATGTATGAGCCTATAAGCCGTATCGTGATGTTTACTTTTGATTATTAGTAATGAGCTTATTTATGGCGGATTTATCGCCCCGCCAAAATATTGCGATTTGCGTGGCGAGACTTTGTTTGACGGCAAAAAATCGTCGCCTGCTTTATTTTGCGAGCGGCTCAAACCCTGCGTGGCGTATCGCGTGGGATCTGGCTTGAGGCGAGTCCTACTACGAAATAGTCGGGGCGTTAGCGATTTTGCGTTTGCGAGATTTGTCTAAAATAGAGCAAAATCTAACGGCAAAATTTGCGCTTAGCTCGCGCGGTAGCAGAGCAAATTTGCAAAAAGCATAAATCTTTTGTAAAAGAGCGCGTAAATTTAACTCTCGCTCCTAAGCGCCGATGTAAATTCGGATGTTTGGAATCAAATTTAACTCTTTAAAATGCTAAATAGGATCTTTGAGATACGCTAAATAAACCCGGCAGAAATTTGCATTTTAAAATTTGTGCTATGGTTTGATTTTAGCAGGACTTTGCGGCGATACGGCGCGCTAAATTTTGCGGAGCGCTAAAATCAGCTTTAAACTTATGTGGTTTTTGGGCTACTAGGAGTCGGCGCCGGGTTAAATTTAACCGCCGTAAACCTTGATAAAAGCTTTTACTTAAATTTAAGCGCTTATTTTGAGCGGGCTTACGGCTTGGTTAAATTTACTTACGCATACTCTTTTTCGCGCTTTAGGTCGGTGATTAGCAGAGGATTGTCCTTACGCATCATTTCTATGAGCCGCTCTACGCGCTGCGTAGTCGGATCTTCGCGTAGCCAGTCTAGCTCGCGCTGCATGATACCCACCATCTGGAGAAACTCTACTCTGCCGTTTGGCGTGTCTATGCCGCCAAGCACTGGACCTGGCGCGAAGGCTACGCCTACTAGCTTGGTATCCGTATCAAGACGTATCGGCGAATTTGCCGGCATGAAATGATATGCCTCAAACCATTTTTTGCTTGTGTGGACGTATTTAGCGAGGTTTTGCATGACGGATATGACCCAAAATGGCTCGTTTGGGGCTACGCCGCCGTCGCCAAGATCCGAGTTCGGATCGTCTGCAAACGGCGCGACGCGCATGCTAAACTCAAATCCCCATCCGCTAAATTCTTCCTGCGCGCTTTGCGGATCGTAGTAAAGCTCGCTCATGCCAAAGCTCACGATATGCCGATGAAACGCGCTATCCTCGCAGTCAAAGATACTAACGCCCGCCAAATAATCATCGCCGCCCAGACTCGCATGTAGCTGCGACGGATAGTGGCGCTCGCTTTGCGGGGTCGTAGATTTTTTCCAGCGCATCGTTTATAGCGTCCCAGCCCGGCGCGTCGTCCTCTTCAAACATAGCTTCATACTCTTGCGTCGTCATTTTTATGCCTTTTAGCGAGTTGCGTTAAGCGCGGACATTATATATAAATTTCGTAAATTCGGGGGGGGGGGGGGGGTAAGTAAATGAACAAGCAACGGGGGACAAATTGCAGGGAATAAAGTATAAAATTT
>CAURYE010000005.1:0-114394 GCA_963529235.1 uncultured Campylobacter sp.
TGCGCGAGGTGCTAGACGTCGTCATAAACCTCGCCAAAGAGGGCATGACGATGCTAATCGTAACGCACGAGATGGGCTTTGCTCGCTCGGTGGCAAATCGTATCGTCTTTATGGATGAGGGCAAAATCGTCGAGGAGAGCGAGCCCGAGGCGTTTTTCACGCATCCAAAAAGCGAACGTGCGAAGAAATTTTTAAATTTATTTTCGTTTTAGGATTTTAAAATTGACGTTTTTAAATTTGAGCTTTTAAAATTTGGTGTTTTGGATGCTAAATTTGAGGATTTTGCCGCGCCTATTTGCTTTTTAAATCAAATTTAAAAACTTTTCGCTCGGTTAAATTTTGCCCTTACGGTTAATCACACCGCCCGTTTTTAAAAATTTAACTTTATAAATCGCGCTCTTTTTGGCATTTTCGTAAAATTTATCAAAACGGACGGGATAAATTTATTCAACCAAATTTCTTTTAAATTTTACGCGGTAAAATCAAGCCTAAAATTGTTTGAATTCGCGAACTCTTGCTAGCAAAATTTACCCCAAAATCCGCACACAAATTTGACCCTCTCCGTTCAAAGCACTTTAAAGCTCTTGCTCATACTTGCGGCTCCATTTGGCGCCTAGTTTGCAAGCTTTTTTATAAAAATATTTTGCTTTCTTTTTATCTACCTCAAAACCATCAGTTCCGTGACTGTATTGCAACCCAAGCATTTCGCAGCCGCTTCAGCAATTACATCCGGCTTCAAATTTAGCTATATCCTCGTCTGCGCCGGTCAAATTTAAAGAGCATAGCGCGCCGGTCAGCGCGGCAAAAAGAGCTTTTTTCATTTTTTCTTTAAATTTTTTAAGATTATATCTCGCGCCGATAGCCAAATAACTTAAATTTGCAAATTTACCCATTTTTAAATTTTCGGCGCGCGCTTACTTTTAAAATCCGCAAATTTAGCCACATTTTAGCCAAGCTTTTGTATATTTTGCGAACTTTATTTTAAAGGAGAAAGAATGAGAAAACTTCTGTTTTCATTTTTGGCAACATTCGCCGCCGTCTTTCTAACGGGTCAGGCTAATTTGCAGGCTGCCGAAGCGGACGCTTTGGCTAAAATCAAAGAGCGCGGATACGTACGCGTGGGCGTTTTTAGCGACAAACCGCCGTTTGGCTACGTAGATAAAGAGGGCAAAAACCAAGGCTACGACATATACTTCGCCAAACGCATCGCAAAGGATCTGCTGGGCGACGAGAGCAAGGTTAAATTTGAACTCGTAGAGGCAGCGGGCCGCGTAGAAGTGCTAGTCGCGGACAAAGTAGACATCACTTTGGCAAATTTCACCAAAACCCCTGAGCGCGCCAGAGTCGTTGATTTCGCGCTTCCGTATATGAAAGTATCCTTAGGCGTAGTTAGCCCGGACGGTGCGGTCATAAAAAGCGTGGACGAGCTAAAAGGCAAAAAACTAATCGTCAATAAAGGCACTACCGCGGATGCGTATTTCACGAAAAATCACCCTGACATCGAGCTTATAAAATACGACCAAAACACGGAAACCTTCGCCGCTCTGGTAGATAAAAGAGGCGCGGCGCTAGCGCACGATAACGCGCTGCTTTTTGCGTGGGCTAAAGAAAATCCAGGCTTTACCGTCGGTATAGAAGCGCTTGGCGAGGTCGACGTCATCGCGCCTGCGGTTAAAAAAGGCAACAAAGCTCTACTTGAGTGGCTAAATAACGAAATCATTGAGCTTGGCAAGGAAAATTTCTTCCACAAAGACTACGACGCTACGCTAAAACCGATCTACGGCGATAGCGTAAATCCGGAATCTCTCGTCATCGAAGGCGGGAAGCTATAAAACCCAAAGTCGGAAGAAATTCCGACTTTTTTGCTTTCCTTAAATATCTCGGTTTTTAAATTTAATCTGCTTTTTTAATTTATCGCGCAAATTTGGTGCGCTGCAATTTAAGCAAAAATAAAAGCCGCCTTAACGCTTTATCAAACCGGTTTATCAAACGCGGCATTTTATACTAAAGATAATTCCAAAAATACACCAAAATGCGCAAATTTAGCGCGATTTTTGGCAAAGATTCGTCAAATTCGGCCAAAAAAACAAATAAAAGCCTTAAAGTTATGGAGCTTGCCGTAGCTTAGCTAGATTTTACCTTCGTCTCCCGCCCCGCTGGCGTTTTGGTAAGGTAAAATTTACTTTCTTGCAGAGCTTTGCAAAGCGGTTTAGGCGGCCTAGTTTACGGCATAGCTCTCGTTAGACGCTTTTACTTTTACGGGCCGAGCCTTGGCCGCGAAACTAATGCCAAAATAGCCGAGCTAAGTCAAAGCTAGAGCGCAAATTTAACCAAAAAATGAGCTTTAGGCAGTAAGACAAAATTTACGCTTGGATTAAAATTTCGGGCAAAGCTTGCCTTTGCTAGTATTTTAGCTAGACCAAAAGCATTTTTATGGAGGTTTGAGTGGGGCGGATAGCGACAGGGTACGCCAAATTTACCGTTGCCACGAAACCTAGACGTAGCTAAATTTTAACCTCCTACCGCGCTTTATAGATCCGCACCATGGCGAAATTTTATCCTCCGACCGCACCTCATCGCAACTAGCCGCTTAGTTTGATTAGCTTGCGCCTTTACGCATTAAAACAACCTTAAAGGTCTTTATGATTATCACGATATCGTTCCAGATGCACCAGTTTTTCATATACCACGCATCCATCTGCGCCCTCGTCTCAAAGTCTATGTCGCTCCTACCGCTAACCTGCCAGATGCCGGTAATCCCAGGCAAAACCGCCAAGATCAGCTCGGCGTATCGTCCCATATCCTTGCGCTCGTACTGCGCGCACGGGCGAGGACCCACGATGCTCATCTCGCCCTTTAAGACGTTGATTAGTTGAGGCAGCTCGTCAAGAGAGCTTTTTCTGAGGAAATTTCCGAGTTTGGTTACGCGCGGATCGTTTTCGTATTTATGAAATTTTTCAAAATACTCTACTTCTTGCGGATTTTTTTCAAGATACTCTTTTAAAATTTCGGCTCCGTTTTCTCTCATCGAGCGAAATTTAAGGCACCCAAACAGCTTGCCGTTTAGCCCCATCCTTTGATGCGAGAAAAATATCTTGCCTCTTGGCTCGCTTATCTTCATAGCGACCGCGACTGCGCAAAAAATCGGAATCAAAAGCGGCAAAGCCACAACTATCAAAAATATATCAAGCCCTCTTTTTAGCGCGACGTTAAATTTACTCTGCAAAGAGTTATGTATCGCAAAAAGGCTCGTACGGGAGTTAAACAAGTTATAAATATGAGCCTGCGTAAAATCGTAGCCTCTAAGTACGGGCGTGAATAAAATCTCTTTATTTTCCTTGATATTTTGCTCTATTAGCTCGTTTAGCTCGCGCGCGCCCATGCCGCTGCCGCCTATAAAAAGCGACTCGTACTCAGTCTGCGCGCGAATATAACCGAGGTATTTATCGTCAAAAATCGCCAGCTCAAATTCCTCGTTCTCGCCTAAAATTTTAGCCTTCTTTTTCCAAAAGCCGAGTTTAAAGAGTAAAATTTTAGCTATAAATTTAAAAGCCGGGATAATAAAAATCATAAAGCCAAAGCCTAAAATCAAGCTGGCTCTTGAAAAATCATAATTTATCTTTAGCAAGGCAAGCGCAGCTAAAGTAAGCAAAAGCCCAAAAAAACAGCTCTTTACCGCTATGGCGCACTCGTGCCAAAAATCATACCTCCTAGCGTAAATCCCCTGATAAAAAAACAAGGCTATCATCAAGGCATAAGCGATGCCAAAGCCCTGATACTTGGATATATCAAGTAGCACGTGGTCGCCGTAAAATAAATTTTTAAGCTCGACTGCTATACCAAAAGACGCCCAAATAGCCAAAAGATCGACTAAAAGAAGTATCGCTTTACAAAGATATTTTTTCATTTTTCCATCCAGATACGCGCCGCGCTAGTTTCGCACTTTACGGCGACTATTTTATTTTTTCTTTAAAATTTTCGTATTTTTTCTCGACGTAGCTTTTGATCTCGGCCTCAAAGCGCGCGCGCGAAAATCTTAGCGAATTTTCCCTGATTTTTACGGGTTTGAATTTATCGCGATTTTGCTCAAATTTAGCCACCGCGTCAAGCAACTCTTTTACGTTTTGCTCCATAAAATATAACCCGCTCTCGCCGTCAATCACCGTCTCGCGAGCGCCGCCGCGCCCAAAGCAAATCACGGGCGTGCCACATGCTTGCGCTTCTACGGGCGTGATACCAAAGTCCTCTTCGGCGGCAAAAACAAACGCCTTAGCCCGCCCCATGAGATCCCTCATCGTCTCATCGTCCGCAAAGCCCAAAAGCTCGACGTTTTTGCCCGTTTTTGATTTGATTTTAGCCATATCGGGACCATCGCCGATAACGAGCAGCTTTTTATCCGTCTGTGAAAACGCCTCGACGATGAGGTCTACCTTTTTATACGGCACCATGCGCGAGGCGGTTAGATAAAACTCCTCTTTAGCTTCGCGCAGCGTAAATTTATCCACGTCTACGGGCGGATAGATGACGTCGCTGGGCTTGCCGTAGATTTTTTCTATACGGCGCGCGATGTAGCGGCTGTTTGCGACGTAGTGATCTACGCGGTTTGCGGTAACGGCATCCCAAAGCCTAATTTTATGTAAAAAATACTTCGCCAGCACGCCCTTTAAACCGCTGTCTAGCCCGCTTTCGCGCAGATACTGATGATACAAGTCCCAAGCGTAGCGAATCGGCGTGTGGATATATGCGATATGGAGTTGATTTGAGTGCGTTAAAACTCCCTTTGCCACGGCATGCGAGCTAGATAGCACGACGTCGTAGCCGCTTAGATCAAACTGCTCGATCGCAAGCGGAAATAGCGGCAGGTAGTTACGGTATTTGCCCTTTGCGAAGGGTAGCTTCTGAATAAAGCTCGTATGCGCTCGCTTGCCTTTTAAAATTTTGTCTCGGTCGGCATCGCTTAAAAAATCGATAAGGCCGTAAATTTCAAAATCATCCCAAACATTCGTGAAACTCTCGACGCATTTTTCTGCGCCCGCATAGGTGCTAAACCAGTCGTGGATTAGTGCTTTTTTCATTTTTCGCCCAGATAAAAATTAGTTTCCAGCGATTTTTCAATCGGCCATTTTATAAACTCGCCTTCATACTCCTTGGTCTTTTTAAGCAGCAAAAAGATACTCCAAGCAGTCTGAGGAAACGCTCTAGCTAGCGGCTTTGCGATGCAGGGCGGAAACGGATAAAAATTACTTCCTTGAAAATCTACTAGCTCAAAACCGCCCCAAATTTTTAAAAATCGCATCAAGTCGGGCTTAGTATAACCTCTAACGTGCGCGGAGTGATTTTGTATAGACGTAGGCTGTCTGCCTAGTAGCAGCAAGGCTCTGTTGTGAAGGCTGGCTAAATTCGGAACCGCTAGCACGAAATGCCCGCCTATTTTTAGCGTACGAGCTATCTCGTGAAATATCCAAAATATCTCCTTGACGTGCTCTAGAATTTGATTTGCGCTCACGAGATCCAGGCTCTCATCCTCGAAAGGAAATCTATCTCGCTCAAGATCGTGCAAAAAGACCTCGATGCCTCTTGAGGCTAGTTTTGCGACATTTGGCTCGAACCCTTCTAAGGCTAAAAGTCTAGCGTCCCCACATTTACTTTTATATATCGCCAAATCATCGCCCTTACCCGCGCCGATATCCAGTACGGTTTCATAATGCCCTATTTTAGCGGCAAAATCAGCTATTATATGTCGTCCGTAGTTTAGGCTTCTGTCTATCATTTTACGGCTCCTTATCTTAGTTTTTCCATTATTTCTATGATTTGTTTAGCAGAGCGCTCCCAGCTAAATCGCTTAATATTTTCAAAACCCTTAACGCAAAGTTCTTTTCGTAAATTTTCATCGTTTAAAACGGCTTGTATCTTACTTCTTATATCTTCTACGTTATGCGGATCGAAATACAAAACGCTATCCCCGCAAACTTCAGGTAGGCTAGCGGCGTTTGAGCACACTACCGGGCAACCGCAGGCCTGCGCCTCAAGCGGCGGGATGCCAAACCCCTCGTATAAAGACGGAAAGACGAATAATTTTGCCAGATTATAAATAGCGGCGATGTCGGCATCCTTAACATAGCCGGTAAAAAATATACGCTCTGTGAGATTATTTTTCTCGATAATCTCCAAAATATCGCTATCGCTAGTTATAAAGCCGTCTTTTTTTCCCACTATCACCAAATTTAGCTCCGTCTTTTCTAGCGCAAACAATAAATTTTTCAAATTTTTGTGAGGTTTTACGTTTCCTACGAATAAAATAAAATTTTCCGGAAGTTTATATTCTCTTACCGCCGCCTCTAAAACGGCGCTATCGTAGCGGTTATTAAAACGTCCCTCGTCTATGGCGTTTGGTACGACAAAAATATTTTTATCCGTTTTCGTATATTTTAATATCTCGCTTCTTGAAAACTCCGAAACGCTAAAGACGACGTCGCTTCTGCTTAAAGCTTGATTAAAAATCATCTTGGCATACATCTTTTGCATAAAATTTAAGGTATCGTAAAAAGCCAAATGAAACGCATCATGAATGGTAACTGCCCTAAATTTCGCCCTTATGGGCAAGATAGGGATATTGTAGTGAGGAGACCAAAAAATATCGCATTTAGGAATCTTTACCGACAAACAAATCTGCTCGTCCAAAGAGTAAATTTCCCGCCCGCACTCTAAAATTTTAACGTTTTTACTCCATGCATACTCCCTTATCTCAGCCTCCGTACCTAGCAAAATAACCTCGAATTTCTCCGTTAAAAACGGTAGTAAACCCTTTATATACGTACCTATTCCGGATGCTTTGTGCATGCGAAAGTCGATTGCTATTTTTTTACGCATAGCCGTCCTAGTTTTACCTTATAGTTTAAAATTAATGATATTTCAAATAAAATTATATCAAATCTTAAATAATAAGTCGTATTTTTTCTTCCCAATCGTTATCCTTTGCAAATTTTACGATTTCGCTCCCACCTATTTGCTTTAAGGCTACGGCTTTTTTTACGCACGTCGCAAAATCCTCTTTTGAATCAGCTAACAAAGCAGGGCTATTTAGCTGCTCTAGCTCTCGCCATTTAGTCGCTACCGTATAAAGTCCGGCCGCCGAGTATTCGTATAACTTTAACGGACTTATAGAGTGAACCAAATCCATATCTAACCTAAACGGGATTATGCCGACGTCTGCAAATTTCAAAAAAGGAGCCACCGCATCATTATCGACCTTTCCGTAAAAGGTAATGTTTTTTCTGGATTTTATTTGCTCAAAATTTTTGGGTTTAAATTTTACGGTTCCGATTATTAAAAAATGCACATCGGTTAGCTCACTAGCTACATAATCTAGTAAATCAAAATCAAACCAGTTCTCGATAGCGCCCACGTAAACGGCAACTGGACTTTTAATATCATAAAAAAAATCAGGCTTATCGTATTTTTTTTGAAATTTATTAAAATCAACCCCGTTTGGGACATAAAAGCAGTTTTTGTTAAATTTCTCTATATAGCTTTTAAGGCCAGATGACGTATATATCGTTTTATCGGCTTTTTTTATAAGATGCTCCTCTGCTTTGATGGCAGCCGCGCCCACGTCAAAGCCGTCTAGTCTATCGGTAACTCTAACGATTAGTTTATTATATTTTATGATATCCGTTATAGGCAAAAACGCAAAATTATCTATAACTAAAATATCTACGTTTAAAAAATCAAAATTTTTAAGCGTTTTTTTAAAGTTCGGTAGAGTAAAAATATGCCACGTTTTTATAACCTGATAAAAAACGGAAGGTAACTTTTTACACGGCGGAATAAGCGCAAACGGAGTATATATAAAATAATTTTCAAAAATTTTATGTACGCCTTTTTTTGATTGAGCGAGTCTGATGGCTTCGTTATTTTTATCATGAAACGGTGAAACGGGCGGCGCGATAAATAAAACTTTATTTCCCTCCTTAGCTAGCAATTCGCTGTAATAATTGCAACCGACTTTAAACGGCGAACCGTAATACGAATTTCCGCACCATAGTATTTTTTTAGACATTTTTCGTAAGCTTCCCGTATCCATTCGAATATAACTCAAATTTACTATAATAAAATTCCCTGTTTGCCGTATCGGTAATCACCAATCTATCCTCTTTTATCTCAAATTTTCTAATTATCTTTACGCCCTTGTATTCTGTGGCGAGGCTTATAAAATTTTCTCCAAAATCCGCTACGAAGCACCCACAATCTGCAAGCATACCAAATAATCCAGCTATCCCCTCCCTCCAACTATTTTGTTCAAGATCCTCAACGATCGGCGCGTTGTGCGCTTTGACGCTTCTAAATTCATTTCTCCTATCTGGGAGTGGCGTATAAAGATAGGTGCCGGGATCTCTCGCTATGTCGCGTCCCTCTATCCACAGCTCATAGCCCAGCTTGTCGTTATGCGTATGTCCGCCGTGACCATTTTGCCCTGGCGGCGTAGCGCAGACGGCGAGGTAAAATTTGCCGGATTTAAAGATAAAAATTCCACTGTCCGGATAAAATAGATTTTTGATCTCTTGCGAACTCGTAATTTTAAATTCTATGCTTTTTCGGTGCGGCAGTTCGCTAAATTTCACGCCTGAGGCAACAAGGCTTTTATACGTTTTATCGACCGCTTGCAGCGTGTGTCCGGCAAGCAAGCGGATAAAACTTCTCTCAAAGCAAAAATCGTTTTTAAATATCTCGTCCTCAAAAATCCCGCCCATGCAGCTAATTAGCGTGGAGTGATTTAAGATATTTTCGTCCCAAAACGGCTCGTTGCCGCCCGCAAAGCCGCTTAAATTTAGATATTTTCGCGCGGCTTGTTCGTTGCTCAAAAACTCGCCGTTTGGGCTAAATTTAAAAAACCTGCCGCTGTCGTTATCGCCAAATTGCGGCACTTTGCCGTTTAGCTTTGTGATGTCGGCGGTAAACCTGCCGATTTTATACAGCCTGTCCACAAACCACTGCGGCAGCGCTATTTCTCCGTTTAAGATTTTAAATTCCTGCTCGTTTGGAGGCAAGAGCTTCGGCTTTTTGCACCAAAGCTTTGCGTCGTAATTTTTTAGCGATAAAATTTTCTCGCTTTTTAGACCTAGTATCAAAGCCGCGCTATACGCCATTAGCTCGCCGCTTAGGCGGTGATAGCTCGTAGAACTCTCAAAATTTCCGCCATCTTCGTAAAATTCCTTTTTCATTTCGCTGATTACTTCTTGCACGGCAAACGCCAGCCACGCGTCCGTCTCGCCGCCACCGTCTAGATACGCGCACGCAAACAGCAAACCCGCGATGTCGCTTAGATAATGATTTGACGTAAGATGCGGCGAATATTCCAGATTATTTACGATATGAAGCGCGTGTTCGTAGACGCTATTTGAAAAGGTCTGTTTAAAATCCGCATCTAAAATTCTGCCATCATCCATCTGACAAAACATATCGTAAGCCGCCAGTATATTGGCGACCCTGATGCCAACATCCATCGTGCAGGTCCAATTTACGCCCATTCTAGGCGGATTATTGCGGATAAAATCTAAAATTTGGTCTTTAAATTCTTTTAAATTTCGCTCTTTTAAGCTCGGATCCGCTATCGCAAAAATAGCAAGCTGCGGCAAGTGCTGAAACCTCGCAAGCTCCCACGGCACCTTTATATCGCTGCCGGGCTTATGGGCTATGCGCTGATCTTTGTACCATTTTTTTTCGCTCCAGCGAAAGCCGCTTTTAAAATCCTTTTGCCAATCAATCAGCTCGTAGCCCTCTAGCGCGCTCGCGGGCGCCGCGACGTTCATATCGTATTTGTAGCCCTCTAGTCCGAGCGCCGCGCTATCATAGCTATTTTTTACCCAGCCGCTGCCGAGCAGATCGAATTTATGCTCCAGGTACATTTTAGACAGATATCTAGCGACATCTAAATTTATATTCGAAACATCGAGTTCGCGTAAATTTACGTAGCTTATTCGTACCGGCGAAACGTTAAATTTGATACGGGTATCGCCGGATATATCGCGCAATTTTTGGATTTTATTTTTAGTTAAATTTAAAATTTTATTAGCGATTTTCGCGCACAACGCATCAGGCGGCATTGATCTAGCTTTTTTAAGATAATAAAAAATTTTACCCATTATTTACGGCCTCTAAAATTTTATCCACATGCCTGTCCCACGTATACTTTCGTAGGGCTTCTTTTGCGGCGTTTGCGCCCATAGACGCCCTTAGCGAAGCATCGTCTATTAGCGCTTTCATGGCGGCTTCTAGCGCGTCTACGCATCCCGGTTTTACCATATAGGCGGTTTTACCGTGCTCTAAAATTTCGGACATCTGAGCCATATTGCTGCATATTATGGCTTTACCCATAGCCATGTACTCAAATAGTTTGGTAGGACTGCCGAAAAACTCGCTCTCATCGGGGTTTGGGACGGTGGCATTAACCAAGATATCGCACGCGCTTAGAAATTCCGCTCCTTGTTCTTGTGGAATTAGCCCCGTTAATACGACGTTTTCTTGCAAATCAAATTCCAAAATATGTTTTTTTACGATTGGCATCCTGATGCCGTCGCCTATCATAAAAAGTTTGGTTTTTTCTTTGTATTCGGGATATTTTTGCAGTAGCTTGCCGTAAGCGTGCGCGATATTTTCGGCTCCGTGCCACTGACCAAACGTCCCTATAAAGCCGATTACGATTTTATTTTCAAGACCGTATCTTTGCTTTACGTCCTCGCAGCTTACATGCGGATTATATTTGTTTTCGTCTATTCCGTTTGGATTTACGATTATTTTGTCCTCGTCTACGCCTAAATTTAAAAGGATATCTTTTAACGCCTCCGATACGGCAACCACGCATTTTGCATTTTTTAGATTATAACTTTCTATCGCGCAAACGATAGGTAACTTAAAAATTTTGTAGTAAATAGTCTTGAAAATTCGCTTAAAAAGAGCGTCGTTATTTTTCCAATTTTTAATCTTCCAAACGTCAGACGAGTTAAACTCTAAAACAAACGGTATCTTTTTTCTCTTTGCGATATACGCCCCGCAAAAGCTAAATCCGCTATATCTCTGATATATCGCGTCAGCCTCCAAATCGGCGCAATGCTTTATTATTTTAAAATTATAAAAAAGCTCAAGAACGTCTTTTGGGATAAAAGGAAATTTTATAGGCTTTACGATGGTTATTTCTTTATTAACTCCCCAAAGTTCGTCATTTGAAACGACGCTTAGCCGTACCTTTTTATCCATAGCGTTTATAACGCCTGCCGTGTGTCCCACCGAGCCGCCGGCTTTTAGCCCAAACCAATAAAGCGTCCTTAGATAAAGTATTTTCATCATATATCGCCTATCTGCATAAATTTTAGCCTAAATTTATCCATTGCAGGCTTTAGTATTTCGGCGTTTACGCTAATCTTTGGCACATAGTCCGAGTAGCTCAAAGAGCTTAAATTTAAATCTTTTATCGACGTAAATTTACACTCTTTATTGCCCGCGATTTTCTCTAAAAGCTTTTTGTACTCGCCTATTAAACCCTCGTTTATGCTTATATCGACATACTGCCCGCTTTTAAAATTATATTTTAAATTTAAAAAATTAAAACTATGTAAAAAAAGCGTTATTATGCAATCTTTAGGCATTAAATCAATCGCTCTTAATATTTCATCCGCGCTAGAGCCGTATCTAAAATCAAATTTTTGAAAAACGCTTTTGGTTTTTAAAACACCGTAGCGCTTTTGTTTTTCGTAAACGCTAACTGGCAGCTGTAATACGCCGCATTTTTTGCTAGTTTTATTTACGTAGTCATAGTTTATAGCGCAATTTATATTTTTATAAAAAAACGAGCTATCTATAAAAATATCGTTTATCCTAAGAGCTCTTAGCGTGTCGTCGTTTGCGCCGTATCCTCCCGCTCTATGGGCTATAACGTCCGTGCCTATCCACTCTTTTATCTTTTGCTTACCGAAATTTATAATTTCTATTTGCTCGTCTAGGCTATATTGGCGCATAAATTTTCTATTTTTATCGTATTTTCCGGACGGATGGGTATGTAAATTTACGCCGTGTCCACTCTTAATGATTTGGCGACACAGCCTTTTAAATTTATCCTCGCCGTATCTTTCACACGGATATACGTCCACAAAATGCTCCGCTACGCCGCCGTACTCGTTTGCTAAATCGTTTATGAGCTTTACGCCGACTTCCTTGCCGTCAGTCTCACCTTTTATAAAAATCTCAAACGCATCGGCTCTATTTGCGTGTAGTTCGCCGACCTCGGTATCGCAGGTTATTAAAATTTGCTTCATTATTTGTCTTTTTTTGCTACAACCATTATCTCTCTGTGTTCGAACCAAACATCGCTTGCGCCTTCTCCAAGTATCCTTAAAGCAAATCTTATGCATTTAATCATAATGCTTCTTACCAGCGAAACGACGATCTTTTTCTTGCTATTTTTAAATATATATGAGGCCGGAAGCACTTCTACTTCGGCAAAATATAGTCTAAAAATATCCGCAAGGCTCTCTCTGGTATAGCCTACTTCATGAGTAAAATCCATATATCTTTCATGATTAGACATCATCCAGTCCATATTTGGAACTTGAATAATTGCCATTCCGCCGATATTTAACGAGTTATATATCTCTTTTACGAATTCCTCTTGCTTATCTTTTTGTATATGCTCCATAACGTCTTTACACAGTATAAGGTCGTATTTATTATATTTTAAATTATCAAAAGCGTTCTCTTGTTTTAGCGTATCTAGCCCGGTCCTATTTTTAGCTATCGACAAGTCGGAATTAGACAAATCTATACCGTATAAATTTTTAAAACCCAAACCCTGCAATGCTTTTAACATATAGCCTTTATTGCAACCGATCTCTAAAATTTTGCCGTTTATATATGGATTTATGTGTTTTAAATAGTTATATTTTAAGAGATTATCAAAGAACTCTTGCCTGAGCTTCTCGTCTTTAGTGTCTATAAAATCGCCTCTTATTTCTTTATATCGGTCCAAAATTTTCTCTTGCGTAGTCATATTTAGCCCTTATTAGTAAATTTTTTTATAAAGATAAATAACATATTTTTTAAAATATTGTTTATTTTTATAAACCCTATATAATTAAACGTCATACCGCCGAATCTACCTTTAAATCTACTGATAGATTTAGCTTTCTCGTCCAAATCAGAGCAGCCTCCAAAATCATATATCTTTGTGCCGTTTTGCTTAAAATATTTTATTGCCTCCCACTGTAATAAATTTGAAGAGCCGGTAGCACAATTATTTATAGATGCACCGTGCCAATATATAGACATATGTTTAGAAACGAGAAAAATTGCTCCGGCTTGGATGACATTATCTTTTTTTGCAAAAAATATTTTAATATTGCCCGTTTTATTTAGCGCAAAAAAATACTTTAGTAAATATTCAACCCCCAAAGCCTCTTTATTTGATCTGGAATATGTTTCAACGCCTATTTTGTAAAAATCGTATATGCCTTGTTCGCTCGTATCCTCAAATACCTCAACATCCTCTTTTTGCGCCTTTTTTATAACATTACGGTGTTTACTATGTATATTAGAAAATATTACGTCTTCATTTTGAGTTAAATCCAAAACAGATGAGCCGTATCTATATATTTCATTAAAATTATTTAGTTCTAAAAAATCCATATTTGTAAATTTTGATAATGTGATAGAGTAAAAAATTACCTTAAAAGGATTAAATGCTCTTAAAATTTCTTTAAAAGCGATATCCAGTAATTCGGTAGTTTGAATATTCGGCTCTGAAACGATATTGATATATCTAAAATATCTAAAACCTATTACGAAAAACTGCCATTTAAAAATAATATCTCTATCTTTTATGATTAGAAAATACGGAATTGAAAATTTACCGCCCGTATTTGCAAATTCAAATAACTGAGTCGGATTTTCTATACCTAAATTCCATTCGTCAGGTACGATTTGGTCTTTTTCAAATATCTCAACTTTCACTTAGTCTACTCTCTATCTCTTGAATTTTTTCTTTATCAAGACAGTCCAAATCAATCAACAAAAGCTTCTGCGATAGTTGCTTCACATTTTTTGTCATTTGCTCGCCCCAGTAATCCTGAAAATACGGCCATACTCTTCTGATTTTAATATTAAAGCTATTAAAAATTTTTTCCAGCCTTTTATAATCATCGGTATATACTACGTAATTAGTAAAGATATTATTATTTACATTTAAAAATGATGGTAAAAATTGATTGAGCCTTAATGCCATACTTTTTCTATGCTTAATGTTGCGCCTCAAATCTCTTATTGAAATCAAAATATATTTAAATTGCTCAGTCGTCATTCTAGTGTCGAATACGTCAAATCTTTTTCCTATATCATTGCTATTAATTTTATAAAAAAAACTCCGTTTGTAAAACCGCAAAAATTTTAAAACTTTACAAACTACTCTTTTTACTAAATTTATGGGGTCATATCGCCTGTCTATATCACAAGACCTATCGTTTTTAATGGCCTGCATATAATTAAAAGCTTCCGTGTTTAATATGAATGTATGAAAAATACTCCTATTTTTATCCTGAATATCCAAGCATTTTTGCCATATATCGTAATTTCTCGTAACCAATAACCCGCCGCCAGGAGAAATCATATTCTTTGAAAAAGAGTATATAGCGACATCTCCGATCAAATCTTTCTTTAAGCCATAACAATGAGCCCTATCTTCTATGTGAATAAGGTTATATTTTTTTGCAATATCTTGTATTTTTACAACATAGTCCATATAGGTGCCGTAATAATGATGAGATATTATTGCTATCGTATCGGATGAAATTTTATTTTTTATATCATCTTGAATCATTTCTAAACTATGCACATCAATATCCACAAACACTGGAATCCCACCAGCCTGTACTATCGCATCCGGTAATGTAGTAGCGCAAGTAAAAGCCGGTAATAAAACTTTTTTACCTTTTGCGCCTATAGATAATAAAGCCAAGTATATCGCAGTTCTTGCATAACTCGTATATATTTTATATTTTGGCATAGTAAATCTTTGTATATAAAAATAGCGAATACAAATTTGATATCATACTTGACACACAGGCCCCAATAGCACCCATTATCGGAACTAATAAAATACTAGATAAAGCAGTCATAATCGTCATTTTTATATTAGCCTTTTTTAGCTCTTTCCCATATCCATGCCCGTTAATCCAAGCATTATATGGCTGATAAAGAGCTTGAAAGCAAACTGCAATAGACATTAAAAGCAATAAGAGCAGAACATCACTATATTCTTCTTTTAGATAAAAATTTATGATTAAATACCCCAGTATATTAGCTAAAACAAACGCTAGAAATACCCAAGCTAAATTTGCCTTTAAAACAGCAGGAGGTATTTTGCTGCTATTTGCTAGCGTTTTAAACATAGTGCTACTCATGGCAGTAGATAACGAATTTATCGGAGTAGCCATAGAATTTGCCAGTCCATAAAAGCCGACGTCCTTTGAGCCCATAAAATACCCTATTAAAAGCCTGTCTATATTATATGTCGAAACATCAATTACCCTACCTACGTATACATGCATTCCGTATCGTTTATTTTCCGAATTTATAGCTCTAAAAATTTCAAAAAAACCGCTAAAATTCGGCCGTAGCATATAAGCGTATATCGCAAATGCAACCGCATAAGATAAAGAAAAAGATAAAAGCGTATTTAACGGAGTTAAGCGCTCAAAAATAAATAAAAGAGATAAAAATACTACAAATAAAATTTTAGAAAATATATTAAAACCGGCTAAATAGCCTATGTGATTACTGCCTTTTAATATTAGCTCCATAAAAAATGGAATCACGAAACTCCAACTTATAAAAGACGAAATTCTGATTATTCGTCCTATTTCATCACTAAAAATTTTTCCGAGTAAAAATGAAATTACGAGCGCAAACACGATAAAAAAAGCCGATAAAATACATGCTATTATTATAGACGTACCAAATATCTTTTTTTCTAAATTTATGTCATGATTGTTTGCAAGCATCTTTGAGGCGCTAGAGAAATATCCAAACTCAAAAAATATAGATATAAACGTAATAATAGCCAAAGATAAAGAATAAATCCCGAAATTAGTCGCTCCCATTTGTTTGGCTAAAAGCATATTGGATACAAAACCTACAACCATGCCAAATATCTGCGCTACAAATAAAAATAGCGTTTGTTTCGCGACTTTTGAGGCAAATAAATTTTTAAGCATAACTTCCATCTACTTTTAAAACCTTAAACCCATCGTCTATCCAATCGGTACTTTGGGCATTTTTTACGACTATTTTGTTACCGACTAGCGAAAATAGAGGCATATCCGAATAACTATCGCTATAACAAAACGAATTTTTTAAATCAAATTCCTTTAAATTTAGCTCGCTACCCAGCAACTCTACTTTTTTATCTCCCAAGCATTCATCGCCTGCGATTTTGGAGGTAAAGGCGCCGTTTTTAAACTCAAGCTTCGTGCTTACTAAATAATCTATACCGTAACTTTTAGCAAAATGCCTCAAATATACCTCAAATCCACCCGATACGACTACGATAATATGACCGCTTTTTTGATGCGCTAAAAGAGCTTCTATAGCGTTTTTATGAAGTCTGTTTGCTACTATGCTACTATAAAATTCTGCCGCGTATTTATCCATCTCCTCTTTTTTGATACCGTAAAATACCCGCATTAAATTTTCCTTATACCTTTTGCTATCAGATGAGGGTATTTTATTCGTTTTCTTTATAATTTTTGCGCGTATTTTCTTGACTATCGAAAGTTTAGATTCCAAAAAATCCAAAAAAAACGTAGCGGATTGACCGTCGAATATCGTATCGCAAAAATCAAAAATAGCTAATATGGGCTTATGCAATATCGTCCTTAAATATCTCCTTAATAGCCTTAACGATGATTTCGTTTTCTTTTTGCGATCTAGCCGCAATCCTTATAAATTCTCCGTTTAATCCGATCTTATCGCTACAAGTCCTGGTATAAACGCCGTATTTTATTAGCATCTTTGAAACGAAATTTGAGCTAGTACTACCGTCGAGCAGTTCAATAAGAGCAAAATTTGCCATGCTAGGATAGACTTTTATTTGAGGTATCTTTGAAAGCTCATCAAAAAACTCTTGCGCATGGGCGATATATTTTTTCCTTACTTCTTCGTATTCTTTAAAAAAATCGCTTCTATTATAAAGCCTAAAAAAGTATTCGCTAAGTCCGCTAGAATTCCACAAATATCCGTTTTTAAGGAGTTTTGCCACTTTGTATTGATCCATTACTCCGTATCCTGCCCTAATGCCCGCTATACCGAAGTCTTTAGATAGGCTTTTGATGACGATAACGTTTGAAAACTCTTTAAAAAGCTCGGTAGCAGAAATCAAGCTATATTCGCTATCTTCAAAGGCAAAGTGTATAAAACTCTCGTCTATTATGATATTTTTAACCTCTTTAAGATTATTTAAAATAAATCTTAAATCTTTATATTTTATGTATCCGCCGTCCGGATTGTTTGGGTTGATTATTACTACGCTATCCGGGTTTTTAGACTTAACGAAATTAACGTAACTTTGGATATCAAGCTTAAAATTTTCGTCTTTATTTAGCTGATAATAAATCACTTCCGTATCGTCCCTTGCAAACTCGTAATAAGACGAAAACGTAGGGATATTTACGATCACTCTTTTTTCTACGAAATTATGCATCACGGCTTGGATAACCTCTATCGCGCCGTTTCCTACAAAGATATTTTTACTGTCTACGTCTATTGATTTACTTATAACGTCGGCTATTACGCCGTTTTGCGACGGATAAAACTCTAAAACGTCTTTTAGTTTATTCGTATCGATCAAATCTTTTTTAAGGTAATCTAAAAAAAGCTCCGTCGCGTATGGATTGGATAAAAAGCAAGCGTCCACTTTAATATCAAGCTCGGAAAGCTTCTCGCAAATCGTAAAAATACTAGGGCTATGACTGCCGGCGGCATCCTTTAATCTTTTTATTTTAGAGGCGATTTTTTGTTCGTCTAAATTTAACTTTATCATACCAACTCTCCTTTTTGAATCGTTACTTTTATTTTACCTGTTTTCATATCTCGCCCGATTTGCGGCACCTTTTCTATATTTAGCTTTATGTTTCCAAGCCTCCTATAGACTTCGCTAGCTATTAAATTTACGTATTGGCTCGAATCATTATCTAAAACCACTTTTAAGGTTATGCTTCTATCTTTATCTTGGATTATCTGAAACTGCCTTAAATCGCTAAAATTTTTCATCGCAGTAGAAAAATTTGCCGTAGGAATCGCCGTTCCGTCATCCTTGATAAGTATATCGTCGCTTCTGCCTTCTATCCCTTTAAAAGGGATAGACAAACGCCTACCGCAAGGGCAAATCGGCGCTTTACCGTCTAAAGGTATAGCCTTATCGCCGGTATTATATCTAATAAAAGGCATTACGTAGTTATTTAAAGAAGTGGCTATGATTTCGTTTTTATCGCTAAGCTCGACTATTCCATAATCATCATTATTATGATAGTTACCCGCCCAGCACTGCTGGACGGTTACCGTTCTTTCATTTTGCCCGTACCAGTCTAAAACGGGCAACCCCCAATACTCCTCGATCGCGCTTCTATACGCAGGTAGTAGCGTCTCAGATGAAGTTACTATAGTTTTTATTTGGGGTATTTTTATGTTTTTTTGCTTTAAAAGTAGGGTAAAAATATATATGGAGCTTGCGTATCCTCTTATTATTTTAGCTTTTGACTTTTCGATAATGGATAAATATAAAGCCAAATTTGACTCGTTAATGTGAAATGGGGATAAATACCAATAATCGCCCGAAATTTTATAAAGCGGTTCGCCTGCTTTTGGCGAATACGTCCTTAAAACGATTATCGAATCGCCGCTTTTATAAGTATAATCTTTGCCCATACCCCAAGCTCTATTTGACGTTATTTTTTCTATTGCATCGCTTTCATATGGGACTTTAAATTCAAACGGGGTCCCGGTAGATCCCGACGTATGAGATGCTTTTCCGTTAAATTCGATAGAACAAAAGTCTTTAAAATTTTCTCTAATTACTTGCTTATTTATAACTGGAAATTTTTTCAATTCATCTAAGCTAAAATTTTCAAAATCTATTTTTAAATCCAAATTTTTATAAAAAGGCACGAAATCAACCGCCTTTTTTACTATATTTTTTAGCTTTTGAGTTCTTATACGCTCTATCTCTTCTGCGTTTTTCCACTGAAATTTATCGTACTCGCTAAAATTCCTGTTGATGAAAATATAATTTTTGATTTTACTTTTTATCTTTTTGTAAATTTGATCGGTCATAAATTTAGCCTTTTATATCAAAAACGAAATCTCCGTCGTCTGCACCATATCCCAAAGCTCTATCGGCCAGCTTTTGCCTTTTTTTAAAGTCTCAAATAACGCCTCGAGCTCCTCAAGCTGCCCCTTTTGGCTTACGTTCGTTGAAATTTCTTTCAAGCCCACTCCATATCCTTTTAGGCTTTTATAATCGTCCAAAACGATGCTCTTGCCGTCGAAGTGAATCTCCATAAATTCCTTACTTAGCTCCTTACTGCCGTTTGCAAAATACTCGATATTTGCCACCGAGCCGTCTTTGTATTTTAAGACGATGGATTTGTTATCCTCGGCGCTATATTTTTCATTACTCGGCGTGATCGCCTGCGAAAATACGCTCTGTATCTCGCTGCCCGTTAGCGCCGTCATCAGATCTATTATGTGGCACGCTTCGCCTACCATCCTGCCGCCGTTTTCATGCACCCAGTGATCCATCGGTATGTAGCCAGCGTTCATCCTATATCTGATTATCATCGGATTTATTCTAGCGCTCGTGTGCTTTTTTATCTCCTGCGCGTAAGCGCTAAATCGTCTGTTAAATCCTACAAATAAAACAGGTTTGTCTCCGTCTCCTTCGTAAAATTTTTTTATCTTTTCAAGCTCGTCTTTGTTTGTCGCAAGCGGCTTTTCTACAAATACATTTTTGCCCGCTTCAAGCGCCTTTAAAGTAAGCTCCGCATGGCTATCGTGCCTTGTGGAGATGATCACTAGATCGACGTTTTTATCGTTTAAAATATCGTCTAAATTTGAAGTAGCATAGCTCGCTCCGTATTGCTGCGCCACCGCCTTTGCTTTATGTCCGCTTCGGTTCATGATCGCGTAAATTTTATACTTATCCGTAAGCTTTGAGATATTAGGCAGGTGCATCCCGGTAGCAAATCCGCCCACGCCGACGAACGCGACGTTTATCGCGTCTCTGTTTACTGGCGCGGAGCTTATGATGATTTTTTTATCGTGATTTAGATAGCTATCAAGCTCGGCTAAATTTGCCTCGCCGTAGTCAAGCAAAACCATAAGCGGCTTATTCTGCGAGGTTTGCAACGATTCAAACGCCTCCGTTACCTGCTCGATAGGATATTTTGCGTCTATGAGCTTATCTAGCTTTATCAAATTTTCATTTACCAGCCTTAGATACTCGCTCATATTTCGATTTTCAGTCCATCTTACGTAGCTAAACGGATAATCAAGCCCCCCCTCTTCGTAGCTCTTATCGTAGCGACCGGGGCCATAAGAGGTGGAGATGAGAAAATCAAGCTCCTTTTTGTACATATCCTCTCTATTTATCTGCATGCCGACTACGCCTACAAGCACCACTCTGCCCTTTTTTTTACACATCGCAAAGCTTTGCGATAACGGCTCGCTACTGCTCGTAGCGGCGGTAAATAGCACTCCGTCGGCGCCGTATCCGCCGCTCCAAGACGAAACTACGTCTAGCAAATTTTCCTTTGAAGGATTGATAGTTAGCTCGGCGCCGTATTCTTTAGCTATCTGCAAGCGCCTATCGTCAAAATCGCTGACCGCAACTCTCACACCTGAAATTTTAAGCATCTGCACCGCAAGAAGCCCTAAAATCCCAGCTCCCACAACTACGCAGGTCTCGCCCAGCCTTAGATCGATCCGCCTAACGCCCTGCATCGCTATGCCGCCGAGCGTCACGGTGCAAGCCCGCTCAAAGTCCATATCCTGCGGCATTTTCATAACTAAATTTTTAGGCACGTCTACGTATTCTGCGTGGTTTGCAAGCCCCGCACCGGCTGCAGCGACGCGATCTCCGATTTCAAAATTCAAAACGCCCTCTCCGACCGCTATGACGACGCCGCTAAGCGAATAGCCGGTCGGGCTACCGCTATTAAGTTTGCCCTTTACCTTCGCATAGACGCTGGCTATGCCGTCGGATTTCACCATATTGATGACTTTTTTTACGTTCTCCGGCTGCTCCAAAGCCCTTCTAATCAAGCTCTTGCCGCTATTTGATACGCCGCTTATCTCAGTGCCCGCCGATATACAGCTATTTACTACTTTTATAAGAACGCATCCCTTTGAAACGCTCGGAGCGGGGATATGTTCTGCTAAAACCTTACCTTTTTTAACTATTGCTTGTATCATCTTAAAACCTTTTTTCATTAATATAATTATTTATGTAGTATATCGCAAAAATTACGCTAAACGACACGAAGCCTAATAAATAATTCACAGAAGGAACAACCAAGAATCCAAAAATCGCATTGAAACACAAGGCGCATAAACATGGAAAGAAAAATTCCCTATTTTTTCTATTTTTTGAGGCATAAAAACAATAAAAGCCGATATTTGAAAAAATCAAAAAGTATAAGAGCATAACGCCGAATTTAGCACCAAAATTTTGCATCGCAATCATCTTATGTTCTTTAATAAATTTAAATGTTTCATTTTTTAATACCTCTTCATACTCTTTTGATAAATACTTAATACTAGGATCTATCGAATGAACCTTTTGCATAGCTACCTCGTCGAGATAATGAGGTATATATTCGTTATCCACATAACCTAAGCCTACATATACCGAATGCCAAAAAACGTGCTTAGTATTTAAATTTGCATTCGCGTTTAGCTCTAATAGTTTATTATTAATGCCATTTTCATATATCTTATAAGAAGCATAGCCGGCAAAAATACTTAATATTAAAAATGAAATATAGTAATATTTTATAGAGGATTTTAAATTAAAAAATAAATAAATCAGAACAAAAAGAACAGTCGGTACAAAAGAGTAAGAGCGTATAATATGCGATACTACCGAAAAGTAAGCCAAGATAACCAACATAAAAAAAATATTTTTTTTGTTATTTTTATCAATCAAATATAAAAATAGCGGCACGAAAGACGACATAAAATAAAACATAATATACACGTCGCCTATTACATAAACCAATCCGGAAAGTATCGACACTGCAACTACCGAAACTATTTTTGCAAGATTAGTTTTTAAAAATAACATCCAGCCTATACAAAAGACTATGAAACCGACTCCGATGAATACGATATGAAATAAAATAATAATCTGTTCTAAATTTAGATTAAAAAATTTATGTATAATTTGAGCGAAAAAATATAAGCCCTTATCATCGGCCCCGCGCGCAAAATTTTCAAAACCGTATTTATCGTAATATGCAATGCCGATAATACCGTTCCTATCAAGGCATTCGATTGCTTGTTGCATATCGTTCATTCTAGTTGGCATAATCGTTTTTATCATCTTGCAACCTTAGCTTGGCGGCAAAAAACCCAATTTTTAGATAGTAAATATCCTATAAAGATATAACCAAAGCCGCCTAAAATTTGACTAATATATGCGTTTATGCTAAGAAATCGGTATGAAAAAGACATAATGGCCAAATTAGAGATATATGATGTTCCCATTGAAATTATAAATTTAAATATTTGGATTTTATTTTTTGAATCGTCATTAAAGCTAAAATACTTATTTAAATAAAAAGATATAAATATCGATACGAAATAGCCGATAAAATTACTTATTTCCGCAATAACTCCAAAATAAAGTAAAGTAAAGATTACCGCATATCCAAATATAGTATTAATAACGCCTACGAGCAAATACTTTAATAAAGAAACATCGTAACACATTAGACCGATTTCTTTACAGCAATATAATATTGACCGCCAAGCGGAAGCCATTTTAAAAATTTCTCTAAAAAAGAGAGCGATTTTAAAATAGGAGGAAAAAATAACGTATATGCGCTACCGTTATCTTTAAATCCGGCTTTAAAAAAAATAGATTGCAACTCTTTTTTTGATAGCAAAACGGCATCTTTATCAAATTCGCAAGTAGATACCATACGTCTTGTAAGAGGATTGTAAGGATTGTGTTCAAAAACCGTTACATTGCAATTATCGGCAGCTAGTTTAAATATATTAGATGTCACGTAATCTCGTAGGCTAGGTTCTATATGATGATATACGCCCGCTATAAAAATCACGTCGAAATATCCGTTGTAGCAAGCCAGCTCTTCATTTGTTTCTATAATCTTTACTTCTTTATTATTTTGCCTTGCTATCTCTAAACTTTCTTTTGAGATATCAAATCCAAAAACGGACGATTCGCGAAATGCTTCTACTATATACGGTAAATTTCTACCTGTACCGCATCCGTATTCAAGTATTTTCAGCTTTTGATTTTGTCTTTTTACTATATTGCTTAGTATCTTTATCTTGTACTCCGCATAGTATTTTATGTCGCCGAATTTTTTGTGCTGATTTTGCATTATATCGTCATAGTTTTTACCGTATTCGTCAAAATCAACTTTTTGCATCGATAATCTCCTCTATAAAATACCTTGGTCTTCTTTTAGTTTCTTTATAAATTTTCCCTATATACTCGCCGATTACCCCAAGGCACATTAGTTGAATGCCGCCCATAAAATATATAGGCAATACCGTAGAAGCCCATCCGTGGATGGTTTTGCCGGCAATCACGGAATAAACTACACCCCCCCCATAACCAAACTACCTAAAAAAATTACGAAGCCTATAAATGTTATAAATCTAAGCGGAACTACGCTAAATGACGTTATACCGTCCCAAGCAAAGGCTAGCATTTTTTTTAAAGGATATTTTGACTCCCCGGCAAATCTTTCTAGTCTTTTATAGTATACTTTGTCTGCCTTAAATCCAACACTTGGAATAATCCCTCTTATAAATAAATTGTTTTCCTTAAATTTTAAAAAGCAGCTATTAGCATGGGAACCCATAAGCCTATAGTCCGCATGATTGTATACTAACTCCACTCCAAATATCTTCATAAATTTATAAAAATATTCGGCTGTATTTTTTTTAAAGAAATTATCCGTATCTCTATTATTTCTAACTCCATATACTATTTCATTGCCTTCTAAATATTTATCTATCATATCGCCTATGATGCTGATATCATCCTGCAAATCAGCGTCGATAGATATCAAACAATCGCACTTTTTTTCTACATACTCCATCCCCGCCAATAAGGCGTTTTGATGGCCTCTGTTTCTAGAAAGTTTTATGCCTTTAGTAGATAAATTTGTAGCACTAGACGATTTTATTATACTCCAAGTATCATCCTCGCTACCATCATCGACATATAAAACAAAACTATCGCTTTTAATCTTTTTTTTATCGATTAAATTTTCTAGAGTCTCGCTCAATCTTTTTATAGTTTCGCCCAAAACCTGATCTTCATTATAACAAGGAACGATAATTGCCAATTTAGGAATATTTCTCATCTAAAAATCCCGCAAAAATCCAAAACTTCTTTTTCTATTTTTAGCCCCTTAAATTCCTTATGCGCTACTAAAAATACGACTATATCAGCGATATCTACGGCTTTTTCGTAGTTTATTATCTCAAAATCCTTGTGCGATTTTATATTTGGCTCGACGGCTAAAATTTCAAATCCTTGGTTTTTTAATTCGCGAGCAATAAAAACCGCAGGCGACTCTCTAAGATCGTCTATATCGGGTTTAAACGCAAGCCCCATGCAGGCTATCTTAGGCTTTTTGCCGCTTTTTAGCTCAAATTTTAAAGCGGCGTTTTTTATCTTTTCGATCGCCCACTGCGTTTTGTGATTATTTACCTCTCTAGCCGTTTTGATAAGCTTTGCGTCATCTCCGCCCGCATGCACGATAAACCACGGATCGACGGCTATACAGTGTCCGCCCACGCCGCAACCTGGATTTAGGATATTTACGCGCGGATGGCGATTTGCTAGCGAGATGAGCTCCCAGACGTTGATGCCGAATTTATCACACAAAACGCTAAGCTCGTTTGCAAATGCGATATTTACGTCGCGAAACGAGTTTTCGGTGAGCTTTGCCATCTCGGCGGTTTTTGCGTCGGTTTGCAAAATCTCGCCCGCGACGAAAGTTTTATAAAATTCGGCTGTTTTTTTTGCGGCTTCTTTATTTAAACCGCCTACGATTCTGTCATTTTGTACGAGTTCTTTTAAAATTTTACCGGGCAGTACTCTTTCTGGGCAGTGAGCGATATAAATTTTAGAGATATCCACGCCGCTATCTTTGAGGATTTCGCCTATTTTTTCGGTAGTTCCCACGGGCGAAGTCGACTCTAAAATCACGATATTTTCGTCCCTAACAAAGGGCGCTATAGACTTGCTAGCGCTTACTACATAGTTAAGATCGGGCACGTATCCGTCGCAAAAAGGCGTAGGCACGGCTATGATAAAAACATCGGCCAAATCAGGCTCTAAGCTTGCCCTTAAATTTCCGCTGTTTACCGCGCCTTTGACGAATACGTCAAGCTCGGGTTCTACGATATGTATTTTTCCTTGATTTATCGTATCTACCGTACTTTGTACTACGTCTACGCCGCGTACCTTGTAGCCTTTATTTGCCAAAAGCGCCGCAGTAGGCAGTCCTATATAGCCAAGCCCCATAACGCAAACATTTTTTATCATCATCTCTCCGATCTTAAATTTTTTATAAATTCTACTATCTTGACGCTAGCTTTACCGTCGCCGTACGGGCTTCGCGACTGAGACATCTTTTGATAAATTTCGTCGTCGTCGAGTAAAATTTGAGCCTGCGATACTATATTTTTCTTATCAACGCCGACGAGTTTTACCGAGCCGGCCTCTATGGCTTCAGGTCTTTCGGTTGTATTTCTCATTACAAGCACGGGTTTACCGAGGCTTGGCGCTTCCTCTTGTATCCCGCCGCTATCTGTTATGATAAAATGCGCCTTGCTCATCAGATAAACAAATTCGCCGTACTCTAGAGGCGCTATCAGGCGGACGTTGCCAATGCCGGACAAAATTTTCCTTACGGGCTCTTGGACGTTTGGATTTAGATGAACGGGATAGACTATATCGACGTTTGGATTTTTGATCGCTAGGGTCTTTAGAGCCTCGCAGATATTTATAAATCCATCGCCGAAATTTTCCCTTCTATGGCCGGTTACGAGTATGATTTTTTTACCGCGGTTAGTATCGTATTTTGCATTTAGCGAGGTTAAAATTTTATCTTTTAGTGCGTTATCTTTTTGCATCCTTTCAAGCAGCAAAAAAAGTGCATCAATAACGGTATTTCCGGTTACGACGATATTTTCTGGACTTTTATTTTCTTTTATGAGATTTTGTTTTGATAAATTTGTAGGGGCAAAGTGATAGCTTGCGATTATACCGACTAATTGTCTGTTTATCTCCTCGGGAAAAGGCGAATAAATATCCCCCGTTCTTAGCCCCGCCTCAACGTGAGCTACCTTGACCTGCTTGTAAAAAGCAGCCAAAGAAGCTACGCTAGCAGTAGTAGTATCGCCGTGAACAAATACTATATCCGGTTTAAACTCATCTAAAACATCTCGCATCTTTAGCAAAATCCTAGACGTCAGATCATACAGATCCTGCCCCGCTTGCATAATGTCTAAATCATAATCTGGAACTATGCCAAATATCTCAAGAACTTGATCTAGCATCTGTCTGTGTTGAGCCGTGACGCAAACCTTGACGTTAAATTCGCCATTTTTTTTAAATTCTTTTACCAAGGGCGCCATTTTTATGGCTTCCGGTCTGGTGCCAAAGACTATTAGTATTTTTTTTATCATTAAATCATTCTTTCCAGCCTAGCATTCGCCAAATTCGGATTTTCCATTTAAATTTAGCCGCCTTAAAAGATCGTTTTTACGCTAGATTTGGAACTATTTTATACAAATTTCAGTTAAATAATAATTAATTTTAAATCATTTTTAGACGTAGGAATTTATGCGTATATTTTGGACGTTTTAGCCGCTTAAGCCTAAAATCTCGTCAAATTTACGGCCGATAGGAGATTTAAAGTAGGTTTAAATTTTTAGTAAATTTAAGAGTCGTCTTTACGAGAAAACCTGCGGAAAGCCAAAGCTCTCCGCAGATAAAGGCGTATTACATCATTCCGCCCATACCGCCCATGCCACTCATATCAGGCATCGCAGGCATCGGTTTGTCCTCTTTTAACTCGCTTATGGTAGCTTCAGTGGTTAGAAGCAAGCTCGCCACGCTAACCGCGTTTTGTAGGGCAACGCGCTCGACCTTGACCGGATCGATGATACCGGCTTTAAACATATCCACATACTCGCCCGTAGCAGCGTTAAAGCCGTAGTTATCGTCTTTGCTAACGCTTACGGAGTTTGCTACTACGCCCGCGTCAAAGCCCGCATTTTCAGCGATTTGGCGTAGCGGAGCGGTTAGAGCGCGTCTTACGATATCTGCGCCGATAGCTTCGTCGCCGCTTAGTTTTAGATCTACTTTTGCGCTCGCTTTGATAAATGCAGCGCCGCCGCCGATAACTATGCCCTCTTCTACGGCCGCTTTAGTCGCGCTTAGAGCGTCATCCACGCGGTCTTTTTTCTCTTTCATCTCGGTCTCGGTAGCCGCTCCGACCTTGATAACCGCTACGCCGCCGCTTAGCTTAGCTAGGCGCTCTTGTAGTTTTTCTTTATCGTAGTCGCTAGTAGTTTCCGCGATTTGAGCTTTTATCTGGATGATTCTAGCGTCGATTGCCGATTTCTCGCCTGCGCCGTTTACGATAGTCGTATTGTCTTTATCGATGATGACGCTTGAAGCTTGACCCAGGTCGCTTAGAGTCGCGCTTTCTAGCGTTCTACCTAGCTCTTCGCTCACTACTTCGCCGCCGGTTAGTATCGCAATATCCTCAAGCATCGCTTTTCTGCGGTCGCCAAAGCCCGGAGCCTTAACCGCAGAGATGTTTAGCACGCCGCGAAGCTTGTTTACTACTAGCGTCGCAAGTGCCTCGCCCTCGATATCTTCAGCGATGATTAGTAGCGGTTTGCCTGTTTTTTGGATCTGCTCGAGCACAGGTAGTAGATCTTTTAAATTTGTAATCTTCTTGTCAAATAGCAATATGAACGGATTGCTTAGCTCAACCTGCATCTTTTCGGCGTTTGTGATGAAGTACGGGCTTAGATATCCGCGGTCAAACTGCATACCCTCGACCACGTTTAGCTCGTCGTGGATGGATTTTGCTTCCTCGACGGTGATGACGCCGTCTTTGCCGACTTTTTCCATCGCATCAGCGATCAGTCCGCCGATAGCAGAGTCTGAATTTGCCGAGATAGTGGCTACTTGCGCGATCTCTTTTTTATCGGTTACTTTGCGCGATAAATTTTTTAGCTCGGCGATTATAGCTGCGGCCTCTTTATCCATACCGCGTTTTACCTCGACCGGATTTGCGCCTGCGGTGATATTTCTTAAGCCCTCTTTAAAGATAGAGTGCGCCAAAACCGTAGCCGTAGTCGTGCCGTCGCCCGCCTCGTCGTTTGTTTTGCTAGCGACCTCTTTTACTAGGCCTGCGCCCATGTTTTCTAGAGCGTCTTTTAGCTCGACCTCTTTAGCTACGCTCACGCCGTCTTTGGTGATAGCAGGAGCGCCGAAACTCTTTTGCACTAGCACGTTTCTGCCGCGAGGCCCCATCGTTACTTTTACCGCGTCGTTTAGTTTTCTAACGCCTTCATATAGTCTATTTCTAGCCTCGTCTGAAAAAAATATCTCTTTTGCCATCTTTTTTCCTTTAAATTTAGATTATTTTAAAACGCCTAAAACATCTTCGATTTTTAGAACCAAATATGTTTTACCATCAAGCACGACCTCGGTGCCGCCGTATTTAGCGAAAACCACGCTATCGCCCACGCTCACGCCTTCTACCTCGCTTGATACCGCCAAAACCTTGCCGCTTAAAGGTTTTTCTTTTGCATTATCGGGTATAATGATGCCCGAAGCGGTCGTTTTGACGTCCTCGAGACGCTCGACTAAGACTCGTTTGCCTAACGGTTGAAAATTCATGATTCATCCTTTATGGTTTGATTTTTACTTTTTTAGCACTCTTTTGTTTTGAGTGATGAAATTATAGTCAAATTTTTAGAATTTGTCAATAATTTAGCTAAAATTCTTAACAAGTCTTAGTATAATCGGCTCAAGTTTCATAATAAAATTAAACTAAATCTAAAGGATAGACGATGAAAATATTAGGCGCCCTGCTCGGACTGGTTTTTGCTTTGCTTATCGCGGTTTACGTTGCGGCCTTTACGGATTTTGGCAACGGTTTGGTTAAGCCGTATGCCCAAAATTTGATCAAAGAAAAAAGCGGATTTGATGTCAAATTTGATAAATTTCAGATCCGTCCGACGAGCGTAGATATCGTAGCGAACGTAAACGGCGAGATCGTAGCGAACGTAAACGGCGGGCTTTCGATTTTCTCGCAAAGCATCGATCTAAAATACGACGTAGCCGTTAGCAATCTAAAAAGCCTGGGCATCAAGCTAAACGAAGCTATGAAAATCTCGGGCATCGCAAAGGGTAAATTTAGCGATTTCGCCGCTAGCGGAGTAGGCCAAATGCTAGGCTCAAACGTCAGCTTTGACGCAAATTTAAAGGACTACAAGCCGCTTTCTTTAAAGCTCGACGCTAAAAATTTACAGGTCGAAAAAGCTCTAGCGCTAGCCGGTCAGCCTATCTACGCGCACGGTAAAATCTCCGCCGTAGCAAACATAGTAGAAAACGGCGGCAAGCCAAACGGCACCGCAAATATCGATATCCTAGACATCAAAACAGACAATGCGCTCATCGCAAAGGATTTTAACGTCACCCTGCCGTCAAATTTCGCCGCAAACGGCAAAATCGTAGCCGACGTTAAAGACGGCATAATTAGCGCCAAAAGCGCGGTGATCACGCCGCTAGCGACGATCGGTAGCGACAAGACGATCTACGATCCAAACTCAAATACCCTAAGTAGCGACGTCAAGCTCATCGTGGACGATCTAGCCAAATTTGAGCCCGTCGTGGGGCAAAAGCTTAGCGGCGCGTTTAAAGCAAACGGCAACATCATCGCCACCGCCGGCGAGCTAAAAAACTTCGACGTCAAGATCGATGGATTCGGCGGTAACGTCGATGCGGTGCTAAACGGCGGCAAACTCATAGCCAAAATCAGCTCGCTAAAGCTTGACGAACTGGTTAAAATCGCCGCTTTCCCGGCGTTTGTCGGCGGAACTATCAGCGGCGAAGCGGTGCTAAACGACGTACACAACACGCAAAATATCTCTGGCTCGGTTAAACTCGCCACAAAAAACGCGCGGCTAAATCCGGCCGAGCTAAAACAAGTCGCAAAGGAGATAAATTTGAGCAAACCTCTAGCCTTTGAACTAAACGCAAACGCCGACGTGGCAAGCTCGAAAGCCAAATTTAACGCCTCGCTAAACTCCGAGCTTCTAAAACTAAAGAGCCTAAGCGGCGTTTACGGTCTGGATGATAAAAACGCGGACGTCAAATTTGACGCGGGCATCGATGATCTGGGCAAATTTGAAGAGCTAATCGGCAAAAAACTATCGGGCAAAGTAGACGTCAAAGGCGTAGCAAAACTCGCAAAGGGCGCGCTTAGCGAGCTAGATCTAAACGCAAACGCTCTAGGCGGCAAGATAGATGCGAACCTCAAAAACGAAAAACTTACGGCAAATTTAAGCGCGCTTTCGCTCAAAGACGCATTTACGCTGGCTGCGCTGCCAAACTACGCCGACGCCGTGATCGACGGATCCGTAAATCTAAGCGGACTGGATCCGAAAAATCTCAGCGGTACGGCTAAATTTAACGTCAAAAACGGTATCGTAAACAGCGCCGTCGTAGCAAAGGAGCTAGATAAACGCTTCCCAAGCGGCACAAAATTTGACGCTAACGCAGACGTCGCTATAAACGGCGGCAAGGCTAAATTTGACGCGGTAGCAAACCTCGTCTCAAACGCAAACAAAAACCTAATCGCGCTAAAAAATCTAAAAGGCGACTACGAGCTTGAAAGCGGCTCGGCGAAGGCGGACTTTGAGCTTAGCATAAGAGAGCTAAAAGAGATCGAATTTTTGGTCGGAAGGCCGCTTTACGGGCCCCTGCTAGTTATCGGCGATGCGACGAAAACGGGCGAAAAGCTAAGCGCGAACGTAAATTCGCGGCTCTTTAACGGCGATCTTAAAGCAGTCTTAAAAGACGATATCCTAAACGCAAATTTAAAAAACTTCACTGCCAAAGGCCTCACGGACTTTTTGGGCCTCTCGCACGTCTACGACGGCACCGGCGATATGACGATGGATTACAACCTCGCCTCGCAAAAAGGTAAATTTGACGTCGCCATAAATGACGGCAAGCTTGCAAAGACCGATTTTACCGAGCAGGTAAGAACCTTCACGGGGCGCGACATAACAAGCGAAATCTATAAAAACAGCAAAATAAAAGGCACGATAAACAAAAATCTCATCGACTTTAACGCCGATATGAACGCGACTAGGAGCCATGTATCGGTAGCTAGCGGTAAATACGACATGGCGACCAAAGCCGTAAACGTGCCGATAAAAATGAACTACGAAAAAACCGACATCGACATCACGGTCACGGGCACTAGCGACAACCCGAAATACACGATCGGCTCGGACTACCTAAAGGGCAAGGCGATCAAAGAGCTGGATAGATTTTTGGATAAAAAATTCGGCAAGGACGACGAAAACGGCACCACGGGCGATGCAAAAAAAGATGCCAAAAAAGATGCGATAAAAGGGCTTCTCAAGGGGCTGTTTTAGGTAAATTTGAGCTAAGCGCGGCGGTAAATTTGATGCCGAATTTGAGCAAAATAAGTTCGGCAAGTGTGGCAAATTTAAGCCGGAGCTCACTTGCTCGGCGCGTCAAATTTGGGCTACTAGGCTAAATTTGACCGCTCGGCTCGGCGGCTAAATTTACGATTTATCTGACGGCAAATTTAATCCTTTTTGATTAAAGTCGGTGGCACGGCTCGGTACTAAGATCAAAGCTTTAAATTTAAGACCTTACGGGTAGCGAATTTAAAAGATCCCAGGACGCTAAATTTAGATCGCTAGGCTAAATTTAAGCCTGCTTTGAGATTTAGCGGGCAAGGCGGCGATGAATTGCCAAAAGTCCCGCGACCAGCAAAAAGCTATGAATTTTCGGATTTTATGTGATAAAAAACGATTGACAAAGCGCTAAAGAAGTAATAATTTAAAGAAGTAAATTTGAATGTAGCAGATAATCAGACGCAAAATTTAAACGATAATCCTCAAAACTAAAATTTTGCAAATTTAGGCTCGGGTAAATTTGCAAGGGATTACGATAAAGAGCCTATAATAATCAAGGATTATAAACAAAATTTGAGCCTATTTTCAGCCCTCTTAACCCTCGCGCTCGTTGCCATCATTATCTTGATCTCTTTGATTTTTTCTTTGATGAGTTTGGGTAGGATTTTATTTAGCTCCATTATTACTATCATAGTTTTAAAGCCTACGTTTAAAGAAGCGTTAAATGCGCCTAAAAACGGCCATTTCAGCTTTGAAAACGGCGCCGTAAAACAGCAAATCACAGACAAAACCATAAAAGAAATCAAGCTTGCCCAGATCGCGGACTTAAGAAAAACATTTGACATCACGGATGATTTGTATCAGATAGAAGCTAACAAATACATCGTTTTCATCGGCCTAGTTTTCGTGCTTTTAGCGCTTAAAAACTATTGCGACGTGATGGGTGTGAATATTTTTGAGATTTTTGCGTTTTTATCTTCTTATTTTTACCCGGCTTATTCCACAGACTATTTTTCATTTTAGATTGGGCGGGCTCAAATACTGCACGGTTTATAATATGCTTGCTATTTTTTCCAAAAAAGACGGCGCGGTAATAAATATTTTGATCTGGGCAAACGACGATTACAAGGAGATAAAAGAGTATTTTTGCGCAAAAAGGGGATAAATTTGGATAATGCAAGCAAGCAGTTTAAGTTGATAAAATTTAAATAAAATCTATAAAATAACGGCTCGCGAAGTAAAGTCGGTAAAATTTAAAGCAGCATCCGCCGGCAGCCAAATATGGCGCGGCAAATCCAGCCTCGCTCGCGGGCTGATTAAACAAAACCGAGCGAGGCTAAAATTTACTTTGATTTTTTAACAAATTCCCTAAATTTCGCGCAGCCCATGTCGTATCCGTAGTCGCAAGAAAGACCGTAAAGCTCCATCGCCTTTTTATCGTCTTTTACGCCTTGATCCCCCTTTTCATGTCCGCGAGCTAGAGCGTAACAACCCTGTGCGTCTTTGTAGTCGCAAGCTAGTCGGTAGTATTTGCGGGCTTTTTGCGGGTCTTTTGTACCGCCGTATTCGCCGTTACCGTGCGCGGCTGCTTTCACGCACGCCTCGCCGACTCCGCCCTCGCAGGCTTTTTCGTAAAGTCTCGCCGCCTTTTCGTAATCCGACTCGACTACGCCCCATAGCGCGTTACCGTCGTAAGCTCCCGCTACGGCCGCGCATCCGTCCATATCGCCGAGCTTGCAAGCTTTTTCATATAGGGTAAATGCTTTTTTGCCGCCGTCCTCGTCGCTAAATTTGCCGTTTTGTTCGCCCAAAAACGCCGCCAAATAGCAGCCTGCGCCGTTTTTATCGCTATTACATGACTTTTCAAACAAATCCATACTGCGCTGGGTATCGTACGCTTTTATATGCGCTTTGGCAGCATCCTCAAAATCCCCACCAAAAGCCGCTGCGACTAAAATCGCCGTTAAAATAATCTTCTTCAATCCGCCCTCCTATTTGCTAAGTTTTTTAAATTTAACGCAACCTCGATTAAAGCCGTTTTGGCAAGCTAGGTCGTAAAATTTAGCCGCTTGAGCATCGTTTTTAGGCGTTGCGTCGCCTGATTCGTAGATATCTGCCGCATTGTAGCAGCCCTCGCCCTCTCCGGCCTCGCAAGCAAGTTTATAATATTTTAACGCATCGGTAAATTTAGCGGCATCGTCGTACTTTTTAGCTATTCTTAAGCAAGCGTCTGCGTTTTTTGTCTCGCAGGCTTTTTCGTAAAATTCAGCCGACTTCTCGCCGCCTGTTTCATCTGCGCCGGTTTCATCTTGCAAAGTCGGCGCGTCGTAAAGGTCGCCGGCCGCCTCGCAGCCCCTCGCGTAGCCTAGCTCGCAGGCGTTTTTATATAGCGCAAGAGTCTGCGAAAGTATCTCCGGCTGCACATCTGCGCTATCTTGATCGTAAATAGCAAGCGATTTTATAGATGCCGCCATATAGCAGCTTACGGCGTTTTTATCGCTCTTGCACGATTTTTCGTAAAGCGACGCCGCTTTTTTGCTATTTGCGTCCTGTAGGTATTTTTTCGTAGCGATCTCAAAGTCCGTCTGCGCCGACGCTAGAGCGACTAAAAGTAGAGCCAAATAAATTTTCTTAAACATCGCGGATCCTTATTTTTTGTCTTTATAGAGTCGTCTAAACTCGGCGCAAGCGCCCATAGAGCCGTAATCGCAGGCTAAACCGTAAAGTTCGTACGCTTTTGCGACGTCTTTTTTTACGCCGTCGCCTTTTTCGTACATATCAGCTTGCGCGAAGCAGCCGTCCGCATCCTCATAGCCGCAAGCCGCCTGATAAAATTTAAACGCCTCTGCTAAATTTCGCTCTACGCCTCTGCCCTCGTCGTAATAGCCGGCTAATTTCCAACAAGCCGCGCCTACTCCGCCGCTGCAGGCTTTTTGATAAAGCTGCATAGACTTTTTATCGTCTATCTCTTGACCGCCGCGGCCGTTTTCATAGATATCGCCTAGGGATTTGCATCCGTCCATATCGCCCATTTCGCAGGCTTTAGAAAACTGCGCAAAGCTTTTAGTGGTATTTGAATCTTTGGCAAAGTTATTGTCGTTTATAAAGCCTGCGGCATAGCAGCCCGCGGCGTTTTTCTCCTCGCAGGACTTCTCAAACAACTCTAAAGCCTTATCAAACTCGTTTTGCGCTAGCTCGGCCGCAGCCTCCTCAAATGCGCTCAGCCCAAAAGCCCACACCGCTAAAAATACGGTTAAAGCGATTTTTCTTAGCATTTATTCTCCTTAAATTTAATATCCCAAGCAAACCTAGCCCGGTAAATTTGACGCTCTAGCGTTTAAATTTATCAAAAAACCACATAAAAGCAAAAAGTAGTCCCGCAGCCTTGCTTTTACTCTCGTCAAACATAAATTTGCGCGCATCTTTAACCGGCACGTAGGCTAGCTCGATATTTTCGCCGTCTATGCCGCCGCCTTCGCCGATTTTCATATCGTCGTTTATCGCGGCAAAAAACATCGTCTGCCTCGCTCCGCCAAAACCTAGCGCGCCGCGCGTGGAGGTTATGCGCTCTACCTTGCTAGCCGCAAAGCCCGTCTCCTCGGCAATCTCCTCGATGACGGTCTGCTCCTCGCTTTTACCTTTATCCATTAGCCCCGCGCAAAGCTCGTAGGTATAGCCTTCCTCGCCCTCTTGCGTTAAATTTAGCGGCCCCGTTTTTGCGCTTTGGATATTAAACCAAACGGCGGGACGAAACTGCTTAACCAGCAAAAACGCGTCTTTATCCTCGTGATAAAGTAGAGCCGAGACGCTGTCGTGAGCCTTTACGCACTCCCATCTGACGGGCCTTCCGCACAGATCAAACGAAATTTGATACGGCTTTACGTAGCGCGGAGAGGTTAAATTTTCTATCTTGATATTTTTTACAGCAGTATCCATTTTGCCAGTCCTAAAAAGCTAAAAAATCCGACCGTATCGGTAACGGTGGTAAGCAGCACGGCCGAGCCGACGGCGGGATCGATGTCAAATTTCTTTAAGGTTAGCGGTATCAAAGTACCGAAAAATCCGGCGAAAAATAAATTTATAAGCATCGAAGCGCCTATAACCACGCCAAGCATGGGGCGGTTAAACCACAAAGAAGCGATAACGCCCATCAAAAACGCAAAGGTTAATCCGTTTATAAGCGCGATGCCGACCTCGCGTTTTAGCGCATTTGCGGCGTTTTTAAACTCGATTTCTCCCAGAGTTAGTCGGCGCACGGTAACCGTAAGCGCCTGCGTGCCGGTGTTTCCGCCCATAGACGCCACGATAGGCATCAGCACGGCAAGAGCCACGTAGCTAGCGATCGTATCGTCAAAAAGCCCGATGATGCTGGAGCTAATAAGCGCGGTAAATAAATTTACCAGCAGCCAAACGGCGCGCGCGCGGGTAGCCTTTACTAGGCTCGTATCCTCCTCCTCGGCCTCATCGTCGACGCCGGCTAGGTTATAAATTTGCTCCGTGGCGCTTTCTTGGATGTAGTCGTGGATATCGTCGGCGGTTATTCGGCCTAGCAGTATGCCCGTGCTGCTAGTTACTGCGATGACGTTTAGGTCATAGTCTTGCACCATGACGGCTACGTCTTGCATGAGATCCATATCGTTTGCGACGTGGGGTTTGTAGCGATCTGCTTGCGCGGCGTCTATGTTTTGCTTTAAGGTCTTTGAAAAATCAAAAAGTATCAGGTCTTCAAGCGGGATGGCATACTCCAAAACGCCCTCTTTATCGACGATAAAAAGCTGCGAGACGTTTTCTAGCTTGCCCTCTTGCTTCTCACGCCTAAGCCTAGCTACGGCATTTCCCAGCTTTTCTTCTAAATGCGCGGAGAAAAGCTCGGTTTGCATGTGCGCGCCGGCTCTATCTTCTTCGTAGCTTCTAAGCCTTAAAATTTCGTTTTGATTTTCTCTATCTAGCTCGTTAAAAAGCTCTCTGGCCTTGTTTTCGTCGATGTCTTCGATGTATTGAAGCAAATCGGTCGCATCGTCGCTTTCTAGCTCTTCTAGCGCTTCTACGATCTTTTCTGCGGGTAGTTGCTCGATCACGTCTTTTAGCATGTGATCGGGCATCTCGATGGCTACGTCGCCCAGTATCTCGGGATCTAGCTTTTCTAAATACTCTGTAAAAAGCTCCTCGTCGTGCTTTTTTAGCGTTTTTAGGTGATGGGCTAGATCAGCCGCGCTTAGCTCCTCGTCGATCGTCTCGTTTAGGTGCGAGTCAAGCAGCTCTTTGGCTTCGTTTAATTGCTCGTTTTCTTCCATCATTTACTCTTTTTATCACTTGACTCGGCGGTTTTATCTTTTGATTTGGCCTTTTTATCGGCGCTCTCTTTTTGCTTTTTAGACTTATCTTTGCTGGCATTTACGTCCTTTTTCTTTTTGGACTCGCTTTTTGACTTCTCTTTTTTCTTGTCGTTTGATTTTGATTTTTCTTTATCTTTTGCGTTTTTGCTAGATTTTTTAGAGTCCGTTTTTTTATTTTTTTCTTTTTGGGAAGCCGAGCTAGACTCTGTTTTCGCTGCTTTAGCCGCTGCTAAATTTACGGCTTGGCTTGCGTTTACGTCCGTTTTGTCGGTTAAATTTTGCTCGGATTTTACCGTCAAATTCGTATCGGCCAGGCCGATTTTGGTTAGATTAACGTCCTTTTCATCTTGGGATTTAACTTCGCTTGTTAAATTTACGTCGGTTTTTGCAGTCAAATTTAGCTCCGCTTTCGTCGCATTATTTTCTTCTGCGCCGATTTTTAACTCGTTTGTTAAATTTTCGTCCGGCTTCGTCTCGTTGGCTTCGGTCTTTTCGGTTAGATTCGCATCTTTACCAGCGCTTACCGATTTTTCGTCTGTCGCCGTTAGGTTTTCGTCGGCTTTTGGCATAAATTTAACCTCGCCCAGCTCCGATACGGCGCCGAATTTCTCCTCTTTTTCCGGGATTTCGTCATTAGTAGCGGCATCTTTGATCTTTGTTTCAAACTGCTTTATGTATTTTTGAAATTTAGCGTTTTCCGTCTGGGCAAAGATATTTTTAGCCACTTTTATCTCGTTTTCCGGATTTATCGCATTGCCGTTTTTATAGACGCCAAAGTGTAGGTGCGAGCCCGTACTCATGCCGGTACTGCCTACGTAAGCGATGAGCTGCCCCTGCTTTACTTTTACGCCGCTTTGTATGCCCTTAGCAAAGCCGCTAGAATGCGCATACAGCGTCTCGTAACCGCCGACGTGCCCGACGATGACGACCTTGCCGTAGCCGCTTTTGGTTCCGACGAATTTAACCGTTCCGTCGCCGGCCGCCTTTATCGGAGTGCCTTTAGGAGCGCCGTAATCCACGCCTAGATGCGCTTTATAACGCTTTAGTATCGGATGATAGCGCTTTGGCGTAAAAGGCGAAGTGATGCGGGCGTTTGCTATCGGTCTGGTTAGCAAAAATTTATCGTTTTTCTTACCGCTTTTGTCGTAGTATTTGTTTTCGAATTTATACGTGACGTATTTTTTATCGCCGATTTGTATAGACGCCCAGTGTATTTCCGGTACGCCAAACGTTCGTCCGAGCCTAGTTTTTTGCGTGTATTCCATCGCGAGCCTGTCGCCTTTTTTTAGCTTTTTAAACTCGCTTTCCGGCACTTCGCTCTTCATCGCCAGATAAAATCCGTGCGCCAAAGCCGCGCTGCCCGTAGCGTCTTGGATATCTTGCGACGGCGAAACCGTAATAGGCATACTAAGCACGCGCATATGCGTCTGATACGAGATCGAGGAAAGCTGAAAATTATACTTTCCGTCGTTATCTTTATAAATTTGCGCTTGAAGTTCCTCGTTTACGGGGATTAGCACCTGGCTTATCCCGCCTTTTTCGTCTCTTAAAATTTGATACGATATGCCCGCTTTTATCTCGCTTACAAACTCCTTATCGTCCGAATCCATATCGTAGTAAAGAGAAAGCGGGATGGAGTTTTTTTCTAAAAACGTTAAAAACGTATCTCCGTTAGGCCAGCTAAGCTCCTGAACGGTAGGTTGTGCAGGCTCTACGGCGAATAAATTTACCGTCAGCAGTAAAGCTAATGAAAATTTCCTCATAAATTCCCTTGATTTAAAAGCCGTATTTTACTCGAAAATTACTTACATTTTGCAAAACTAAGGTGCTTTAAGCTATAATGAGCGGCAAAATTCTACATTTTTAGGAGATAGATTTTGAAAAAATTTCTTTTATTTTTAGCGGCGGCTTGCCTTGGCTTTGCGGCCGAGTTTTCGATGAGGGAATATAAAACCCCGCTAATAAGCGTGGATGAGGGCGTAGGCACGATCATAGACGGCTCGGACATCGTCGTAGGCAGTAGCGGCGTCGTGATGCATAAATTTGAAGGCTCTCAAAGCTCAATCATCGCTCGCGCCGTAGTCACGCAAAAAAGCGGCGGGTTTGCTAAGGTCAGGTTTGAGGTATTTGACGCGCTAGCGCAAAAGGCCCTGCCTCTGCCGGGAATTTTACCTAAAAGCGGCGACGAGCTAATCCTAAACTACCTCTACGACCGCTCGCTCATCGTCGTGCCAAACAAAGAAATTTACGCCGAAGTAATAAACGCGTTTAAAGACGTCACCTTTATCCACCCAGATATCGTGGGCTCATACCTAAGCTACGAGTATAAGCCAAATCCTAGCCGCGACGATTTTCGTAAAATGTGCAACCAAAGCGCTGCCGGGCTAATATTTATCGCTATGAATAACGAAGCGCTTTTTGCCGATTGCCAGAGTTTCGAGCCGCTAAAGCGCTTCCAAAGCGGCGCGGTCAAATACTACCAGCTGCCTTTTTACACTCGAGTCAAGGACATCGACACGGTATTTTGGAAATGGGGCTCGGAGCAAATCAGCGACTTTGACCGCCACTACAAAGCTCTTTTAAAAGAAAAATGATGCACGAAAAACACGCTAAATTTTTCGTAAATTTACTAGGCGCGGACAACGCCTACTTCGACGACGCGCACAGGATCGCCTACTGCTACGACGCGACGAAAAAGCGCCATTTGCCCGACGGCGTGCTTTTCCCGCGCCACGAAAAAGACGTTAGCGAGATTTTAAAATACTGCAACGAAAACGGAGTCAAAATCGTGCCTAGGGGCGCGGGCAGCGGCTTTACGGGCGGGGCGCTAGCGCACGAGGGCGGCGTGGTGCTTGCATTTGAAAAGCACATGAACAAAATCCTAGAGATCGACATGCAAAACATGGTCGCCGTCGTGCAGCCCGGATGTATAAATATAAATTTACAGCGCGAAGCCGAGAAATTAGGCCTTTTCTACCCGCCCGATCCCGCCAGTCAGGACTACTCGACGCTAGGCGGCAACGTGAGCGAAAACGCCGGCGGTATGCGCGCGGCAAAATACGGCATCACCAAAGACTACGTCATGGCGCTGCGAGCGGTGTTGCCTAGCGGTGAGGTCATAAGAGCGGGCAAACGCACGATAAAAGACGTCGCGGGATACAATATCGCAGGCATTTTAATCGCTAGCGAAGGCACGCTAGCGGTAATAACCGAGATCACGCTAAAACTCATCGCAAAGCCTAAATTTAGAAAAACCGCGATGGGAATTTTTCCTAGCGTAAACGCCGCAATGAACGCCGTTTATAAGACGATGGCCGCAGGCGTAACCCCGGTAGCCATGGAGTTTTTAGACGCTCTTTGTATACGCGCGGTCGAGACTAAATTTAACAAAGGCCTACCGCAAGATGCGGGCGCCTTGCTCATCACAGACGTGGACGGCGACGTTTTGGGCGGCCTAGAGCAGGATCTCGCCACGATAGAGCGAGTGTTTAGAGAAAACGGCGCTAGCGAATTTAGACGCGCTAGAGACGAGAGCGAGCGAAACGACATCTGGTTTGCTCGCCGCAACTGCTCGCAGGCTATAAATATCTACGGAAATTTAAAGCTAAACGAGGACATCACGGTGCCTCGCTCAAAGCTACCCGAGCTACTGGGGCGCATCGGCGGCGTCGCTGAAAAATACGGCGTGCAGGTGCCGTGTTTCGGCCACACTGGGGATGGCAACGTACATACTAACGTTATGGTCGTAGACAAAACCGACCCGGCGCAGGTAGAGAGCGGACACAAGGCGATCGAGGAAATTTTTAAGATCGCGGTGGAGCTTGGCGGCACGCTTAGCGGCGAGCACGGTATCGGTATCAGCAAGGCCGAGTTTATGCCCCTTGCCTTTACGGACTCCGAGATGGAGCTTTTTAGAAGTATCAAAAAGGCCTTTGATCCGAACAATATACTAAACCCGTTTAAGATGGGGTTGTAAAAAGCATTGCCTCGTTATCGTTTTCTTGCGCTGGTGCTTTCTTTGAGAAATAAATTTCGTTTTTGCTTACGCGGCAACTTGTTTGTTTAGCCTCGGTCGCAAAAACTTCAACTTATACTAGTAGCTACAAAAAGAGCGAAGCAAAATATTTAAACCTATTAATTTAAATTTTACTCTTTTTTAAAAGTAACTGTTATTTTAGATTTTATAGGATTTTTACCTATTTCATAATCTGGATCATAAGTAGCTAAATTATGAACAGCTGTACCAACAGCAGTTGCTGCAGCCACTACAGAAGTAGCAACAAATAGTGGGTTTGGTACAAAACCAGCCATCAAAGAACTTCTATTTTCTGTATAAACCCTACAACTCATACCCTGTTTTTCTATAGATCCTTCAATTTTATGAACAGTATAACTCATATCTTTCACAGCAACCACCCAAAATGATTTCTTCGCTTTTACAAGCTCATCTAATTTTTCGACCGTAAGCTCGTCTGATGTAAACCGCAAAACATCAACATTGGACATTTTTACTCCTTATATATAATTTTGAATAAGATTTTACGACATTATTTCTAAATTTATTATAAATTTACGAATATATGTCGCAATTTGCTATTAAATTTATAAAAGCTAAACTTGCGCTATGAAATACAGCCAACAAGACAAAGCCAGAATTTTAAAGATAACCACTAGAACGCTACAAAGATGGAAAACCACTAAGCCCGAGCTCTACGCCATCATTGAAGCCGGTTTTAAAATGCGTGAGCTCGTGGCTGACGAAGAACAAAGCTTGTCCGAGATAAAAAAGATAATAAAAGAAGCCTTACCGCAAAGCTAAATGCAAACCGCTCATTGTTTCAAATTTGACAAGATTATCGCACAGAATTTAACTGATTTTAACCTCACCGCCGTAAATCAAAATTTAAAACCACCGACCGCTTTAAATTTGACGCCGTTATTACCCAAAATGAAGTCAAATTTAACTCCATAATCATAAAGACCGCCGTATCGCAAAATGCAAAATAAATAAAATTTTATCTAACCGAAATTTCAAAAATTTTAAAGTAAAATACCTCAAATTTAAGGATTTAAGATGACCTCGCAAAAATTTGAAAAGATAAAACAGACGCTTAAAATTTGGCTCACGGCGATGCTAAAGATCAAGGACAAGCAGCTACTGCACTACGCTTCGAGCCTAAGCTTTCACACGATGCTCTCCATCATCCCCGTGCTGCTCATCTCGCTTTCGCTCTTTACGCAGATGCCAAGCTTTAGCGTCTATTACGCTAAGATCAAGGAATTTATATTTGCTCAGCTGCTACCGTCAAACCAAGACGCGATCTCAAACTACATCGAGACCTTTTTACAAAACAGCTCTAGCCTTGGCATCCTCGGCCTTGGCGCCATCATCTTTACTTCGATTATGTTTTTTGCCGATTACGAATACGTCATCAACCGCATCATGCACACGCAAAGCCGCAAATTTTGGAACTCGCTAAGCGCTTATTGGACGCTCATTACGCTAGCTCCCTTAGGGCTTGGGCTTAGTTTTTATCTCTCAAATTTATTTCAAGATATGCTAAACTCCAGCACCTACACGAAGTGGATAAATTTTCTCAGCATATTCCCGTACCTCATCATTTGGGCGATATTTTGCGTGACGTATCTCATCTCGATAAACCGCCAAATCGCCCTAAAAAACGCGCTTTTTAGCTCGTTCGTCGCCTCGCTCATCTGGTATCTTGGCAAAAATATCTTCGTCTTTTACGCCGCAAATAACAAAACCTATCTTAGCATCTACGGCTCGTTTTCCGTGGTGCTGCTCTTTTTCGTGTGGATTTACGTGTCGTGGATCATCTTTCTTTACGGCGTGAAGCTGTGCGCGTATCTGGAAAAAGCGGGCGAAAGCGACAAAGAAGCTTAAAAAAGCGCGGCAAAGCAGAGTAAATTTAGCGGCACGATAACGGCGGCTAAAATTTTGCTTTTGACGCTTGCTAAGCTCAGCGCGTTGTAAAGCAAAAATAGCCAAAACGGCACGCTCAAACTTACCCCCTTTGCGCGCCACGAGAGAAATTCTAGCAAATACTCGTCAAGCGCGCTGCCCGCGCCAAATGCGTGCAAAAGCGCGCTAATTGGATAAAACAAGCTAAAAAGCGGCGTGAGCGGCAAGACGGCTAGCTGCTGGGCGCTAACGAGCGGAAAAAAATAAACCACGGGCAAAATCATCGCCGAAAATACCCAAAAATTTAACAAAATAGCGTTGCTTAAATTTGAAAATCGCTCGCCAAAGTGCCGCAAATACAGATATATATAAAACACGCCCATGCAAGAAAAGTAAAATCCGACGCTAAAAAGCAGACTCGGCATCAGCGATACGGCGGCGCAAATCACGACGAAAAGCAGCTCAAAGCTAACGACGCGCACGTTTCTAGCGAGCAAAAACAGAGCCAGCAAGCTCATCAAAAACGCCCGCAAAAAGGACGGCACGAAACCGATCAAGGCAAGATAACAAAATAAAACCGCAAAGATCGCGGCCGAGAGGTCAAATTTGGCGTTTCGATACGGAAAATAGCGCGCCTGAAAATAGCGGTAAATCGGGCGCAAAATAAAATATAACGCCCCAAAAATCAGTCCCAAATGATAACCCGAAATCGCAATGAGGTGCGCTACGCCGTAAAAATTTACGTCCTGCCTAAGCTCTTTGCCCACGGGCGCGGCAAGAAATAGCGCGGTAAAAAGCTCGGCCATTTTTTCGTTTTCGTGCTGCGCGGCGATAAACTCAAAAATTCTATCGTAAATCCGCTCCTCGCTCGCGGCGTACCTAAGCTGCGTCACGCCGTAGCTAGGCATAAAAAACGAGCCGCTTAGATACTCTTTAAATTTAACGTTTTTGTTTTCGGTGCCGATTAAAATTTGCTCGTTCGCTCCCGCGTCAAAGTCCGCCCGCGTCGTCGTGTAAAAGCTAAAATCATTGGTTTTTAGCTTCAAAACGCGGTAAATTTTGCCTTTTGCGTTAGTTTTTTCGTAGTTTTGTAAAATTTTAGCTTGCAGGACAACGCCGTTTTGGGCTTTAAATTCGCAAAATTTATAGTAGCTAAGGCCCAAATTTAGCGCAAAAATGAGCGCGCACGCAAGGCAAAAAACATAAACCTCGCGCGCGTTTTCAAAGATAGATTTACGTTGCGGCTTTTGCAAAATTTGAGCTTAAAGGGCGCATTTTAGGCGTTTGGGTTAAACTCCGCCACATGCGCGGCGCCAAAGCTCTTATCGACAAAGCGCGTAAATTCCTTCTGAAATATTACTTCGACCGTGCCGACCGGGCCGTTTCGGTTCTTGCCCACGATGATTTCGGCCTCCTCCTCGATCTTGTTGGGGACGAATTTACGCACGTACTCCTTGCCCTCGGCGTGCGCCTTTTTCTCGGCCTCCTTCTCCTCCTGCTCGCGGTAAACCTCGTCGCGGTAGACAAAAAGTATCATATCGGCGTCCTGCTCGATGGCGCCTGATTCGCGCAGGTCGCTTAGCATCGGGCGTTTGTTGGCGCGGGACTCCAGGCTGCGGTTTAGCTGGCTAAGCGCGATGATAGGCATGTCTAGCTCGCGCGCTAGCAGCTTTAGTCCGCGCGAGATTTCGGCGATCTGTAGGTGGCGATCGGAGAAATTTGACGTCGCCATCATGAGGCCGATATAGTCGATGACGCACAGCGTGATCTCGGGGTGGGCGGACTTGAGCTTGCGCATCTGCGTGCGGATCTGATGGATGTTTACGTAGCCGCTGTCGTAGACGAAAAGCTTACGGCTAGCCATATCGTCGCATGCGTCGCTTAGGCGCGACCACTCCTCGTCGTCCATTTTAGCAGTCATTATGTTTTGTAGCGGGATCGAGGTTTTGGCGCTTAGCATACGCAGCATGATCTGCTCGGCGGGCATCTCAAGCGAGAAAAACACCACACCGCCGCCGCGCATCAGCACGTGGTTCATCAAATTTAAGCAAATCGTGGTTTTTCCCATACCCGGGCGCGCCGCGATGATGATAAGATCGCCGTGCTTAAAGCCCTTCGTCATCTCGTTTAGCTGGCGAAAACCCGTGTCGATACCCACGATATCCTTATCTTCGAGCAGTTTTTGCTTTTCTAGGTGCGCGATGACGTCTGCGATGATGACGGGGGCATCCTTGACTACACCAGCGCTCTGCCCGTCCACTAGCGAATAAAAACTCTGACTTAGCTCGTCTACCATATCGCGGCTAGGCTTATCCTCGCTCACTTTGCTTGGAATTTGGTGCGCGATTTTTACTAAGCTTCGTTTGATCGATTTTTCTTTGATCTCGTTAGCGTATTTTTTCACATCCAGGATCGAGTTCGTGCCGATGATCTCGCTCATCACGTTTTCGTCAAATTTACTTCCAAGCTTGGTTTTTAAAAATCCCGTTTCTACGGGCAAATTTTCATTCAGACACTTTACCATCGCGTCGTAAACGTCGCCGTGAGCGCGCAAATAAAAGTCAAACGGGCTTAGGATATCGAAAATCTCGCTTAGATTATCCGCGCTATAGATGATGGACGCGAGGATCGCGCGCTCCATATCTAGGTCGTAGAGATTGTGCATATCGATGTTTTCTTTTGCCATTTGTTATCCGTTTAAATTTTTTGTTTCGGCGCGTAATCTTCAAGATTAGCATCCGTGCGCCTTAAGGCTATTTGTAATTTTGGAAAGGTTTTGTCGTTTGCGTATTCGCACGCCAGCAATAGCCCGTCATTGGGTAGCGACAGACATTTAAAATTTGACGTCCGCGATAATGCCCTGAAAAAATCCAAAATAATTTCATCTGAAATTTTATAACATTTTTTTAGCACGTAAGCCGCATCGCTGATACTGCCGAACGAGTAGCAAATGGTGTCGCTAGCGCTAAAATTTTCAAAAAGTTTAACGGCTGCCAAATTTAGGGCGCCTCTTTCTTCGACTAAAAAATCAATCAAAATATTGCTATCAAGAAAAATTTTAGCCATCTATGCCGTATCTTTTTTTCATGTATTTTTTATCGGCGATTTTTAGCGCTTTTATATCGTCTATGTTTTGAGCGGCCTTGCCTTTTACTATGCCTGCAAATCGCATGATTTCAAGACTCGGCGCGCTCTTTTTGCTTTTTAATTTATCGGCCGCAATTAGCTTTTTTACTTCGTTTGACAGCGTAGTCGCGATCGCGATTAGATCGCTTCTATCGCTTGGTATTTCGATGTGAAATGTCGTAGTTTGCATATTTTTCCTTTGATTTAGTGCGCCTGGCGCGACTTTATCTCGTCGTCGATTTCTAGTAAAAATCTATCTACCAGCTCGCTCTCTGGCAGCCTCGCGACTACCTCGCCTTTGCGCATTATCATGCCGTTTCCTTTGCCAAACGCTATCGCCACGTCCGCGCCCTTAGCTTCGCCAATCGCGTTTACGACGCAGCCCATCACTGAGACGTTTAGCGGCTCTTTGATGTGCTTGGTTTTTTCCTCGACGAGCTTTACCGCAGCCATCAGATCAGCCTGCAAACGCCCGCAGGTCGGGCACGAAATGATGTTTAGCCCCTCTTTTTGGCGGCCGCTGTCTTTTAGGATCGCTTTTGCGACCTTGATCTCTTCTTCCAGCTCGCCCGTGATGCTAACTCTCATCGTGTCGCCGATGCCCTCCAGTAGCAGTCCGCCTAACGCGATAGCGGACTTTATCGTCGCGTGAAAGCTAGTGCCGGCCTCCGTAACGCCCAGGTGAAACGGATAATTAACCAGCGGCCTAAGCGCGCGGTAAGCGGCCATCGTGCGCTCAACGTCGCTTGATTTTAGCGAGATTTTGATATCGGTAAAGTCAAAATCCTCGAGCAAATTTATATTATAAAGCGCGCTTTGCACCATCGCTTCGACCGTGCGACCGTATTTGTCCTCAAACTGCTTTTCGAGCGAACCCGAATTTACGCCGATGCGGATAGGCAGATTTCGCTGCTTGCACGCGTCCACGACGGCTTTGATATTTTTTTTCGAGCCGATATTGCCGGGATTTATGCGGATAGCGTCGACGAACTCGCTAACGATCACGGCGTAGTTGTGGTTAAAGTGGATGTCGGCGACGACGGGCAGCGGGCTAACTTTAACCACCTCGCGTAGCGCGGCGGTGTCCTCTTTGTCAAACACGGCGCAGCGTACGATATCGCAGCCGGCAAAATAAAGCCTCTGTATCTGCTCTAGCGTGCCTTTTACGTCTTTGGTCTTGCTAAACGTCATCGACTGCACCGATATGGGCGCGTCTCCGCCTATTTTTACGTCCCTGATTTTGATTTGTTTCGTGGGGTATCTTTGCAAATTTAGCCTTTAAATTTTTAGCCAATTATAAAAAATTTTCTCTTTAAATAGGCTCAAAACTCTGCGCGGAGTTTAAATTTAGCTAAAAAGAACAAAAACGAAAATGGATTTTTGGATGCATAAGCTAAGCGTCAAATTTAGCGCGGGCTACGCAAAAGTGTCGCCTATATCTATGACGGGCGGTGCGGAAGTAGCGAAATTTGATGGGCCAAACATGCTTATTTACCCGCTTTTAGCCAAGAGCAAGACGCTAGCGATAAAGCCTAAGCCTTAAGCCAAAAAGCAATCGGCGACGCCATGAAGCTAGGTTAGGCGACTTAAATTTAAGATAGGCGCTATCAGCCGAGTAAATTTTAATGACAAAGTAAAGGTACGCTAACGTCCGAAAATTTCCCTCTCGCAGCGCCTAACCAGCTTGCCGCTAAACATCCAAACGGGAAATATATAATGCTCGCTTGAATCTTTTTTTTTAAACCCGAATTTTAGCGTTCTTGCCGCAGCGTTTGCGACCTTGGCGGATTTATCCTTGGTTAGCTGCTCTATAAACTTTAAATCATACTCGTAAAGCGTGCCTAGTCCGCAAATGCCGACCTGCCTAAAATCGGCCTTTTTATGCGCAAGCGCTGCGATGAAATATTTTGCCGCTCGCAGATCGGGCAGATGCCTCATACATATAGCCTCAAGCGCGCGAAGAGCCTCTAAATGCGGCTTGTCGCTAGGATTTTTGTCGATAAAATCAAATAATATTCGTAAAAACGCGGGATGACCTAGCGCGCTAACGCAATCCCGCCTTTTATTTTGCGAGCACGCCTGCGAATTTATGCGGCGCAGCGCCTCAAACTGCGCCTTTTCGTCATCTCCCGCAAGTGCGGCCGCGTAGTTCTCAAACAGCGGCGAAAGCTCTAACGGTACGCCGTCTAAAAACCGCTTTTGCGTATCCTCGTCAAGCCTTAAAACAAAGCCTTTTAGCAGTAGTTCGTCTAGCATTTTGGGTTTTATTTTGGGCTTTTGCGGCCTTACGGGTGCATAGTCGCTCTGCTGGCCGCTAATCTCCCGCAACCTCTCGCACAGGGATTTTAGCGCGTCCAAATCCTTTGAATAAACGCAAAACATACCCGCCTCGCAGTCGTATTTTAGGCCTTTTATGTCGTGCTTTTTGGCTAGGCTTTTGGCTAAACTTTGCAAATCGTATCCGCCGCAGCCGTTTTTAAAATACGCGTCAAAGTAGTGAAAATCAGACGTTACCGCGGCATACGAGCCGTCGCTATGCTCCACCGCCCGGCAAGGGAAAAACTCGTTCATTTGCGTCCTTTGTAAAAATTTAAGCGAAGTATAGCCAAATAAATTCGTATTTTAAATTTAATCTCAAATGGATAAGGCGCAAAATTTAAACGCAAAACGCAAGCGGCAGCGCAGCCTAAATTTCTATAAAAAGCGCGCAAAAAATAAGGCGCGACAATTTTTGCTTTACTTTGCGTCTTGCGCTTGTAACGCTCTGCTTGCAGTAGCGAACGCAGTGAAGCTAAACTTCGCTACGAGGAGGCGAGTAAAATTTCTACTTCGCTACGCTCGTAGCTGCTAGCAGAAGATTTTTAAGCGTAGGCTAGTTTAAAATTTGAGTTAAGGAATGCAGGAGCGGCAGTATCGCGAGATGGATTTAAATGTCGTGCAGAAATTTTAAGTCGAGATAAGGCGTATAGCCTACCGCAGACTTAAAATTTCAAACTCATTTAAAGACGCTCGTGAGACAACGCACAAAAGTCAAGTATTCAAGTCCGGATAATCCCACGCATTATACTCATCGCTTAGATTATCGTTTTCAGCCCCCTTGCAGCACAGCCACTCTAGCCCGCCGCGCCTCTCCATCACGACCTCTTCATCAAGGCCTGCTCTCTTGCTACCGTTTACCCTAGCATTGACGCACGCCCAGTGATAGCGGTAAATGAGATCGAGCGCCTGCAGGATTTCATCCGTGCCGCGCATTTTCACGCGCTCCGAAAAATCGCCGTCAAAGGTCTTCATTACAAAATCGCAATCGCAGGTATCCTTTGGGAAATCTAGCTTTTTTACCAACCCCATGGCCCACATCAGCGCCCACAGCGACTCGTATTTCCAGCTCATCTTTACGGCCTCGTCGCAGCTTGCCTCGCCCTCTATGACGCGGCGCTCCATACGCGTTAGCTTGTCTATGCACCCGAAGCGATTATCTAAAAAATCTTTCGCGTACAGCTTATCTTCGTCCGTTAGCTCGCCGTTATCTTTGATCGTGTAGGCGCACATTATCGCAGCAAACGAACAGATCGCGCGGGCGATAACCTCGTCCTTTTCGCGCGGCGCGACCTCGCTCGTCTCGTATACTAGCGGCAAATGGTCTATAAAAGGTACGCCTTGCGATTTTAAGATTTCGATGCTTATATCCTTGCGCTCCTGCGCGGTCTTGCCGATCCTTGCGACGCCTGCGCTTCTTTTTCGAGCGCTATCAGCCCCCTTTTTAAATAAACCAAAAACACCCACGCCTTCTCCTTTAAATTTACATAAATTTGCGCGGGTATTTTAGCGTATAAACGGCAAATTTAGCGACTTGTCGGCGATAAATTTACGTAAATTTCAAAAACGTTGCGCTAGAATCCGCATCCATCAAATTTTAAAGGATAAAAAATGAGAAAAATTTTAGCAGTTTCGCTTCTATGCGCTGCAAGCGCGATGTTTGGCGCAAGCGCGAACGAAATCTACGCCGCGGCGCAAGCGGCGAAAGCAAAAGGCGATCTTGCGGGTGCGCTCGGCGGTTTTGAGAAGGCTTGCGAGGCGTCGCACGCGGATGCTTGCCGTCGTGCGGGATTAGCCTACGACTACGGTATGGGCGCTACGCAAGATTACGCCAAGGCGGCTAAATTTTATGAAAAATCGTGCGAGCTAGGCGATGCTAACGGCTGCTCGAATTTAGCCGACGTCTACGGCGCAGGCAGGGGCGTGGAGCGCTCGGAGCAAAAGTCGTTCGAGTTATTTAACAAAAGCTGCGAAATGGGTAGTAGCGGCGGCTGCTACGGACTAGCAGGGCTTTATGAGAGCGGTAAAGGCACGGAAAAATCAAGCGAACAAGCGGCTAAATTTTATAAAAAATCCTGCGAACTAGGGCTTGATCTAGGTTGCGAAAAGGCAAAGTAAGGTTTATTGGGCGTGGATAAATCTACCCCGACTTTTTGCACGATCTAGTCGGGCGGCAAATTTTAGCCGTATCCATAAATGCGCTTGGCTTATTAAATTTGACGAACAAGAAGCAAAGGCAAATTTAAAATCAGCAAAAGTCGATTTTAAAATTAGTATTTGTCTGGGGTAGAAAAAGAAGATAAATTTACGGCAAGACTGTAAATTTAGGGATAAAAATGGCCGCGAGCGGCAAGATACCTAAACTTAGGTGTACCGCTCGCTAAAATCTGCGGTTTTACTTACCTGCGCAGCTTTTGCAGCGCTCCAAAAGCCTGCGAGCCGCATTTGAGGCTACGATTAGTCCCGCAGCAGACATTATTATATCTTTTAGCACCAGTCGTCCGGCACCCGATAGATACGGGAAGCCGTAATTAGGGCTTTCGGTGATGCCGAGCGCCGGATTGCCTAGATTTGGCACCCAAGTCTCAGGCGTCGTTATCAAAAAGCTAAGCGTTACGATAGACATGCCAAACGTCAGCAGCCCGCCGATAAGCCCTAGTTTAGGGAACCAGATGCCAAGCAACACGAGCGTGCCGATAGTGCAGATCATCGCGCCAATCAGGTACGAAACAGCGTAAGTACCGTTTTGTTTGTGCCACTCGATGTTTTTAGGCACGACCAAGCCTTCCGGGTTTTTGTGTAGGTTGTACTCGGCGACCATTTTGCCCTTGCCGTTATCTACGATATCTTTTTTGCTATACATATAGCTAAAAAACGGGCTGTTGGTTACAAACGGCACGATGCCGTCGGCCTCGTATTGCACGACTTTGAGTCCGCCTATCCACGCCATCACGATGAAAATCGCGACGCTAACGTAGTTTACGAAATATTTTTGCGAGCCTGCTAGGGCTTGTAAAAATTTTTGCATTAAGTTCCTTTAGGGTAATCTTTATAATTTTAATTAGACTGTATGTTTAAATCTAGATAAAATTATAACGCGATTATATTTAAATCGTATAAAAATAGGCTTAAAAAGATAAACATTATCACAAATAAAAATTTAGTTACGTTTAAGCCCTAGAAATAAGATACTACGAGAAATTTATCGGATCCATATCGACGTCAAAGCCGTGCGAGGCGCAGATGCGAGCGGCTTTGATAAGCGGAGCGTGCGAGGCGCAGCGCAGTAAAATCTCAAAGCGAAATTTACCGCTTAAAATCTCGACTCCGCACTTGCCGTGTCCGACTATTTCAAGCGAAGATTCTACGGCGCGTAAATTTTCGAGCTCGGCTACGCAAATTTCAAGCCTTTGCTTTGCTGCCTGTTCGATTTTTTCAGAAACAACAACGCGCAAAAGCCTAGCAAACGGCGGATATATCGGCTCTCTAGCAAACATCTCCTCAGCCAAAAAAGCGTCGTAATCCTCGATAAAATTTTCAAAAAACTCCCGCTGCCTACTTTGCACCACTACGCGCCCAAGCCCCGCGCGCCCGGCTCTACCGGCTACTTGCATAGCAAGAGCCAGCGTCCGCTCTCTAGCGCGAAAATCAGGAAAGCTCAAAAGATCGTCCACGCCCATGATGACGGCCAAATCTACGTTATGGTAGTCGTGTCCTTTGCTAAGCATCTGCGTGCCGACGAGCGCGTCTATCTCGCCCGCGTTAAAGGCTTTTAGCGTCCTTTCAAGCTTATTTTGCGTCGTGATCTCGTCGCGGTCGAATTTCTCGATCCTAGCCGCGGGAAACGCTGAGCGCAAGGCCTCCGTTAGCTCGTCGGTGCCGATTTTTTTTGCTTCGATCATCTGGCTACCGCACTTCTCGCACGAGCACGTCGCGGGCGCCGTAAAGCCGCAGTACTGGCACTTTAGCAGATTACGCTTTTTATAAAAGCTCATCCCGACGCTGCAAAACGGGCACTTTATCGTACTACCGCACTCGCGGCATGATAGGTAGCGGAAGTTCGCGCGTGTCGGCAGGAAAACGACCGCCTGTTTGCCTCCCGCAAAACTAGTCGCAAGCTCGCCAAGCACGACGCCGCTTAGCCCCGTCTCGCTCTCGTCGTAGATAAATTTTTTCTCGCTTTTAAAAAACGTGCCTTTTAACCTAAAATGCGGCTGCTTTTTGAAACTCACGACGCTCGGAGTAGCCGAGCCCAGCACGACTTTCACGTCAAATTTGCTCGCTAAAAATATCGCAAGGTCGCGGGCGTTATAGCGCGGACTTTGCGCGGATTTGTAGCTGTCGTCGTGCTCCTCATCGACGATGATTAGCCCAAGCTCGCTAAAGGGCAAAAATAGCGCCGAGCGCGCGCCGGCGATCAAATTTATCTCGCGACTCTGAAACTTTTGCAGGATCTCGCCGCGCTTTTTTGGCGTAATTTTAGAGTGCCACACGCCAAAACTCTCGCCAAAATAGCTTTTTAGCCGCTTCGTCATCTGCGGCGTTAGCGAGATTTCAGGCATCAAAAGCAAAACCTGCCTGCCCGCGAGCAAATATTCGCGAATGAGCGAAAAATAAATCTCGCTTTTGCCGCTTCCAGTATCGCCGAAAATGAGGCTGGTTTTACGGCTTTTGGCAAAATTTAGCGCTTCTTGTTGGGCCGGGTTTAGGCTCGGGGCTTTTAAGAAGATTTTAGGCTGTAGTTCGTCGTTTAAATTTGGCATTTCAAAGGTTTTTTTGTCTGCGACCGATTCTTGGCGATTTATCAAATTTAGCGTTTGTTTTTGATTTTGAGCCGTTTGTAGCGACGAAGCGCCCGCCGATAAATTCGCCTCCGTCAAAGTCACGTCACCGTTTTGGCTAGCATTTTTGGCAAAATTTGGTTTTAAATTTGCTTGGCATGCGCTAGCCTTGGATACGCCGACTACGGAGGTAAATCCAAAATCCAAATCGCTAGTCTGCGCGGCATCGTTTGGCTCTAGGGTTAAATTTTGCCCCTCTTTTTTACGGATTTTGGCGTTTAAATTTAAGTCGGCACTATCGCCCAAAGCCCGCTCGTCCGCTTTTTTTTCGCAAAACGCCGGGCACGGCGCGCCTACGTCAAGCGGAGTAAAAAGCCCTGCGGCGACGGATAAATTTACGACGTAATAATGCGAGATAAACTTCAGCAGCGAAATCTGAATCCAAGTTAAAGTCTGCGCACGCACGGCCGATATCTGGGCGGTTTTAAAGCTAGGTTTTGCTACTTGCCTAAAAACGTAGCCTAGCGTTTCTTTGCCTCTAACCGTAACCGTAACCGCGCAAAAAGGCTCTAAATCACCGCCGTAGTGATAAGTGAGCGGCGCCAAATTTAACCCGCTTAACAAAATTTCGTAGTATTTTATCTCATCTTCACACACGGCTTGCCTTTTGTATATTTTGGTATTAGTCGGTTTTTAAATCCGCATTTTACAATAATAATCCCAAAAATCGTCAGTTTCGGTAGCGGCTTAAATTTATGCGCGGTTTGCGTCAGGAGGCGCGATTTGCGCTCCGCAAAGCTGTGCCGAAGTTTATTTTGTAGTCGGCGGAGTCTCGCCTGGTTGCCGTTTATCATAATCTACCGCCTTATCATCTTGTCTCGTTATACCAAATTTGCCTTTTGGCTATAGCGGCTTTGCTAAATTTAGCAAACCTTAGCTCAGCTATTTTAGCACTTAAATTTAATGCGTTTTGCTTAAATTTAGGCCGTTTGCGAAGTTAAATTCGGTATTATAAATTTGGCGGCAGTATTTATTTTTACCTCGGACGGAGTCGGTTGCTAATTATTACCGATCGGCCGTTTTGGCTCGCAACTCAAATTTATCTAGCCTGTGCCTCATTACGCCGGCTCTATCTCCATCGTCAGCGGTTTTAAATTTGTTCTTTAACCTGTATCGCTCTTTAAAATCACTTAAATTCGGTATTTATGTTCAGTTGGATCTCGCTAAATTATTCGTTTGCTTCGTTAATCCCGCATCCTTGCTATCATTGCATTATTATACGTAAAGTCGCGATAGTATGTATTGTGGCCTATAGAGTCGCGCAGCTTTGGCTATTTTTATATACTATGTCTAGCCTATATCGCCTAATTGCTTTTATGATAGCGGCAATGACGTACTCAAATGGTGGCCTTTTTGTCTTATTTTATACCAACCAAACTGCTGCAACTTTGATTTGATATTTATTGCTTTTATGGGATTACAGAGTAGACTAGAAAGGGTATGAAGCAAAGCCGACTTTGACGCCTTTTATGCACATCTGCCGAAAAGACGGTTGCTACGCTTAAATTCATTTTGGCTATTTCTTGAGATAGATTTTCAAATAAAGGATTTAATTTGACCATAATATTATATCCTTTAATTTTTGGAATTGCCGTGTATCTTAAGCGGCAATTTTTACTTAAACGGACTTATAAAAAAATAACACATACGTCGTGGCAATTTTTTACATTACAACCAAGCTTTATAGCAAGTAAAATAAGGCGGGCACAAGAGCTAAAGCGATCTATAATTTGAGTATATAAAACATTGCTAGGCCGCAAGGTTTAATTTTTTATTTTTTGGTTTTTCTTATACTAAGCATACCAGAATTATGATTTTTTACTTGCTAATTAATCATTTATTTATTGCAAGCTTTTGTATTTTAATATTTATTCTACCACCAAGCCGTAATAAAATAGCAAAAATACAATAGAATAATCACTAAAAATTTAAAAATCAACAAGTATATTTACAAAAAAGCATACATAGTCAAAATTAGTTTTTTAGTCTTTAAGAAAATTTAGTTTATTTATAAAAAATCACAAAAAATCGGTATAACAGAGAATATATTTTATAAATTTAAAAGCCGTAAAAATTTCGGCTACATTTTAAAATATAGCCGAAAAATCTTATCTTTGATGTTAATTAAATTTTGGGTAAATTTTCATAGTAGTATACAAACGGTCTAGGACTCAAGCCGTTTGCAACCATTTTAAAAAAGCCGTCTACTCCGTAAGGGCCTTACACAACGACTGACTATGAGGGCAGTCAAACGTACCATTTCTAGAATCGTAAGTAAATAATACTGTTTTTGAACCTAGTTTAAAAGTATAATTGTTACCGCTTTTTGTCCAGTCTTTTGCACCGCCTTGAATCACGTCATCAAAAGGTACTGAACTACCAGTTTTTTCGAGCTGAGCAGGATAACCAAAACTACCTCTCATCATATTTGCACTGTATTTATTGATTATACCGCTTCTTATAGAAGCTACATTATTTCTAGCTCTAGCAATCAAAGCATCATCTCTAGTAGCAAATATCTTAACCCCCGCTATACTAGCCAAAATACCTAAAACAACGATAACAAAAACAAGCTCAAGCATCGTAAAACCACGTCTCATACTATATCCTCTTTATTTCTACATTTTAGTGTAAAAATCATATAAAATAAAGCGCCTTATTTCAACATAAGACGCTTAAAAATCAAAATAACTTCAATATCTCGTTATTTTTCAATACCTCACATGCCCTTGCCCTAAATTTATAGGACTAGCGACAAGAATATCACGAGTTAGCTCTTGGGCAGTTACACACGCACTGTTGCCCCCGGTTATACCTATAACTTTTAGTATAGGGCTGCCAACTTCTATACCCTTACTAGGATCTACATCGCTAGCAGTAGCATTAGCTACGGATAGTTGGAAGCAGTCAGAGTCTTTTACTTTTATTTTGCCGTCATTGTCTATTACTATATTTGACATAGATTTTATGTCAGTAAAAGAGCCGGTCGAGGTATAGTAGCTGAGTATATCCATTACGGCCACAGCGACATTGCTGGCTACAGTAGAGGCCTGCGCATCGTCCCTGGTGGCGTTTAGTCTAGGGATAGCTACTACAGCCAAGATGCCTATTATTAAAATAACGAAAATAAGTTCTATTAAAGTAAACGCCGCTTTCAAGTCATTTCCTTTAAGATGTATTTTCATCACAAATAAAAAAAGCCCAAATTCGCTCTAGGCAAATTTGGGCTTACTATTTTAGTTATCTAAAAGCAAGACGCTATTAGTATTGAACACCTATGCCGCCAAATTTTAGTTTGTTGCTATCTCTAGTGATTTTAGCATTTAGCTCAACTAGACCAGGAAGTTGCCATAGTCTTGCGCAAGCGCCAGTACTATTATCCACTGTTACCTTTATTGTACCATTAGCATTATCTATATCAGTAGTAGCTGTACTTACAGTAAAGCACGCATCGGTTTTAACTTTAACAGGACTAGAAACACCAGTCATATCAGATAGTGTAGTAGAGAATCGAGCCTGAGACGTATAGTACGTGCCAAGGTCAGAAACCATAGTTTGGATGTTTGTAGCAGCTTTTGAAACCTCTGCATCATCACGAGTCGCAGCTAGTCTTGGGATAGCAACAGCAGCTAGGATACCTAAAATAACGATCACGAAGATCAACTCGATCATTGTAAAACCTTTTCTCATACGAGACTCCTTGTGTTTATTTCTGCATACACTTATGCAGTTGGCGGAATTATATATACAAAATGCTTAAACTAAAATAAATTTACAAGAAATAATGCAAATTTTTACGAAAAACGTGAATAAATAGCCTATTTTAGCCTATAGTTGCTACTTTATCGTCCAAAAAACGCCTATAAAAGTCTAAAATATAGACAAATACGCCACACAAAAAACATAAAAAGTCAAATAAATATAGTAAAGTGCGCTCTCAAAAACGCGCTAAAAGTCTAAGAAGTTGACTTGTGCGACTTAAAATATATAAATTTAGATATTTTTTAGTTAAATTCTTTAGTTAGTTTTTGCGCCAAAGAGCGCAGTTCGCGCTCGCGCTGATAGTTTTCGTAGCATTTTTGTACATAGGCGCTAAGCAGCTCCTTAACATCTAGACATCTCTTCCCCCCGGTAAACGTCTCCCACTCTTTTTCAAAGCTTTGGGCAAATTCATCCTCGAGGCTTATATTATAGGATGTGGAGGCTATCTTTACCGTTATTTTTTTCATTAGTCGCGTCGCCTAAATTTACTTTCCCAGCACCGCTTCGATCTTGCGGATGACGTCATCGCTCTCGGTGTTTTTGGTTCTTAGGTCTTCTTCTAGTCGCGCGATTTGGTTTGTTTTGGCTTCGTTTTGGGCTTTGACGCTGATTAGTTCGTTGCGTAGAGACTCGTTTTCTTCGCAGATTTCGTTATATCTAGCCAGCAGGTCGTTTACCTTGTCGGTTAGGGTGTTTAGTACTTTATCGTTATCAAACATCTTTTTCCTTAGTTTTGGTATAATTTTACGTAATTGTAACAAAAAAAGCTGATTTTTAAGGTAAAAAATGAAAAATTTTGAAATTTCGTCCAAATTTAGCCCGAGCGAGGATCAGGCCCGCGCAGTCGCCAATATCACAGCCTCCGTAAGATCGGGTAACAAATACCAAACGCTTCTAGGCGTCACGGGCTCGGGCAAGACCTTTACTATGGCAAACGTGATAAAAGAGCTAAATATGCCCACGCTAATCATGACGCATAATAAATCCCTCGCCGCTCAGCTTTATAGCGAATTTAAGGGCTTTTTCCCTAAAAATCACGTAGAGTATTTTATCAGCTACTACGACTACTATCAGCCAGAGGCCTACATCCCGCGTCAAGACCTTTTTATCGAAAAAGACAGCTCCGTAAACGAGGAGCTCGAGCGTCTGCGCCTATCTGCGACGGCGAGTCTGCTCAGCTTTGACGACGTCGTGTGCGTGGCGTCGGTATCGGCCAACTACGGCTTAGGCAATCCTAGCGAATACCAAGGCATGGTCGCGTATCTGGGCGTGGGCGAAAATATCAATCAGCGCGCGCTGCTGCAAAAGCTCGTCGATATGGGCTACAAGCGAAACGATAACTATTTCGACCGCGGCGACTTTCGCGTAAACGGCGACGTAGTGGACGTCTATCCCGCATATTGGGGAGACGAAGCGCTTCGCATCGAGTTTTTCGGCGACGAGATCGACGCGATGTATCACTTTGACGTACTGGAAAACAAAAAGCTAAAAGACGTGGGTAAATTTACGCTTTATGCCACGAGTCAGTTTATCGTGGGCGCAGACCGCCTAAAAATCGCCATCAAACAGATCGAAGAGGAGCTAGAAGAGCGGCTAAAAGAATTTAACGAGCAAGGCAAACTCGTAGAGGCTCAGCGCCTAAAACAACGAGTGGAATTTGACCTGGAGATGATGAGCAGCACGGGCATGTGCAAAGGCATCGAAAACTACGCGCGCCACCTCACTGGGCAAAAGGCGGGAGAGACGCCCTACTCGATGTTTGATTATTTCGAACTTGGCGGCAAGGACTATCTAGTCATCGTGGACGAAAGCCACGTGAGCCTGCCGCAGTTTCGCGGTATGTACGCAGGCGACCGTAGCCGTAAAGAGGTGCTGGTGGAGTACGGCTTTCGCCTCCCGTCCGCGCTTGATAACCGTCCGCTTAAATTTGATGAGTTTATAAACAAACGCGCCAAATTTCTTTTCGTCTCGGCGACCCCGAACGAATACGAGATAAATTTAAGCCGCGGCCACGTCTACGAGCAAATTTTACGCCCGACGGGACTGCTCGATCCGCAGATAGAGATAAAAGGCAGCGAAAATCAGGTGGAGATTTTATTTGACGAGGCCAAAAAAACCATCGAGAGAAACGAGCGCGTGCTGGTTACCGTGCTCACCAAAAAGATGGCCGAGGAGCTCAGCCGCTACTACACCGAGCTTGGTATCAAGGTCAAATACATGCACTCAGATATCGACGCTGTCGAGCGAAACGAGATCATCCGAGGGCTAAGAGGAGGCGAGTTTGATATGCTCATCGGCATAAATTTGCTCCGCGAGGGGCTTGATCTACCCGAGGTTAGCCTCATAGCCATCATGGACGCCGATAAGGAGGGCTTTTTGCGCTCGACGACGAGCTTAATCCAAACGATGGGGCGCGCGGCTAGAAACGTAAACGGACGGGTGCTGATGTTTGCCAAAAAGATCACCAAATCCATGCAAGAAGCGATGGATACGACGCTGGCTCGCCGCAAGATGCAAGATGAATACAACCGCGCTCACGGCATCGTCCCGCGCTCGGCTAGCCGAAACATCGAGGAGAGCCTGCACGTCGAGGATGAGGGCGAGATATATAAACGCGGCAAAAATCTGGAAAAAATGCCTGCCGCCGAGCGAGCAAGCATCATAAAAGAGCTAAGAAAACAGATGCTAGAAGCCGCGGCGCAGTTGGAGTTTGAGAAGGCGGCGGCGCTAAGAGATGAAATCGCCAGGATACGTAAATTGTGAGCGGCTCGTTTCTTGCACGCCTTTAAATGAGCTAGAAATTTTCTCCCTCGATGAACTATATGTTCTATCTTCGGTCGAAAATTTCGTCGCAACATTTAAATTCATCACAAGACACTTCGCCTTATCGTTTTTCGCTCAAATTTGAAGTTAAATTTGTAAATTTCGGTTTCAAATTTGACCCATCGAGACCCGCGCCCTGAAAACATCAAATTTAGAGTCAAAAACTCGCGACGCTTTGCGCAAGCAAAGCTATGTCGCCACCTCTAACGTGCAGTGGGGTTGGAGAGGGCTTGGGAGAGGAAGGGGCGACGCTTCGTAAGTAGAACCCCCTTCCTCTCCCGAAAAAAAGAAAAAGGGGCTCTTTTGCTTCGGCTTTGCCTCGCAACCGCTAGCAGAGCGTAATTCAAGTCCTTCCCCCTTAACAAAGAAGCGAGACGGCTTCAAACAATCATTTTCGTTTAAAGAAATTTAAGGACATAACGTTAAATTTGACCAAAAACCAAATTTAATACTTTAAAGACTCTAGTCTCGGTGCATAAAATTTCAAATTTTAGTCAATTTTAGCCTCAAATTTGACTAAAATCACCCGTCGTCCTCGATATTTTCCTGCATAAAAACCCGCATGCTCGGAAACTCAAGCGCGCAAAGACGGCTAAAACCGTGCCTATAAACGCAGCCCGTGTCGATATTTGCGCTAAATTCCGTTATATCGGGCTCCGAGATCGGCGTATGGCCGTAGACGTTAAAAACGCCTTCGTTTTGGCTAAAATCGCCTCTGCCGCAAAGTACGTGCCGCCTAAACTCCGCCGCGCTATCGCCGTGCGAGTTACGTAGCACCCACATCCGCCCAATCGCCGAATGCGACGCAACGAGCCGCCTACCCTGAGCGTTTTTAAACTCGGCAAGCTCCAAGTAAAGCGGTAAATTTGATAAAAACTCTATATGCGCGAGCTTCTGGGCGCGGCTAGCTTTGGTGTAGGAGGCGAAAGTCTGCGCGCCGCCGTTTAGGTAAAACCAGCGCGTGTCGCTAGGCGTCTCGCCGCGTAAAAATGCATTCTTGTGTTGTAAAAGGCGGTACTCGTGATTGCCCATCACGGCCGCGTAACCGCGCTGAATCGCCAGCTGCACGACCTCAAAACTCCCCTCGCCGCGGTCTATCAGATCGCCTACGAAGCAAATTTTAGAATCGGTACCCCGCGGCAAGCTATCTATCAAGGCGCAAAGGGTTTTATGGCAGCCGTGAACGTCGCCGATGAGGTAAATTTGGTCGTTCATCCTTTCCTTCTCTTGTAAATTTACTTAAATTTTAGCAAAGTTTAGCCAACGGGGTATAAAAACAGCGTATCAAAGCTATATAAATTTAGTCGTTAAATTTAAGCACCCTCACTAGCCGATTACTAACATCACGCCAAGCGCTATCATAGTGACGCCGACGAAAAACTCCAAAATTTTCCATGCGGCGGGCTTTTGAAACAACGGCGCTAAAAATCTAGCTCCGTATCCGAGCAAAAAGAAAAACGCAAACGACGCGCACATCGCGCCCGCGCCAAAGAGTCCCGCGCGCTCGCCAAATTTCGTAGAAACCGAGCCAAGTAACACGACAGTATCAAGATAAACGTGCGGATTTAACCACGTAAAAGCTAGCGTGAGAAGCGCTGCTTTAACCGCTCCGTGCGTATCCTCGCCGCCAGCTGCTAGAGCGTGCGAGGCGCTAAACGCGCTATAAAGGCTACGCAGCCCGTAAATACTCAAAAATACAAATCCGCCCCAAAGCGCGGCGGTTTTGATGACGGGATAGCGCTCTACGACGTAGCCAAACCCCGATACGCCCGCAAAGATCAGCGCGGCGTCGCTAAGCGCGCAGATAATGCAAACGAGAAAAACATGCTGTTTTTTGATGCCTTGTTTTAGCACAAAGGCATTTTGAGCTCCGATGGGTAAAATCAGCGAGAGCCCGAGCGAAAAACCAGAGAAAAAGGCATTTAAAGAGTTCATTTTATCCCTTAAATTCCGAAAAACTTACAACAAAAAGCTCGGTGAAGTAAAATTGCCGCATGAATAGATTTTTACAGATTTGCTCGCCGAATTTAGAAGTTTCAAGATGCGGGTCTAGGCAAGTAAAATTTGAAGCTAAATTTATAAATTTATCTTCAAATTTGAACGCAAAACGATAAGGCGAAGTATTTTTCTACTTCGCTGCGCTCGTAGCTTTTCAAGAAGTTCTAGACGAGGCGCTTTTAAATTTGGCGACGGGAGTTGCCTTGTCGGTAATGACCGAGCCGAATTTAAAAGCCTCTGCTTGCAGTTGCGACCGCAAGGGAAGCAAAGCGAAGTATAGGGCAAAAAGACGAGCCGCTTAACTTTCTTTCAAAAGTTTCGCCACCATCTGCTCGCTCTTACCCTTATCACTATCCTTTTTCGTCGCCTTATATATCCCGCTCACGTACTCCTCGAGCACCTCTTGCGAGTTTATACGCGCGTCGCCCTCTTTCGGTCTTACCTTGGCGTATTCGCCGCTGTTTTGCAGTTCAAAGGCTAGTTCGTTATCGCTAAGCTGCAAGCGCAAAAACTCGAGCAAGCGCTCTTGCAAATTTTTATCGATTATCGGCGTCATGAGCTCTAGGCGGCGCTCGAGATTTCGTGGCATCCAGTCGGCGGAAGCGATGTAAATTTGAGGGTCGGCGTGCCTGAAATAAAATATCCTCGCGTGCTCAAGGTATTTGCCGATGAGCGATCTCACGCGGATATTTTCGCTGAAGCCTTTCACGCCCGGGCGCACGCAGCAGATGCCGCGCACGATGAGATCGATCTTTACGCCTGCGCTACTTGCCTTTACCAGCGCGTCTATGATGTCGCTATCAACCAGCGCGTTCATCTTGGCCACGATCCTGCCCTGCTCGCCGTGCACAGTCTCAGCCTTTATCATCTCTAGCACGCGCTCTTTTATCTGCATCGGCGACATAGAGAGCGTCTGCAAACGGCGGTTTTTAGAAAAGCCCGAAAGTATATGAAAAAACGTCGTCGTATCGCTCGCAAACTCCGCCCTACTCGTAAAATAGCTCACGTCGGTATAAATTTTCGCCGAGCCTCCGTTGTAGTTGCCCGTAGATAGATGCATGTAAAATTTGAGCTTACCGCCCTCTTGGCGGATGACTTGGCTCACTTTTGCGTGCACCTTAAAGCCCGTGATACCGTATATCACGTGCGCGCCGGCATCCTCTAGAGCCTTTGCCCAGTGCAAGTTGTTTTCCTCGTCGAACCTCGCCTTTAGCTCGACCATCACGGTTACTTGCTTGCCGTCGTTTGCGGCGTCGATGAGAGCCTGGATGATAGGCGAGCTTTTATCGACGCGGTAGAGCGTCATGCGGATCGAAATCACGCGCGGATCCTTGCTCGCCTCCCTGATAAACTGCACTACGGGATCAAAGCTCTCGTAGGGATGCACGACTAGCACGTCTTCTTTATCGATGACGTCAAACATCGAGAGATGAGTGCTAAAAGGCGGCAATGTCTTTGGCGCGTACGGCGGTAAGCAAAGGTGCGAGAATTCTTTATTTCCCACGATTTGCCAGAGCGAATTTAACGTGAGCGGGACGGTATACTCGTAGATATCTTTGTAAAAAATCTTCATGTGCGAGTTTAGAAACTCGACTATCTCGGCGTCGGCGTCCTTTTGTATCTGCATGCGGACAAAGGCGCCCTTTCGGCGTAGCTTGAGCCCTTGCTCGAGGATCATCATAAAATCATCGGCCTCTTCCTCCTCGATGACGATATCGGCGTTCCTGGTAACCCTAAAAGCAGCCGAGCTAAGAAGCTTGTAACCCGGGAAAATCTCCTCCGCATGGCGGTGTACGATCGTTTCTATCGGCACGTAGACGTTGTCGGCCGCTTGATAAAATCTCGGCAAAACGCGCGAGATACGTATCATGCCAAATTTCACTATCTCGGGACTATCCGCGTCGGCAAGCTTGACGGCTAGGCTAAAGCTAAGGTTGTTTAGATGAGGATACGGGTGCGTGGCATCAACCGCGATAGGCACGATGACGGGCAGGATGTTTGAGAAAAAATACTCGTCGCATTTGGCGCGAAGCTCGGGCGAGATTTCGTCGTAATTTTTCATAAAAAGCCCGTTTTGCGCGAGTTCTTTTAGCGCGTCTTTGTAGTGTCTTTCTACGAGCGCGAGTTCGTCTTTGATGTATTTTCTGATCTCCCTTAGCTGATCGAGCGGACTCATGCCGTCGCTACCGCTAGCAGCGACTCCGGCGGCAAAAAGCTGCTTGAGTCCCGCGATGCGAATCATGTAAAATTCATCCAAATTTGTCATATAAATCGCGATAAATTTTAGCTTTTCAAGCGGCGGTAACGCCTTTTCGCACTGGGCTAAAACGCGCGAGTTAAAACGCAACCAGCTAAGCTCTCGGTTGATAAAAACACTCTTTGTCTCATCCATTTTTAATCCTTTTTAACGTTTTATAAATTTTAGCGAATTTTATCTTAAATCACGGCCTTTCCGAAAAAGACGCGAGTTTGTGTTACAATAAATAAAAAATAAATTAAGCTTCGGCAAAAATAGGCAAGGGAAAAAAGATGGATTATATTTGGGCGGCTATTATTTTATGCGTTGGTATGGCGGTTTTTTGGGCACTCAAAAAGATTTCGATGTAGTAGCATCGTAAATTTGAAAAACAAAATTTAATGTTTTACGGCTTGGTTTTGAATTAAATTTAGCGCGATTTACAACTATCAAAGATGAAAATTTGAGAGAATTTGAGGTAGAAAACGGCGGAGCAAATCGTCCGCCGCGGACAAGTCAAAGATTATTTTCTTTTTTATACTCGGCTAAAAAGGCGTAAATTTCGTCTTTTAGTCTGAGTTTCTCGCGCTTTAAAGCATCCACTTCGGCATCGTTGTAGAAGTTGCCTTTTTGCATTTCGGCGATCTTTTCGTCCAGGTCGTTGTGCTTATCAAAAAGCGATGTAAAGTGCGCGTTTGTACCTTTTAGCTTAGTTATAAGCTCTCTATCTTCATGAAACATATTTGCTCCTTTAATTAAAGTTTGATTTAATTTTAGCGAATGTTATTTTAAGAGAGGGTTAAAAAAGCGTCAAATTCGGAGCATTCCCTAAAATTTACGGCGGTTTAGTTTTGCCTCTAAATAGCTTAAATTTTTACGCTATCTAATCCAAAAGATACTTTTGTAAAATTTAAATTTGAGTAAAAGATCGGATCAATCCCTTATTTTAGCGTTAAATTTACGGCTATCTAGGCAAAGGCAAAATTAAAATACGCATAAATCGTCTCAAATTTTAGACGTATTTTAGCTCTTCTGGCTTATGTCTGCTTTTTATGACTCGTTTGGTTAGGCGTATCGACTCGCCAGTGCCGATGACTAGTAGCTTCGTACCCGTGCCGATTAGCGTATCGCCCTTTGGCATCGGGATAAATTTGTTATTCACGTCTTTGATACCTACGACGTCGGCGTTTGTTATGTTTCGTAAATTTGTTTCTTTTAGGCGTTTAAAGCGCACCCATGAGTAGTCGGGTACCAAAATCTCCTCGATATCGATCGGCGAGTCTTGCTTATACAAAAACTGCTCGAGCAAATTTTCCATATCGGGTCGCACGCTCATGGCGCTAAGGCGCTGGGCGACTAGCTTTGACGGACTCACGACGCTATTTGCACCGAGCTTTTTTAGGCGTTCGGTATCGTCTTGATTATCGGAGTTCGTCATTATAAAATAAGGCTTTTTACGTCCGATCTCTTTTTCAAAAAGCCTTACGGTCGCGATAAGCGCGATATTGTCGGCGATATTAGAGCTTAGCGTGATCATACCTTTTGCGCTTGAAAAATGCGTCTTTAAAAGCGCGGTTTGCGTGTGGGGCTGAGAGACGATGTAGTATGGATACTTATTTTTTTCTGCGATCTCGGGCAGATCTTCGCGCGGGTCTATGACGACGAAGGGGATGTGATTTTCTCTAAATTCTCGGCTTAGCTCTAGTGTGTATTGGTTGTGATAGCAGATAACAAAGTGGTTTTTTAACCTTGCGATCTTATATAGCATTCGTCTCTCCTTTATGATCGCTACGAGAGCGCCTTTTTTTAAAACCTCTAGCATCAAACCCGTAGAAAACGTAAAAACGGCAAAACCGAGTAAAATAAACGTGATGGTAAAAAGCCGTCCAGCCGGGGAAATAGGCGCAACCTCGGTAAATCCGACGGTCGTAAAAGTCATACCCGCCTGATATATCGCGTCAGATAGGCTAAAGCCGTCAATCGCGACATAACCCATAGCGCCGATCGTCATCATCAAAACGACTAAGATGAGCGGTAGGCGAAACGGGCGAAGTTGTTCGTAAAGTTCGGTATTGAGATTGATTTGAGGTTTGGCAGAACTCGACCAGTTGAGGAATTTTAAAATCTTTTTAAACAAAGACAACTCCTCAAATTTGCGGTAAATTTAGCGTGACTGTTTTCTCATAGTTCTTAGCGTAGAAGCAGCTACTTTGATCTTTCTCGTAGTGCCGTCCTCTAGCGTTACGCGGATAGTTCGTAGGTTTGGTAAAAACCTTCTTTTAGTTCTGTTTTTGGCGTGGCTAACGTTGTTGCCTACCATCGGACCTTTGCCTGTTATTGCGCATACTCTTGACATTTTATTTCCTTAAAATTAAAAATTTTTCCTGATTTTATCTAAAATAAGCAAAATATTAACTTAAATGCTCCGGTCGGTTTTTACGAGAGTGCGATGTTTTAAACTAAAATTATGGATAAAAAGGATAAAATAATAAAATTTAAACATATTTTATTTTGCGAGATCTGCAGGCAAATTTAAGCCCTGCTATAAATCGGGAAATTTCTAGGCGTTTTATGAGATTAAAATTTAAAGACGATACGGCCATTTTTTATCCTATGGGCTTTCTTGACGGAGACGTATCTAAGTATGAAATCAGCGAAAAAAATATAAATTCTATTCGCCAAAAATCCCCTCGCTACATCTTAATATCCCTTAAAAACGCCGTTTATTTTAATAAAATCGGTTTTAATCTAATCCTTGAAGCCGTTTTAAAGCTAGCCGCATTTAACGGCGCTAGCGTAGGCTTTTGCGACTATAACGAAGTTAAATTTAAAGCTCTCAAAAGAATGTCAAAGGGCATGACGAATTTATCTTTTTTCGAGACCGCAAACGTAGCGGCGCTATTTTGGGGAGAGTTTAAACCCGAATACGCAAATAGACGCATCATAGTTTTTAACGACGATGCCGACCAAAAACGCCAAATCGCCCTTAAGCTCTCGGGTACCGGCTATATCCCGACAATAGCTAAGGATCTAAAAGAATTTAAAAGCCTTCATAAAAACTTTGAGTACTCGGTCTATCTCACGCAGATAAAATCAAGTAAAAAAGACATAAAAACCACGCTCAAAGAAAATGTCGTCATATACGAATTAGAGGGCTTTATCGACTCGGCTTTCATAAATAATTTCGACCAAAAGACGTTTAATAATTCATTAAAAATAGGCTTTAAATTTTTTGTCTTTGATATGAGTAAATCAAGCTCGATAAATATCCACGGAGTATCTTTTTTAGCCAAGCTCTCTACCGTCTGCGCCGAGTATGGAGCTGCTATCGTCGTATGCGGCCTAAAACTAGCCAGCACGTCCCAAGTCCTAAAAAACGACCTTGAGGACTACGGCATCTTGGTTTATAAAAGCCTTGGCGAATTTTACGAAGACGACGGTACTATCGCGGGCGGAGGCGGCTCCGGGGAAGAAAGACCCAAAAATCTTACCAAAGATATCATAAACACCCTACCGAGCCTTTTAGCGACGGTAACGGACACTCTAGCCTCAATGTCCGGTTCTACGGTTACGAAAATAAGCACCGCCATAGAGCGTTTTAGCTGCCAAGAGGGTAAATTTAATATCGGCTCGGTTGCGTTTTACGGCGATCTGGAGGCCAAATTTATCCTCTGCCTACAAAAAAGCGATATCAAAAAGATGTGTAAAATTTTACTTCAAAATAGCGAGAATTTAAGCCTATCTCAAGCGTATGCCGATCTACTAAGCGTTATTTGCGACCGTATCGAATCGCAGCTAGCTAGGCAGGGCATAACCGTGAGCTTTACCCTGCCGCATATTTTAGAGGTAACTCAAGACGAAAACAATAAAAACCGAGGCGTCTTGGTGCGGCTTGATATAGACGGCTCGGATGCGATATTTTTTCTAAGTAAATAAAGGATAAAAGATGTATGTAGCGCCTAGTATTTTATCGGCGGATTTTGGAAATTTAAGAGCCGAGATCGAGGCCATCTGCGAGGCCGGAGCCGATCTCGTGCATGTTGACGTGATGGACGGGCATTTCGTGCCGAATTTAACCATCGGCCCCGTCGTCGTAAACGCCGTAGCCAAGGCTGCTACAAAGCCGCTAGACATACACCTAATGGTGCAAAACAACACCTTTTTTGCCGATCTTTTTTTGCCTCTGAAGCCTAAATTTTTAAGCTTTCACATCGAGGAAGAAAAGCATCCGCTACGTCTAATAGATCACATCCGTAGCCACGGCACGGGGCCTGCCATCGTGCTAAACCCTCACACGCCGGTCTCGGCGATCGAGCACATCGTAAACGAAGTCGATATGGTGCTGCTAATGAGCGTAAATCCAGGGTTCGGCGGTCAAAAGTTTATCCCTTCGGTGCTCGAAAAAGCTCGCAGCTTACGCGAAATGATCGAACGCAAAAATGCTAAATGCATGATCGAAGTAGACGGAGGCGTGACGGGACTAAACGTCGCGCAGCTCGATGAAGCGGGCGTGGATATCGTAGTAGCTGGCAGCTATATATTTTCGTCAAATTCCTACGAGCACTCTATCCGCTCGCTAAAGCTCGAGTTTTGAACCAAGATTTTGAAAATTTACTAGCCGTCGTCGCTAAGCGAAACGTACCCTACGCCGACTTCGTCGCCGCAACCAAGCAAATGGACGAATACGCCGAGCTTTTCGACGTTCGCGACGTACAGATGTGGCGCGCGCTGGGGCTTGATATAACCCGCACCGCAAAAAATCAAATCGAGCTCAAAACTCGCCGCAAAGAGATAAAAGATCAAATTTTTTGCGTCGTAGATATAGAAACTAGCGGCGGCATAAATAGCGGCCAGATCATCGAAATCGGCGCGCTAAAGCTACAAAACGGCGAAACAATCGGCAAATTTGAAACCTTCGCGTACGCGCCCTACGTCCCGGAAAATATCAGCGAACTAACGGGCATCACCGCAGAACACCTAAAAAATGCACCAAGCCTAGCCTTCGTCATGGAGCAATTTAAGGTTTTTCTAGGACAGAGCGTTTTCGTGGCGCACAACGCTCGCTTCGACTACGGCTTTATCAGCGCGACGCTGGAGGCGCTAGGGTACGGCGAGCTGCTAAACCGCAGACTCTGTACGATCGACCTAGCCCGCCGCACTATCGCCTCGCCAAAATACGGCCTAGGCACGCTAAAAGAAATTTTAGGCATAAATAACGCTCACCACAGAGCATTAAACGACGCTATCGCGGCGGCTGAAATTTTTAAATACTCGCTGCAAAAGCTTCCTAGCGAGGTAAAAACGACCGAGGATCTAATAGAATTTAGCAAATCGGCTAAGACGGTGAAGCGACTAAAAACCCAAACTCCAAGCTTGCCGCATCTCACGGACGACAATCCCTAAAACCGAAAAAACGCGAAATTTTGCGCGTAAAGCCTCGGCTTAAAAACTCGGTTTTGGTACGTTTTTACGTTAAAGTCCGTTAAATTTGATAATAACCGGCAAAACGGCTTTAAATTTAATCGCGACAAAAAATGTCTATAAGGCAAAATTTTACGCCGACTAGATAAAACCCGCAAGCTACAAGTAAAGCGAAGTTTGCCGCTCTAGCAATAAAATCTCTACCCAAACAAAACCGTATGCTTGCAGGTACTTGATGCAATGCCTAATTTTTAAACGACGAATAAAATCAGGCGGTAAAATTTAGCAAAATTTTTTGCCTAAAATTTGATAGAGTGAGAAAATTTCTCTCGGCAAACGGCTTAAAGCAGATAAAATCCGAATTTATATAGCAAAAATTACCAGCCAGAAAATTTTATCGCTCAAAAACGCTCCGCTTCTAAACGCCCTTACCGTCTGCTAAAATCAAAATAAACTCAAAGATTTACGCTTATCAAACCAAACGGCGTCCGGCGCTGTCTTCAAATTTAGCCAAGCCTACCGGCGCGATGAGCTTATCTTGGCGTACCGCAAGCCTAAAAAAGGTTTTAGGGCGCAAAAATGATTTTTCTTATAAATAAAAAACAAAAAAAGGCTAGTCGCCGCGCCGAAAATACGGCATAAACGCGCATAAAAGGATGCAAAATAAAAAGTCATGAAATGCTATAAATTTAGGATGAAAAGCGAAATTTAATTTTTAAATTTTAAGATTAAACTAAAAATGAGCGAGATTATAAAAATACAGACTAGGGCAAATTTATCTATTCGCCGACTCGCTCGCCGTTTATGCGTACTATCCTAGCGGGGATGCCTACGACCGTAGCGTTATCCGGCACGTTTTTTAGTACGACGGAGTTTGCGCCGATTTTGGCGTTTTCGCCGATTAAGATATTTCCCAGCACTTTTGCGCCGGCTGCTATCGTGACGCCGTTTTTTACGGTCGGATGGCGCTTACAGCGTTCCTTACCCGTGCCGCCTAACGTCACTTGATGATATATCAGCACGTCATCGCCCACCTCCGCAGTCTCGCCGATAACCACGCCCATGCCGTGATCGATAAAAAGCCGCCTGCCGATCTTGGCGCCAGGATGTATCTCGATGCCCGTTAAAAATCGCGAAATTTGCGAGACGAAGCGCGCTAAAAAACGTAAATTTTTAACATACAAAAAGTGCGCTACTCTATGAAAAACGACGGCATGGATGCCCGGAGTGTTTATGAGAATGGCCCCGTAGCAGCACGAGGCCACCGAGGGGTCTTTCTCGCGTACGGTCGCGACTAGCTCGTTTATCTCAGCGATAAAGCCCAACTCACGCCTCGTAAAGCGCGGTGCTAAGGTATCTCTCGCCGTTATCGGGAGCTACGAAAAGCACCTTTTTGCCCTTGCCCAGCCTCTTTGCGACCTTTATCGCCGCAGCCAAAGCCGCGCCGCCTGAAATGCCTAACAGCACGCCCTCTTCTTTTGCCAGCTTCCTAGCGGCGTCAAAAGCCTCGTCGTTTTCCACGCGCTCTATCTCGTCGATATAAGAGGTATCAAGAGTAGCCGGGATAAAGCCAGCGCCTATGCCTTGGATCTTGTGCGGTCCCGGTTTTTCGCCGGAAATCACGGCAGAGTCGTTTGGCTCGACGGCTATGATTTTAGTGTTATATCCGTTTGCCTTTAGTGCTTTAGCTACGCCGCTTAGCGTGCCGCCGGTACCTACGCCGGAAACAAAAGCGTCAAGCTCCTTAAAGTCGTCTATTATCTCTTTTGCAGTCGTTAGCTCGTGAGCCTGCGGGTTAAATTTATTCTCAAACTGACTTAGCATGACGTAGCCTTTTTCGCGTACGAGTTCGTTTGCCTTTTCGATCGCGCCTTTCATGCCCTTTGCGCCCTCGGTTAGAACAAACTCCGCGCCAAATGCCGCTTGCAGCTTGCGTCTTTCGATACTCATGGTTTCAGGCATTACTAGCACTACTTTAAAGCCTAAAGCCGCGCCCGCCATAGCTACGCCGATACCGGTGTTGCCGCTAGTAGGCTCTACGATGACGTCGCCTTTTTTTAGCGTGCCCTCTTTTTGCATTCCAAGGATCATACTTGCGGCGATTCTATCTTTTACCGATCCGCCCGGATTAAAAAACTCGAGCTTTGCGTAAATTTCAGCCATGCCATCTTCATGCACGCTATTTATTTTAACTACGGGCGTTTTGCCGACGGTGTGGATTATATTTTCATATACCATTTTTGACTCCTTGTTAAAAATTACGTAATAATATCTAAATTTAATAAATACAACTAAAATATTTATATAAAAAATATTTAATTATGCGAGATTTTTTAATATTTTCTCTCCCGCTTCGTCAAGCTTCTTGCCGTTAAAATGCGCCTTACAAAACTCCACTATCTTGCCGTGAAATTTGGCGTAAATTTCATTCATCTCTAGCTCGCGTCCGTACGCCTCGCAAATTTGCTCGCTATCTACGGCCTCTAGCCACTCGCGAGCCTCTTCGTAGCTTTCAAACTCATACCCCAAAAAGCTCAAAATCCGCAAAGCGTAGCTATCTACGACCATCACCTCGCGCCCGCACGCGTAGCAAAGCACCGCATCACAGCTCTCTGCGCCGATGCCTTTGACGCCCAGCAACCACTCGCGGCTAACGTTTTCTTTGAAATTTTCAAAATCTCCGAATTTTTTAAAAATCGCGTCGCAAAGCGTTTTTAGGCGTTTTGCTTTGGTGTTGTAAAAGCCGCTTGGCTTTATGAGCAGGGCAAGCTCGGCCGCGGGAGTTTTTACGATACCCTCAAGGCTCATCAAATTTGCGTTTTTTAGATTATTTAGCGCTTTATCGGCGTTTTTCCAGTTGGTATTTTGTATCAAAACGGCGCCGACTACGACTTCAAAAGTCCCGGCTCCCGGCCACCAAAGCGGGTCGTCTGCGTCAGCCCTTACGCCCGCGTTTTTTAGCGCCAAAAAAAGCTGCGTGCTATCCATATTTTTCCTTTTTATTTTGAGAGTAGATTTCTAGCGCCCATTGCGCAAGCGATACTTAGCATTACGGCCGTAGCGGCGCTTAGATTTATATCGCAAAAGCCAGCAGCCAGCGCAAATGCCGTAAAGGGCGCGTCTAAATTTATCGCCAAAAACGCCGCCGCGCCGCAAAGAGCCGCCGCGCTTAAATTTACCTGCGCGAAATTCGCCGCCGTAAGACCCAAACAAAGCCCTAAAAGCGCGCCTAGCGAGAAACTGGGCGTAAGAGTGCCGCCGTATGCGCCGCATTTTAAAAGCGCAAGTACGCAAACGCCCTTTACCGTTAGCAAACCAAGCGCATAAAGGGCTGAAATTTGTTCACTAAAAGCCGTTTGCGCCGCAGCTTGACCGTTGCCTAAAATTTCTGGTAAAAACGCGCCCGCAAGCGCCGTAACCGCAAAAGCAAGCGGTAAAAATATCAAAATTTTACCGTCTTTTATGCGGTTTGCTTCGGCTCTGGCGACGCCTGCTTGATAAAATTTAGCCGTCATACCGACTATAATGCCTACAAATGCGGCTAGCGCAAGGTTTGAAGGCGTTGATTTAAAGTCGCTAACGACGTAAAGAGCCTCGCGAGGTACGCTAAAATTCGCCGTAAAATCAGCGACCGCGCAGACGCCAAATGCCGCCAAAGCCGCCCTTTTATCAAAGCTTTTTAACAAAATCTCAAGCGCGAAAATCGCTCCGGCAAAGGGTACGTTATAAACCGCGCCAAGCCCAGCTGCAGCCCCGCAAGCCGCAAGAGTGCGGCACCAAGCCGCATCAAGAGCGAAAAAGGCGCAAATTTTTGACGCAAACAGCGCGCCAAGCTCGCGCGGAGCGACCTCCTTGCCGATCGGAGCACCCAGACCTACGGTAAAAACCTGCAAAAACGCATGAGCTAAATTTGACGCAAACGAAGGATTTTTGCCCTCGATTATCTCGCCGGCGCTTAAAAACGGTTTAAATTTATGCAAAAAGTACCAACCTATGCCAGCAATCGCCCCGCAAGCTAAAACTGCCGCAAAACGCCTAAATGCGCTAGCTTGATCAGGGGTGACGCCAAAATCTCCCTTTGCGCGACCAAATGCTAAAAACTCGGCAAAATGTATGACCTCGGTTAGCGCCGCAGCGCCCGTGCCCGCGGCAAATCCTGCGCAAAGCACGGCTAAAAATAGCCTAAAATCCGCACTCGGTTGCATAAATTTACGCTTGGTTTTCACGCTAAAGCTTCACCGCTGGCTGCACCAAAGGCTCGCTAACTCCGTCTATCACGCGGATCTTAAAGGCATCCATGCAGCGCCCGCCGTCAAATTCAAACACGACCATTTGAAAGATTCGTCTGCATTTTTCATTTACCTTAAACGAGTGCTTAAGCCCCGTTAAAAAGCTCTTCACCGGCGCTTCCGAGTCCATGCCGATGACGCCATCAAACGCCCCGCTAAGCCCGACGTCGCTCACGTATGCGGTGCCGCTAACTATTTGCAAATCATCGGTGCCAACGTGCGTGTGAGTGCCGGCTATGGCTCCCACTCGCCCGCAAAATAGCCTAAAAAACGCGTTTTTCTCGCTCGTGGCCTCGGCGTGAAAGTCTATGAGGATATTTTCGCTCTCGCACTCCTCTAGCGCGCGCTCGGCCTCCAAAAAGGCGTTGTTCGTATGCGGCAAGCCGTAGTGCCCCATCAAATTTACCACGCTTAGGCTCTTGCCCTCTTTGCTCAAATTTATCGCGCCGCGCCCAGCGGTTCCCGCGAAGTGATTATACGGGCGGATGATAGGCAGGGCGTCCATCAGCGCAACTACGTCTTTTTTATCAAAGCTATGGTTGCCGCCCGTGATCGCGTCGATACCGCACTCTAGCAACTCGTGCGCGTTTGTCGCGGTTAGACCGAAGCCTCCGCTTGCGTTTTCGGCATTTGCGACGATAAAGTCAAGCTCGAATTCTCGCTTAAATTTGGGCAAATTTTGTACAACCGCGCTTCGTCCAGCGCGTCCGACGATGTCGCCCACAAAGCCCACTCTAGTCAAATTTGCCATCAAATTTTATCTTTATAGCTTAGATAAAACTGCCTTGCGGTGCGTCCAGAGCGGCTCGCGCGAAGCTGGGCGTATTGCTTGGCTAGCTCGTGAAGCATCGCTCTATCGCCTACGAAATCTTTAAAATAAAAATCCACTATCTTTAGATAGTCCGCAAAACTGCCCTGATAAAAGCTAAGCCAAAGCCCGAATCTATCGCTAAGCGCGATCTTTTCCTCGACCGCGTCGCTATAGTGCAGCTCCGTCTCGCAGACTCTGGTGCCTTCGTTGTCGCTTTTTAGCTCACTGATGAGATGTCGGCGGTTTGAGGTGGCGTAGACTAGCACGTTTTTAGGCGCTTTTTCGATCGAGCCCTCAAGCACGGGTTTTAAAAATTTATAGCTCCTATCGCCCGTCTCAAAGCTAAGATCGTCGCAAAAAACGATAAATTTAAAACTGCTATCTCTGATCTCGTAAATGATCTCGGGTATCATCTCTAGCTCGTCGTTTTTTAGCTCGATTAACCGAAGGCCTTCGGGATAAAATTTAGTAAAAACGGCCTTAACCAGACTGCTTTTACCGCAGCCTCGCGCACCCCATAGTATCGCGTGATTAGCGCCCTCGCCTTCTAAAAATTTGCGCGTATTTTCCACGAGCTCTTCTTTTTGCTTTTCGATCCCGACAAGCCCTTCAAGCTGCGTAAAATCAACGTCCGTTACGCCCTTTAAAGCGCCGAATTTGCGCCGATAAATCGCTGCGGCAGTCGTGTTCCAGTCTATCATTTTTCCGCCCGTCCTTTATTTAGTTTTCTAAGATAGATCAATATCTCCTCTATCACGTCGTCATCGTCTTTGCTCTTTGATCTTAGTCTGGTTTGTTCGCCGTTTTGCGCGGTTAGCACGATGTTTTGCTCGGCGTTTGAGATAGCTTTAAAGCCCGCTTTTATCGCTAAAATTTTAATTATAATGAGACTTAAAAACTGCTTGGTGTAGATGTCGGGCTTACCAAATCTATCCTCGATCTCGCCCTCTATCTCGTAAACCTCGGCGACCTCTTTGCACTTGCTGAGCCTCCTATATAGCTCTAGGCGCAGCCTATCCTCGCCGATAAACTCCGAGTTTAAAAACGCGTTTATGCTAAGTTTCAGGTCGATTTTCGCGCTCTCAAAGCTCTCTTTATTTAGTAGTTTATTTATCTCTTCTTCTAGCATCTTGATGTAGAGCGAGTAGCCGATCGCCTCGATATGGCCGCTTTGAGCTTCGCCGACGAGATTGCCGCCGCCTCTGATTTCTAGATCGTGATAGGCTAGCACGCTACCAGAGCCCAAAAACGAGTTGCTCTCAAGCGCGACTAGGCGTTTTAGCGCGTCCTCGCTCAGGGCGTTTTTGTCTTCGACCAGGAAGTAGCAATACGCCTGCTTGTCGCTCCTGCCGACGCGTCCGCGCAGCTGATGCAGGTCTGCGATACCGAATTTATTCGCGCCCTCGATGATGATGGTATTTACGTTTGGCAGGTGGATGCCGCTTTCTACGATGCTAGTGCTTAGCAGCACGTCGTATTCGCCGTTTTCAAACTTCATCATCTCCTCTTCGGTCGTTTTAGCGTCGATCTTGGAGTGTAGCGTGAGGATGCGTAAATTTGGCATGATGTCTAAAATTTGCTTTTTTGCCTGAGGCATCGTGGCGATGTGGTTGTGGATATAAAAAATTTGCCCGCCGCGGCGCAGTTCGCGCATCATAGCCTCTTTTACCGCCTTTTCGTCCCACTCGCGTACGCTGGTTCGCACGTCTAGGCGCGAGCTTGGCGGAGTTTGCAATACGGAGTAGCCCTTGACGCTTGAAAGCGCCATATTTAGGCTGCGCGGTATCGGCGTCGCGCTCATAGATAGCACGTGCGAGGCGCTTGAAATCTCTTTTAGTTTTTCTTTTTGTTTTACGCCGAATTTATGCTCCTCGTCGATGATGATGAGGCCTAAATTTGATGGCTTAACCGACAAAAGCGAGTGCGTACCCACGCAAACGCAGGGCTGTCCTGTCTCCAGCGCCTTTACGGCTACCGCTTTTTCCTTTGCGCTCGTGAAACGGTCGAGCTTAAAGACGCTAACATCAAATTTACCCAGTCGCTCTTTTAGGCTTTTAAAATGCTGCGAGCTAAGAAGCGTCGTCGGCACGAAAAATAGCGCTTGAAAGCCTGATTTTACGCACTTAAATATCGCGTTCATCGCAACTTCAGTTTTACCGAACCCCACGTCGCCGCTAAGCAGCCTATCCATCACCTTGCCGCTTTTTAGGTCGTTTGCGATGTCGCTTGATGCGCGCTCCTGATCTCTCGTGTAGGCAAAGCCCGCGTTTTGCAAGAAATTTAGATACTCCGCATCGTCTTTTTCGATGATTTCGCCGCGGATTAGTTCGCGCTGGGCGGCTAGCGAAATAATCTTTGACGCGATAACGAAAAGCTTGGCTCTAACTTTTTCTTTTATCTTGGCGAAATTTGCCTTGCCTAGGCGGTCTAAAACCGCGATACTACCGCTACCCGCGACGTAGCGATCGATCAAATTTAGATGCTCCACGGGCAAAAGCAGCTTGTCCTCGTTTTGATAAACGATCACGACAAACTCGCGCGTCCTGCCTAGCACCGTTAGCTTTTCAAGCCCCGTAAATTTGCCGATGCCGTACTCCTCGTGCACGACGTAGTCGCCCGCCTTTAGCTCGTCGATAGCTAGACTCGGCTTTTTTGCGCGCTTTTTCTTTTCAAATTTATTTAGCGAGACGATGATTTCGCTTGGTGAAACCAAATTTAACGCCGCCTGGGTTTGCACGAACTCTACGTTTTTATATTCGCTCAAATTTAATGCGTTAAAAAGCCCTTCGTTACGCGCTAAGACTTTGATTTTTTTATTTTTATTTAACTCGAAAAAATCGGCGTTTAAAGTTACGCTTAGGTCTTTATAAACTTTAGCCGCTGGCAATACGGGCAAATTTGCCACCTCGCCTAGATCGCGCTCAAAGCCGTCAAATTTTTTCGTTAAAACCGTTTTAAATTCGCGCGTATAATCTATAAACCCATCTATCGCCCAAAATCCAAGCGTCTTTAGGTCGCTGATTAGCGCGTCGGTCTCGATCTCTTTTATTTTTTCGGAGGTTTTTTCAAATTCGGCTTCGCCCAGAGCCGCTATAAAAGGCGAAATTTCAACGCTTTTTAGCTCGGTTTTGTTTGAAATTTGCGTCTGCGTGCTGTAGTGTCTGATGCTTTCTATCTCGCCATCAAAGAGCAAAATACGGTTTGGCTCCTGCGCGCCGACGCAAAAAATATCTATAATCTCGCCGCGCACGCAAAACTCGCCCTCGCTCTCCACGATACCCACCGCTTCGTAGCCAAAGCGCAGTAGCTTTTGGGCCAGCTCTTTTGGATCGATTTTATCGCCGAAATTTAAAGTAAGCTTTTGTAGGTGTTTTTTGCCGGGAAGTTTGTTTAGGACCGTGCAAACGGGGCTAATAAGGAGCTTTTTGCCCTCGAATTCGTAAAATTTGGCTAGCTCGGAGGATAGCTCGAAAAGCTCGGCGCTAAAGCTGCGCAGATCATCGCCCTCGCGCGCTCTAAAATCGGGCAGTCTAAAAGCCTTAAGCCCGGCAAATTCTGCCGCGCTAAGAGCCGCGATAGCCTCCTTATCGTCCTCGCAGACGAGCAGCTGCGCATCGCCTCCGTTTAAAAAATACTCAAAAACCTCACTTTGCACCGCGGTACCTTTTTAAGAAGGCTTCCACGAGGTAAAACGACCCAAACGCCAGATACTCCTCGTCCGCGCGCACGTCAGTAAAGTCCTCAAACTCCATATCAAGCTGTCGCAAAGTATCTTTCACCTGCGCAGTCGCAAGCTCGCGGCCCGGCGTCTCGTACTCGATGATGTAGGTTTTTTTAACGACCGGCTTGATCGCCTTTAGGACGGCTTTTATATCCTTGTCGGCAAAGGCGTTAAAGATCAAATTTAGCTTTTTGCCCTCAAATTTTTTAGCTAGAGCCTGCGCCGCCATCTCGTTGTGTCCGACGTCGATAGTGACGTTTGGCGCGATCTTTTCGCAGCGTCCGCCAAGATCCAGCGCACCTAAATTTGTTAAATTTAAGCTAAACCCGAGCTCCTTAAACGCCGAAGAGCTAAGGGTTAAATTTGAACGCAAAAACTCGGGCAAACCAAATTTATCCGCATAAGCTTTGATCTCGTTTTTATCCTCGTTGCTTAAATTTTGGGAAGCGAATTTGAGCGTCGCGCCTTTTTTGGCAGCGATCCCTCTAGCGATACCGGCGCAAAGCTCGCTCATCTCATCATTCATCAAAGCAACGTCCGCCATCGCGTTAAATTTAGTCGTCGCGATCTGCTCTAGCTTGTCGCCAAGTAGTGCCGTGTGGTCAAAACCTATCGGAGTAAAGAGGCTAAGGCGCTTGTCAAATACGTTCGTAGCGTCAAATTCGCCGCCCACGCCCGCCTCGCAGACGAAAAAGTCGCACCCCTCAAAAAGCGGAGCGCAAAGCAGCGTCGCGTACTCAAAATACGAAAGCGAGCGCGCAACCTCGGGGGGCAAAATTTTAATCAGCCTCTCATGAGCCGTCTCGAGCGCATCCGCGCTAGCTACGGCGCCGTTCATCCAAAATCTCTCGCGAAACTCGAAAATATGCGGGCTCGTATAGTGTCCGACGCTATGGCTGCGAGCGAGCATCTGCGCTAAAAATCGCCCCGTACTGCCCTTGCCGTTCGTACCGATAATATGGATGATTTTTGGTATTTTAAACGCGCCTTGTACGAATTTAAAGGTGTTTGGCATGCGCGCGCGGTTGATTTCCTTATAAAAAAGGGGTTTGTTTTCTAAAAAATATTCTAGTTTCATTAAATTTTAGGCATCACCTGATCTCTGCCGTTTTGCTTGGCTTCATAAAGCATCTTATCCGAAGCCTCAAGTACCGCCGCTGAGCTTTGATACGCGCTACGTACGGCCGCGCCGCAGCTAATCGTAACGCTGATACGCTCTTCTTTATATAAAAATTTCGAGTTTTTAAGCGTAGTTCTAACTCTACTAGCAAATTCCACGCTTTGCTCTAAACTTAAGCCCGGAAGCAAAACGACAAACTCCTCGCCGCCGTACCTGCTGACGATATCCTCTTTTCGCGAGGCTTTTAACAGCGTTTTGGCTACACTAGCTATTACGGTATCGCCCGCATCGTGGCCGTATGCGTCGTTTATCTTTTTAAAATGGTCTATATCAAAAAAACATACGCAGTAGTCGAGTCCGTTTTTTAGATATTCGTTTTCAAATCTCTCTAACTCCTCGACAAACGCTTTTCTCGTCGCGGTTTTGGTTAAAAAATCCTCTCTGCTCTGCGCTTTTGCGTCTTCTAACTGGGTTTCAAGGGCGCTTATTTTTTCTTGTAGCTCTTTTATCGTTAGCTGATCGCTCATCATCTGCTCGCCTAGTTGCCTTATCTCGCCGTCAAGCATATCCGCGATACCCAGCATCTTATCTCTGATACCTTCAAAGCTATCTTTGCTTAAATTTATTAGACCCAAATCGCGCCTTATAAATCCCATCTTATCAGAGCCGTCCTTGGAGCTGTCTATGAGCCTCAAGATTCGCCCGTCTATGCCCTCTAGCACCTTATCTAGCGCGGCTATCTTGCTTGAAATTTCGGCTTTATCCAGCTCGATGCGTTTTTTGGTTAAATTTTTTATATCGTTTCTAAATTTTAAGCTTTCAAGCAGCCTAGGTTTGTCTTTTAAATTTTTAGTTATCCTATCTATGTCGCCGATTATTTTATCGGTGATGGACGGCTCTAGCGTAGCAGTCAAAAGCGACACGAACTCCTCGCACGCTCCAGCACTTCCGGCGCTCCTAATCGCGCCGTCAAGCTCTGTGACCATCTCCGCTAAATCATCCGTTTTTTTTATCCCGTAGTCGTTAAGCCTTTTTAAAAAGCTGTCGTCGTAATCGGTTAAAAAATCAAACCACTTATCTTTTATCCTGTCGGCGGTTTGAGCGTCGGTGCGTCTGTTTAGCGCCTCGATACTGGCTTCTGCCAGCTTTCTTGCGCTTTTGTTATGTAGCGCGGCTACGGCTTGAAATACTTTTTTACTCATAGCGCACAGTGCGGCTACTAGCTTTGGATACTCGACGAGGCTGGGAGAATTTAACCTAGAGGCCATAAAAGCAAAAAGCTCGTCCACGCTTTTTACGTTTTTTTGTTTTAGCTGCGCCTTAAATTCATCGTTTAGTCTGCCGACGTATTTTTCTAGCTTTTGACAATCAGGCACTATAACGCCGTTTTTTTTTGCCGTCTGGCAAAAAACTTCGGCGTAGTTATCCGGAGTTAGCACGAGTCCGCGCTCTTTTATGGTCTGGATAGTCTCTTTTATGACTTGATTGACGCTAGTCGCCACGCTTTAGACCTTTTACGGCAAGCGTAGCGATATACTCGTCAAAAGCCTCTTGAGAAGCCTGCTTTACGGCATTATATCTATCGCTTTCGCTGATGACGCCGTCGGCGAATCTAGTATCTCTTATCTTTTGCGACACGGTAAAGTCATGCTCGCCCGAAGTAGTCACCGATAGTATCTTGCCGTTCTTTAGCCTGGTGTCGAAATTTAACGCCAAAATCGCCTTATAAGACGTTACATAGCCGTACTCGTCAAAAAGCAAGGGCTGATAACTAAGCGTTTTTATCGACACGGTTATAGACGTAGGCGCATTTTTATCGTCGCTTATACGTTTTCCCAGCCTAGTTACGATGCCCTCAAGCACGCTGTCTTTTATCCAAACGCTGTTTTTAGGTTCTTCTTTACTTATAAGCACGTTTACGTAAACGTGCTCGCCCATTATGTCGTTAGTTATCTTTGAGACCGGCTTATAGCTGCATCCCGCCAAGATAAAAGCTGTTAAAAATAGTAAAAATTTAGTCTTCAAAATTTAGCCTTTTATTACGAAATTTACTAGCTTGCCGGCTACGTAAATTTGTTTGATTATTTCTTTTCCCTCGAGCCATTTTTCCGCGCTTTGTTTAGCTAAAGTTATGATCTCATCGTCGCTAGCGCTACTTGGCGCCTCAAATTCGCCTCGCCTCTTTCCGTTAACCGTGATAGCTAAATTTAAGCTATCTTGCTCAAAAACCTCGTTTAAGATTTCTATTTTCGTAAAATTTGCTCTGCCAAATAGCTGCTCGCTAAGCTCGTTTGCTATATGCGGCACGATAGGCTCGAGTAAATTTAAAACGATAAAAAAGGCTTCCGTCGTCACATCCTCGTTATCCTGCGCGTTTACGGCGTTTAGGGCTTCCATGCAGGCCGCGATTAGGGTATTAAAGGCAAAATTTTCTTCGTAAACGTCGTTTGATTTTTTAAGCGCCTCATAAACCTTCATTCGCGCGTATTTTTCTTCTTTACTCAAATTTGCGTGCGCTATCTGCGGGATTTGAGTACATTTTTTGACATTCGCGCTTCGTTCGTATAAGCGGTTTAAAAACCTAAACGCGCCCTCGACCGCGCTATCGTTCCACTCAAGCTCTTTTTGCGGAGGCGCGGCAAAGAGGATAAAAAGCCTCGCCGTATCGGCACCGTATTTGTTAATGATGTCGTCCGGATCAACCACGTTGCCTTTACTTTTACTCATTTTTTTGCCGTCTTTTAGCACCATGCCCTGAGTGAGCAGTCGCTCAAACGGCTCATCGTCTCTTAGGTAACCCAGGTCTCGTAAGGCCTTTTGGAAAAACCTCGCGTAAAGTAGGTGCAAGATCGCATGCTCGATACCGCCGATATACTGATCCACGTTCATCCAATAATTCACGCTTTTAGCGTCAAACGCGCGATCCTGCCACGTTTTTTCGTCGCTCGCGTATCTAGCGAAATACCAGCTACTCTCAAAAAACGTATCCATCGTATCGGTCTCACGGATAGCCTCGCCGCCGCATTTTGGACACTTTACGTGTTTCCAGCTCTCGTGCTTATCGAGCGGATTTCCTTCGCCCGTTATCTGCACGTCGTCAGGCAGCGTCACAGGCAAATTTTCGATCTTTTCAGGCACGACGCCGCAGTGCTTGCAGTGCACCATCGGTATCGGCGCGCCCCAGTAGCGCTGTCTAGAGATACCCCAGTCGCGGATTTTAAAATTTACGACGCGTTTGCCGATTTTATCCGCTTCAAATTTTTCTATTATTTTTAGTTTTGCCTCTTCGCTGCCAAGACCGTTTATGAGCGGCGAATTTATAGATATTCCGTATTCCGTTAGCGCCTTGCCGCCCTCAAATTCGCCCTGCATAGGCCTAACCACCCATTTTATAGGCAGGTCAAATTTACTCGCAAACTCATAGTCGCGCTCATCGTGAGCCGGCACTGCCATAACCGCTCCGCTACCGTAGTCTGCCAGGACGAAATTGGCTACCCAAACCGGCACCTTTTCTCCGGTTAGCGGGTGTAAGACGTTTATACCAAGATATAGCCCGTCTTTTTCGCTAGCTTGGCGTTCGCGCGGGCTTTGGTTTAAGATTTTTCTGATTTTTTCCGCTTTTTGCGGCTCTAATTTACCTGCGTTAAGCAGTCTTTTTACGATCCTGTGCTCAGGCGCTAAAGCTGCATAACTAACGCCGTAAATCGTATCAGGGCGCGTGGTAAATACCTCAAAACCGTCTATTAGCTCGCCACCCTCTAAAATCCGCTTCGACTCCTCGTCTAGCTCGAATTTAAACTCGAGTCCAAAGCTCTTACCGATCCAGTTTTCCTGCATCGTAAGCACTTGAGACGGCCATTTGCCCTCTAATTTTTTTAAATCGTCTAGCAACTCCTGCGCGTAGCTAGTTATCTTTAGGTAGTAGCCAGGCAGCTCGCGCTGGACGACGGCATTTCCGCATCTCCAGCAGCATCCGTCTTCGACCTGTTCGTTTGCAAGCACCGTTTGGTCGTATTCGCACCAATTTACTACCGCGCTTTTTCGGTAAACTAACCCCTTTTCGTACATTTTGATGAAAAATTCTTGTTCAAATTTAGTATAAAGCGGATCAGACGTCGCGAATTCGCGCTTTTTAGAAAAGCTAAGCCCCAAAGCGTCAAGCTCGCCACGCATGTAGTCTATATTTTCGTAAGTCCAAATTTTAGGATGGATTTTGTGCTTTATCGCCGCATTTTCCGCAGGCATGCCAAAGCTATCAAAGCCGATAGGATGCAAAACATTGTAGCCTTTTTTGCGGTAGTAGCGAGCTAGGGCATCTCCGATAGAGTAGTTTCGCACGTGCCCCATGTGGATGCGACCGCTAGGGTATGGAAACATGCTTAGGATATATTTTTTAGGTAGGCTATAGTCGTCTTTGGGCTCAAATTCGCCGCTTTTGCTCCAAATTTCTCTCCATTTTTTTTCTATTTTCGCAGGCTCGTATTTTAAATTTTCACTCATTTTTACTCCTAAAATTCTTCTTGCGTTTTGCTTGACTCGACCAAAACCAAGGCGAGCGAAAAAACATTTGCGATCGTCGCTCCGATAGCTAGCGAATAAGCGATATTAGCACTGCCGTTTACCTGAAGTATCCCAAACGCCGGAATAAGATGCAAATCAGCCACCAAAGAACTAGCGAAAAGCTCGGCGGCAAAGATATTTTTAACCCCGATTTTTAGCAACGTCGAAATTAAATTTACGCTCGCGGCTATAAAAAGCGCAATCTCGTTTTTGTCGTACAAAAATCCTGCCGTCGTCGTTAGGCTCATGAGAGCGAAAAAAATATAAACAACCTTACCCCAATTCATCGCCTCTCCTTATATAGCGCCTTTTTCAAACATCTCTCGCTGCTTTTGCTTTTCTCTTTGAGCGCGCGCCTTTTCGGCCTCCGTCGCGCGGTATTTTTCTACGCTAAATTTAAACCATAAAAGCATAGGCGCCGCAACGAATATCGAGCTAAGCGTACCTATGACGATGCCCACTATCAGCGCCAAAGAAAATCCGTGTATCATATCTCCGCCGAACAAAAACAGCACGACTACCGTGATGAGCGTGGTGCCCGAAGTAAGTATCGTTCTAGTTAGCGTCGCGGAGACCGATTCGTTTATTATCGTATCAAGATGCGTGCTCTTGCTGCTTTTGATATTTTCTCTGATGCGGTCAAAGACAATGATCGTATCGTTTAGCGAGTAGCCCACGACCGTAAGGATCGCTGCAAGAGTGTCTAAATTTACGTCGATAGCAAAAAGACTGATAGCTCCCATCGTGATCACGACGTCGTGAATCTCCGAAGCCACCGCCGCCATCGCAAATCTCCACTCGAATCTAAACGCGATGTAGATCAAGATCCCCACGAGCGAGATCGCAAGCGCCATCACGCCTTTTTCGCGTAGCTCGTCGCCGACTTTTGGACCCACTACGTCGGTGCGACGGATCTCAAATTTGCCAGTATCTTTTAAAAGCTCCGCTACGCTAGCTCCGACGTCGCTGCCTAAATTTGAGTTCGTCCCAGAAAATCTAATAGTAACTTCTTCTGCCGAGCCAAATTCCGTAACGCTCGCGTTTTTATAGGCTTCGTCTTTTGCCAGAGCCTCGCGAATTTTATCTAGCGAGACTGCGCTATCGTACTTCACCTGGATGAGCGTACCGCCTGAAAAATCGATGCCGTAGTTAAAGCCTTTCGTCGCCATTAAAAAAAGCGATCCGAAAAATAGTATCGCCGAAACGGCAAGCGCCGCATAACGCTTGCCCATAAAATCATAAATGTGCGCCTTTGAGAAAAATTGCATTTATACCCTTTTATAACCGAACCAAAATCGCGTGTTGCCGCTTTTTTCTATTTTATTCATCACCGTATCAAACATCCCGTGAGTACCCAAAATGGCCGTTATCATCGATGCTACGATACCGATAGCCATCGTAACGGCAAAGCCCTTAACCGGCCCGGTGCCGTAGGCATAAAGCACGACTGAGGTGATAAGCGTGGTCAAATTTGCATCTATGATCGCGCTCATCGCATTTTCGTAGCCTTTTTTCACGCTTGTTGCGATACTGGCTCCGTCGCGCAGCAGCTCCCTGATACGCTCGTTTATGATGACGTTTGCATCTACGGCCATACCGATGGTTAGCACTATGCCGGCCATTCCAGGTAGCGTTAGAGCAGCGCCAAACATCGCCATCACGGCGACTAATATTAAGATATTTGCAACAAGAGCGATATTTGCCAAAATGCCGCTAAATCCGTAATAAGCTATCATAAACAGCACCACTAAAACCGAAGCCGAGGCTAGCGCGATCATCGATTGTCTTATGCTATCGGCGCCAAGGCTTGGTCCTACGCTTCGTTTTTCTAGCATTTTTACCGGAGCCAAAAGAGCACCGCTTCTAAGCGCGATAGCTACGTCGTGAGCCTCCTCGACGCTAAATCCGCCGCTTATCTGGCCGCTTCCGCCGCCGATTCTCTCGTTTATCGACGGAGCCGAGTAAACCCTGCCGTCAAGCACGATAGCTAGGCGCTTGCCTACGTTTGCACCGGTAAAATCGCCAAAAATTCTAGCACCCTCGGCATTTAAAGTAAAGCTGATGATAGGCGCGTTCGTGCGCTGATCAAAGGCCACTCTGGCGTCCGTTAGCATCGCACCGTCAAGGACGGGGATGTTTTTTACGACGTATTTTATCTGAGCATTTTTGACGTCAGGATAGATGATGTCGCCGTAGCTCTCAGCCTCGGCCTCGCTCATAGAGTTTGCCTGCGACTGGCGCTTTTCATCGACGGCCATTAGCTGGAGGTGCGCGGCTTTTGCGATGAGATCGCGAGCGCGCTGCTCGTCGGCTGCCGTTTTGATGCCAGGAAGCTCGACTAGGATATTATCCTTGCCCTGTCTTGCGACGGTAGGCTCTGCTAGACCGAACTGATCGAGACGGTTTCTGATAGTTTCGACCGCTTGATTTATCGCGTATTCTATCGTCTCGGCCTTCTCGGCGTCCGTTAGACCGACAGAGTATTTTAGGCCCTCTTTTTGTACGTTAAGACCCTTGATGTCTTTTAGCATGCCGTCGATTTTAGCGGCTTCGTCCGCATCGAGTAGCTCAAAGTCCACCTTATCCTCGCGAATCTTAAAGCTATCGATCAAAACGTCCTCTTTTTTCGCAAAATAGTTCACGCTAGCGGCGATCGACTTGATCTTTGAGTGCACGGCCTCCTCGGTCTCGACGCCAAGAAGCATATGAAGTCCGCCCTGCAAATCAAGACCTAGACTGATTTTAGATCCGCCTAGCTTGTCAGTAAAAGACGGCGCGGAAAAGATAATGCCGAAAATCAAAGCCAAAGCAAAGATGATCAGCCTATACGTTATTTTGCCGTTACGCATTTGCTTTCGTCTCTGTTTTTTCTATTTTTCTCGCGACGAATTCGCGTGAAACGCGCACGATTACGTCGTCGTTAAGCTTAACTCTGATAAAATCCTCTTCCGGTTTTATCACCTCGCAGATTAGTCCGCCGCTAGTTATGATCTTGTCGCCTTTTTCGAGTGCGGCTAGCATCGCGGCATGAGCTTTTTGCTGTTTTTGCTGCGGTCTGATAACCAAAAAATAAAATATCGCGAAAAGCACGACTAGAGGCAGTAATGAAACGAAATTTCCTTCTTGCATGGGGTTCCTTGATAAAAAAAATTTTAAGCCCATATTTTAGCACTAAAATTATAATAAAAGCCTTTGTCGGCGCGATTTTAATCTCAAATTTTATACTAGCCGACGTTTTAGGCGGCGAAATTTTAAATTTTATCTCGCCTTTTTTTGCGATCGCGGGCTTTTATTTGCTACTCAAATTTGACCGTCGCGGCTTTTTTTGGACGGGATTTTTTATCGGGATTATTTGGTTTTACTGGATCAGCTTTAGCCTCGTTTATTACGAGCTTGGCTACCTCATCCCGCTTGAAATTTTAGCTATCGGGATCATCTACGGCGCGCTATTTTTGATAGCAGGTATCCCTGCTCAAATTTGGCTAAAGGCTTTGCTACTTATCTTGGTTTCAAACATCCATCCCTTCGGCTTTAACTGGCTAAATTTAGAAGCCGTTTTCGTGCCGGGCATATTTGCGCCCAGTTTGCTCGCGCTTACGTTTATTTTCGCCGCTATTTTGTGCCTGTTTTACGTCAAAAACCGCTTCAAATTTATCGCTTTTGTCGCGCTTTTAGCCTGTGCGGTGCAGTATGATACGCCAAATTTTAAAACCCTGCCTTTCGAAGTAAAGCTAACAAACACCGACGTTCCGCAAGAGCTAAAGTGGCAAAAGCAGCTAAAAAACGAGTTTATAAATCAAAATTTAGACATCATAGACGAGGCGATAAGCGCTGGATTTAGGACGATTATTTTGCCCGAGAGCGCCTTTCCCGTCTATATGACGCACGAGCGAAATCTCATCACAGAGCTGCTCGAAAAGTCGCAAAAGATCGCTATCGTCGCCGGCGCGCTAGCTCGCGAAAACGGCACCAACTATAACTCGGCGTTTTTCTTTGATCGCGGCAAGATGCGGCGGATGGATAAATTTATCCTTGTGCCTTTTGGCGAAGAGATCCCGCTACCGGCATTTGCGCGTGATTTGATAAATAAAATATTTTTCAGCGGAGCGAAGGATTTTGAGACGGCAAGCACCCCTAGCGACTACGAGATAGAGGGCGTAAAAATCAGAAACGCGATCTGCTACGAAGCGACCAGGGACGAGCTATTTGAGGGTGAATTTGACGTCATGATTGCGGTAACTAACAACGGCTGGTTCGTGCCTAGCACCGAGCCAAATTTACAGCGAAATTTACTCAAATACTACGCGACGAAATACGGCAAAGCCATCTATCACAGCGTAAACGGCTCGCCGTCTGAGATAATAACGCCAAAACAAGGCTTGCTCGATAAATTTTTCAGATAAATTTGCGTTTGTAGAATACGGCTAAAATAGTAGATACCGTATAGATAATAAAAGCTGCCACGCCGCACAAAACACAAAAATCAATCGTCATCTGCCAAAACAGCTCGCCTGGAGACTTCAGCACCCATTCGTATTCAGACGAGTATCTTGGATTGCGATAACCGATATAGGTGCCGTTAAAGTCCAAATTTATCATCAATGCCGTAGCAAAAATACCAAAAATAGAAACAAATGCTCTCGTTGTGGCACTTTGTTCTTTTACTGCATTTGCCATAGCGACTCTACCGACCCTATGACCCAAAAAGCAACCCACATAAACAACAAGCGTGACGACCTTGATAATCCCCATATAAGCGATATAAAGCGCAGCCTTTTGCGTAAAATCGGTATGAGTAAAAGCTCTCTCAACGGCCGGGTAAATTTTAAGCATAGCTTCCACGAAATCTCTTGCCAAAGACGAGCGAGCCAGCACGTCAAAAGGCAATACAAAAATGCCTAGCGCGCAGATAAAATAAAACGGGCAAAGCCCGAGTAAAACGAATCCGAGCGTCTTGTTTTTGCCGTTTTGTTTTGTCGCATTTTGCATTTGAAATCTCTTTAAATTTTACCGCGCGTTTGTGAAGTAAATTTAAGACGTAAAGCGGGATGAAATTTCATACGAAGCCTTAAATTTGAGGGTAAATTTAAGCCCGCGTTAAATTTAGCGGGCTTTCAAAATTATTTAATCAAAGCCTTGAAAGTATCGACCGCATCAAGCTTTTCCCACGGATATTTGGCGTTTCCGACTTGACCTTTGGCTGCTACTTTAGCGTATAAAAACGTATCTTTGCCAGGTTTATCCAGGCCGAATTTGTTCGTGATCCAGCGCGGAGTGAGAGCGAAGTTTTCGCTAACGAAATTTGACAGCATATCATCGTTTATGCCCGCGATCTGCGTGCCCATCGTATCTACGCTAACAGAGGTAGGCTTTGCCATACCGATAGCGTAGCTTAGCTGGACGATGCACTTTTTAGCAAGGCCGGCCGCGACGATGTTTTTAGCTATCCAGCGCGCAGCATAAAGACCGCTGCGATCGACCTTGGTGTAGTCTTTGCTGCTTTGCGCGCCGCCGCCTATCGGGCTATATCCGCCAAAGCTATCTACGATGAGCTTGCGACCTGTTAGTCCGCTATCGTGAAGCGAGCTGTGATTTACGTAGCGGCCTGTAGGGTTGATGTAGATGAGAGTTTTGCTTTTATCATAGAGGTCTTTAGGCAAGCCCGCATCGTCGATGAGGGTTTGCACCAGGGCGCGCAGTTCCTCTATCTTCATCGTCTCGACGCAAGGGGCAGAAACAACGATAGTGTGGATGCTTTGAGGTTTGCAGTTTTCAAAGTTATCTTTCGTGCCGTAGTCTACGGTGACCTGAGTTTTGATATCGACGCCGAGTTTATCAGGGTTAGCTTTGGCAAATTTATAAACCTTATCGCAAAGCATCCTAGCATAGGTTATGGCTGCGGGCATATATTCGTTTGCTTCGCAGCTAGCAAAGCCAAACATTATGCCTTGATCCCCTGCGCCTATCTCGCCGCCTTCTTGATCGACGCCTTGATTTATATCCGCGCTTTGCTGATTTACGCAGACTTTTATCTCAATGTCGTCTGGGTGTAGGCACTGCTCTTTAGTAAATTTAGACTTGCCGTCGTAGCCGATTTTTGCTAGTGCGTTTTTAACGATCGCCTCGTAGTCTTTAAAACTTAGCTTAACCTTAGAGTTTATCTCGCCGCCTATTATAATGTTTTTACCCGCGACGAAAACCTCGCTAGCGACGCGACCGTTTGGATCTTGCATCAAGATCGTATCGACGATGCTATCTGCGATGATATCGGCGCATTTATCCGGATGCCCCGGACTTACGACCTCTGAAGTAAATAGATACATAGCGTTTCCTTTTATGAAATTTAATCTCGCAATTGTAACATTTCATAATAAAATTGAAATTAATCTCGCTCAAAGCTTGTAAATTCGGCATAAATTCGGCTATAATCCTAAACTAAAATTAAACTTTAAAGCAAGGACACAAGAATGTTTGGCAAACTGGCAAAACGATACGCCGACGGAAATTTGATCGTTCAAATTTTAATCGGCATCCTACTGGGGGCGGCGATAGGCTTTTGGACGCATAGTCAATCGGCGGATTTTAACAAGCTCATAGCAGACGGCGTAACCGATACGGCGCAGCTAGCCGCGGCTAAAAAAGGGCTAACGGACGCGGCAAATTCGGTAGCAAATTCTATCGCCGTTTTGGGCGATCTCTTCGTCGGAGCGCTTAAAGCCATCGCGCCGATCCTGGTTTTCGTGCTAGTGGCGGCCTCTATCATCGTAAAAGAATTCGGCCACTCCAAAGGCATGCAAAAAGTAGTCGGGCTATATCTAGTAGGTACGTTTTTAGCCGCCGTGGTTGCCGTAGTCGCTAGTTTTCTTTTTCCTACGGAGCTTACGCTAAAAGGCGTACAAAGCGCCGATATGAGCGCGCCTCAGGGCATCATAGAGGTGCTAAAAGACCTCATCTTTAAAATGGTTCAAAACCCGATCACCGCACTATCAAGCGGCAATTACATCGGCATCATTACCTGGGCCGTGGGCGGCGGTATCGCGATGAGATTTTGCACCGCCGAGACTAAAAAAGTCTTCCAAGACGTTAGCGACGGCGTGACTAAAATAGTTAGATTTATCATCCGTCTCGCGCCGTTTGGTATCTTTGGTCTAGTTACCATCAGCATCCATAATACCGGCTTTGACGCGCTTGCGGGCTACCTAAAGCTAATCCTCGTTCTAGTAGGCTCCATGGCTTTTGTCTCTTTCGTCGTTTATCCTGCGATAGTGTTTGTCCTAACTAAGAAAAATCCTTATCCGCTCGTGATGACTTGCGTGAGAGAGAGCGCGGTTACGGCGTTTTTCACCCGTAGCTCGGCGGCAAACATCCCGGTAAACATGGCGCTTTGTAAAAAGCTAGGACTAAAAGAGGAGCTCTACTCGATCTCGATCCCTCTAGGAGCCACCATAAACATGGGCGGAGCTGCCGTAACTATCGGCGTTTTGGCGCTTGCGGCGGTAAACTCGATCCCATCTATCACCGTTGATTTTGGCGACGCGCTACTGCTTTGCTTTATCTCGGCTCTTGGCGCGTGCGGGGCTTCCGGCGTTGCGGGCGGTTCGCTACTGCTGGTGCCGCTTGCTTGCGCGCTATTTGGCATCGGTAACGACATCGCGATGCAAGTTGTCGGCGTAGGGTTTATCATCGGCGTGATCCAAGACTCGGTAGAAACAGCCGTAAATAGCGCCTCAGACGTGCTTTTCACGGCCGTAGCGTCTGAAACGTCAGAGTAAATTTAAGGTCGCAAAAATGAACGTTTGGGACTTAACCCCGCTTTTTAAAAACGAAAAAGAGCTGGAGATTTCGGCTCTTTCATTGCAAAACGAGTGCGAAAAATTTGAAGCCAAATACTCGGATAAATTTTTAAATTTAAGCGACGAGGAATTTTTAGGCGCGCTTAACGAGTATGAAAATTTACTAGAAAACATCGCTCGCGTGCAAATTTACGTGAGCCTGGTCTTTTCAAAAGATACCTCAAAGGGCGCGTTTTACGCTAAATTTGACGAGCTTAGCTCAAAAGCGCAAAATCATCTGCTCTTTTTCGAGCTTAAATTTAACGAATTTGACGAAGCCAGACAAAACAAAATCATCGCTAAAAGCGCGAGACTCGGCTACTATCTAGCCAATATCGCAAAAGAAAAAGCCCACCAGCTAAGCCTAAAAGAGGAGCAAATTTTACTCCGCACGGCAAACACGGGCGCGGAAGGCTTCTCGCGGCTTTTTGACGAGACGCTAAGCGCGCTTAAGTTTAAATTTAAAGGCAAGATGTTAGGCGAAGAGGAAATTTTGTCAAAACTTCACAGCCCGGACCGAGCCGAACGAAAAGCGGCCGCAAAGAGCCTCTCTGGCGGCCTAGCACCACAGCAGCATCTACTTAGCTACATCTATAATATGATAAAAACCAGCCTAAAAACTAGCTGCGAACTGCGGAAATTCGACCTACCCGAAAGCCCGCGGCATTTCTCAAACCAAACGACCAAAGCCAGCGTAGACGCGCTCATAAAGGCTGCCGAGACGAGCTTTGATCTGCCTATTAAATTTTACGAGAAAAAGCGCAAAATTTTAGGCTTTAGAAAGCTTTACGACTACGATAGATACGCGCCGCTTGAGCAGAGTAAGAGCGTTTATAAATTTGAAGAGTGCAAAAAAATCGTACTTGAGACTTTTGCCAAATTTAGCCCAAAATTCGGTGATATAGCCGCTCGCGCGTTTAAAGAGGGCTGGATCGACGTCTATCCTGCGCAAAACAAACGAGGCGGCGCCTTTTCTCAATCAGGCGTCGCAAAAGCCCATCCTTACGTGCTTTTAAATCACACCGACGAGAGGCGGGATCTTTTTACCCTAGCGCACGAACTAGGTCACGCCGCGCATCAAAATCTAGCCTATGAAAGCGTTGGATTTCTAAACGCCGATACGCCGCTAACTACGGCGGAGACGGCATCGGTATTTTGCGAGATGTTGGTTTTCGATTACGTAAAAAGCACGCTAAAAGGTAAAGAAAAAACCGCCCTACTCGCGGGCAAGATCGAGGATATCTTCGCCACGCTTTATCGCCAGATAAATTTCACGACCTTTGAGCGCCGAGTTCACGCGCACGAGGGCGAGATCAGCGCCGAGGAGCTAAATAAAATTTGGCTCGAAGAAAGCGCAAAGATGTTCGGGCCAAGCGTTGCGCTAAACGACTACTATAAAATTTGGTGGAGCTACATCCCACACTTCATCCACACGCCGTTTTACTGTTACGCCTACTCCTACGCGCAGCTTTTGGTGCTGGCGATTTTCGGGCTTTATAAAAGCGGCAAATGCAAAAATTTCGTGCAAATTTACACCGAATTTTTAAGCGCGGGCGGTTCGCGCTCGCCAAAAGAGCTGGTCGGGATGTTCGGCTTTGATATCGAGGACGCGGCGTTTTGGCAAATCGGCATAAACGAGGTTAGAAAGCTAGTGGAGGAGTTTTGCCAAGAAGCGTAGCGAGCGCAAATTTGGCTAAATTTGAGAGCCCGGACGGCTGCGAATTTGACGCTAAATTTTGCGTTAATTTAAGGTCAAATTCAGCGCCAAGGCAGACGGCAAAATTTAAAAAGGCACAAAAAGGAGGCAAAATGCTTGATGAGATTTTAGACGACGAGAAATTTTCGGCGATAATGAAACGCCACGTTTTTGAGTGCGTGGAGTACCTGCTAAAAAACGACCGCGCGTTTTCAGCGATGGCCAACCTTGATCTAGTCAAATTTGACCCCGAGTTGCCTGAGTATATTAGCAGCACCTTTACGGCTCCCGTTATCGTCTTTACGCTTGCTGGCTATACTTTTAGCAGCGCCAAACTCACGCCGGAGGAGCTGAGCTTCGAGGCTGGCTTCGGTAAGGAAAATTTTGCCAGCGTCGTTAGCTTTCCGCTTGGAGCTATCGTTCAAATTTTAGTAGAAAACAGCCCGATTTTAGTAAATTTTTCCGTATACAAAACTCAAAAAAGCCAGCTCGAAAAGTCGATGTCGGCGCTAATGTCAAACCCGAATAATAAAGATTTATTTAAAAAGTGAGCAAATTTTATCCGCCGTTTTGCTCGCGCTATTTTTTATAGGTTTACTTTTATACGCTTTTCCTTCATTCAAGTCGGGCGATATTAGTTTTGCCCAAATAGGCGGCTTTATAGCACTCACTACGTTTTGCGTATGTATTTTGGCGGACGCGGATTTTGTCTTAAATTTACTAAATTTACTTAAGCAAAACGCTATCTTATTGCAGCGATTTTGCTAGTAATGATTTTCTTATTTCTTAATATCAAAAATTAACTTGTAATTTTTAAACTAAATTCTATTTTTTAATCAAACTATAAACGAATATTTATTATCATTTCGTATTTTATAGCAAATGAATATCAAAATTATCGTTAATAAGGATAGAAAATGAACCGTCTTAAATTCTCTCTTGCCGCCTTGCTTCTTTTATCGAATTTAAATGCAAAAGAAGCCGAGGTCGAGCTAAAAGAAGTAACGGTTAGCGGCGAAGCGGAGGCGCAAAGCGATCCACTGCAAAAAAAGGTAGGCCAAAACGTAAAAAGCTCCAAAGAACTAACCAAAACGCAGGTTTCTGACAATAAAGACCTCGTTAGGTACGAAACGGGCGTAACGACGGTGGAAGCTGGGCGTTTCGGCCAAAGCGGCTACGCGATAAGAGGCGTGGAGGAAAACCGAGTAGCTATCACGGTAGACGGCCTACATCAGGCTCAGACGCTAAGCTCGCAAGGCTTTAAGGAGCTATTTGAAGGATACGGAAACTTTAACAATACCCGCAACGGCGTAGAGTTTGAAACGTTAAAACAAGCCACCATCTCAAAAGGAGCAGACTCCGTTCGTACGGGCTCCGGGTCTCTGGGCGGCTCCGTGATGTTTGAAACAAAAGACGCAAGGGATCTTTTGCTGGACAAGGATTATTTCTACGGCTATAAAGGCGGCTACAATACCGCCGATAATCAAACCATGCACTCACATACCTTAGCCGGTAGGTTTAAGTGGTTTGATATCCTAGCCGTACAAACTAAGCGCAGACACCACGAGACGGAAAACTACGGTTACAAGGGTTACGACGATAGCGTGCTAGGCAGAACCAGAGAAAAGGCCGACCCTTACTACATCAAAAAAACAAGTAGTCTCATCAAGCTAGGTTTCCAGCCTCACGAGGAGCATAGATTTACCTTTATGTCAGATACCTACAAAAACCGTTCTCAAGGCAAAGACCTATCATACACGCTTACGCTTTCTAGCAACAGGGATGAGATCATAGATACCGGTCTAAGATACAACGACGATATGATGGATAGAAAAAATCGCGCTTTTGCCTATGAAAATTTTAGCGAAACTCCGTTGTGGGATACGATGAAATTTACATACTCCAACCAAAAAATCAAATCCCGCGCCAGAACCGAGGAACACTGCCAAGCAGGAGAAAACTGCGCTGAAATTTCAAATCCTATCGGACTTCAGGTTAAAAATAACAAGATAGTAGATAAATACGGCGGCGAAGTAACCCTGCAACGAACCCAGGAGATAGACCCCCAGTACGGCGGACTAACGTGGGTAAACAGGCTTGTAGATAGCCAAGGAAACGTCCATGAACAGAATAAATTTAGCATCAATCAAAACGTAAACAATACGTGGCTTGACTGCTCGGTATTTGACTGCTCCAAGCCAAACATCGACGTGCTAAAATACGACTACGCCACCGATCAATACGTAAAATCAACCGTCCCGCTAGATAAAAGCTATACCGACGCAAGTACGGGCAAGACCTTTAAACAAAGCTCGCAGAGCGGATACCTAATCACTCCGTACGGCAAGGGCTACTTAAGCCGCGACTGGAAAGAGCGCGATCTAGATACTAACACCAAGCAGTTTAACCTAGACTTTAACAAATACGCCAAAACGGGCGACGTAGAGCACGATATCGCATACGGACTAAGCTTTGCTAGAACCGAAAAATCCATGACGAACAAGCAAGGCTACGACGCTACTAGCAGCCAGTGGTGGGCGCCTAAGACGTTAGGCACGGATTTTTCGGGTACGCCCTATACGTGCGAAAACGCGCCGCTAACGCTACTTTACGCGCTTTGTCCTAGAACCGAGCCGCTCACGTCTTTTCTAATCCCGGTTAAAACAAAAGAAGGCGCTTTGTATCTAAACGACGATATGCGCGTAAACGACTGGCTGGGGATAAATTTAGGCTACCGCTACGACAAGATAAAATATAAACCAAACTACGTCCCGGGCTCCACGCCTAAAATCCCCGACGATATGGTACTAGGTCTTTTCGTGCCGTATAATCCTAGCCCGGAGCCAAAATGGTGGGACTACGCAGATAGAGACGAGTGGCAAAGAGCGCATGACGCATGGAAGCAAGAAGCTCCTAACAACGCGCTAGCAAACATAAAATACATCGCTAGGGATAAAAAATTTACGAATAGCTCTTATGCCATAGGAGCCGATATCGATCCGCTAGATTATTTTAGAGTGCAGCTAAAATACTCCAAAGGCTTTAGAGCGCCCACTTCGGACGAGCTATATTTGGCGTTTAAGCATCCTGATTTTACCATCCAACCAAATCCGGATCTAAAGCCCGAAATAGCTAAAACAAAAGAGCTTGCATTAACGCTGCACGAGGGAAAAAGCTTTATAACGACAAGCTTTTTCGAGACTAAATACGATAACTTTATCGACCTAATCTCGCTAGGCACCAAAAGCTATGCCACGGGCGGCGGCGGCAACACCATACCTTTTGCGCTATACGGCAACGTAAACCGCAGCAAAGCTACCGTGCGCGGCTTTGAGATAAACTCTATGCTTCATTTTGGTCAAATTTCAGACGCGCTAGAGGGCTTTCACGCTAGCTACAAACTAACGCTGCAAAAAGGCAGAGTGCAAACGGAAAACGACGGTAAAGTGCCGATGAACGCTATCCAGCCGACCACTGCGATCTACGCTCTAGGCTACGCAAGCGCGGCGGATAAATTTGGCGCCGACATCTACGTCACTAGCGTCGCGTCCAAAAAAGAAAAAGACACCTATAATATGTTCTGGCGCCTAGATACCGACCCGTACGGCAATCCATACAATACAAACAGCCACTCAAAATGGCGAAGCAACGCCTACACGCTAGTAGACGTCGTAACCTACGTGCGCCCGATTAAAAATTTGACGTTTAGGCTAGGCGTTTATAACCTAACTAACGAAAAATACATCACTTGGGACGCCGCGCGCTCTATCAGGCCTTTTGGTACTATGAATATGATCGATAGAACCACGGGACTAGGTATCAACCGCTTCTACTCGGCTGGTAGAAATTTCAGGCTAAACTGGGAATTTACGTTTTAAGCCGCATTCTTATTCGGACGGGCTCTTGCCCGTCTCCTTGCTTTTATTCTTAACTTATTTTTCGCTTTTAAAAAATGATAAATTTACAGTCAAATTTGACGGCCTAGTTTTAAAATTTGAAATTATAAAATCGCCAAACCAAGATCATCTCCAGGTTCGGCAAGGATATTTTGCGCCAAATTTTCGCAAGAGTATTTAAATTTACGCGCCGAAAAGGCTAAATTTAGCCAAATTTGACACTTTCTCTAAAGCAGATTAAAAATTAAAACTAGTCTTAATCTTTAAAAATTTATGCAGCGCTTCCTCGTTTTCTTTTAGTGCGGCGGCATAGACCGAGCGAGTGAGCTTAAATTTAGCGATATTTATCTCAAAAAGCTTTGCTTCCCTTAGCTTATCCTCGATCAAAAATCTCGGCAAAAACGCCACGTAAGTATCGGCGTCGTTTGATATCATCGCGCGGCAAACCATTATCGAGCCGTCTAGCGAATACGCCACGTCAAGCGCATTCGCGTCCACGCCGTGCTTTTGCAAAATATCGCCAAGGTAGTTTCTGGTTCTATCTTTTATAAATTTAAATTTAACCAGCTCCTCAGCCTTCACGCTTTCGGCGATTTTTTTATTAGAAACCAAAATAAGCTCGTAGTCAAATAGTTTTTTAACTAGCAAGCTGCTATCAAGCGACTGCTCCAGGATGATAGCGATGTCGCTGCGGCGGTCTTTTAGATAGCTTATGAGCTCGCTTTGATCTTTTATCCTGATATCTAGCTCGCTGCCTACGCTTTGCGAGATTTTATCCAGCAGCATCGATATGACCGCCTCGGCGATAAGTTGCGTGGTAGCGATTACTAGCGGTGCTTTGTCCGTTTTTATGCGAGATAGCTCGTCTTTAAAGCGAAACATCGCGCTTTCAAACTGAGTACAGAGTTTGTAAAATTTCTCGCCCTCGCGAGTTAGGACGATGCCGTTTTTCTTGCGCATTATTAGCGTAGTTTGTAGCGCCTCTTCAAGCTTTTTCATCTGCAAAGTAACTGCTGGCTGCGAGATACCCAGCGCTCTTGAAGCCTTTGAAAAACTGCGCTCCTTAACTATCTCCATAAAGGTATAAAATTTGCTAAAGTCATTGATCACATCAGACTCCTTATTATTATATCAGCTTATAAAATCATCTTTTTAATATTGTATTGATTTATATCTGAAAACGCTCTTAATCTGACCCGAATTTATAACAACGGCGATTTTTAAGCTTATTTTGTTAGAATTTAATAATCTTAAAACGAAAAAGCAGGAAATTTAATGTCCGATCTACTAGACGACCTAAACGAAAGCCAGCGCGAGGCCGCCTCGCATACGGACGGAGCGATGCTGATTTTAGCCGGAGCCGGCAGCGGCAAAACCAAAACCATCACTACTCGCCTAGCCTATCTCATAAGCGAACTAGGCATCCCGCCGTCAAACACCCTAACGCTAACCTTTACTAACAAAGCCGCAAGCGAGATGCGAACCCGTGCGCTAAATATGCTAGGAGCCGCCGGTAAAAATTTCACTCCGCTACTTTGTACTTTTCACAAATTCGGGCTTTTATTTTTGAAATTTTACATCGACCGCCTAAAGCGCAAAAACAACTTCGTCATCATCGACACCGACGATAAAAAGCGCATCTTAAAAGGCTTTGAGGGCGATATCGCGACCTCGGTTTTAGCTAACGAAATCTCAAATTTTAAAAACTCGCTTTTAAGCGTAGAAGAGGTTTTAAATCAAGGCGACATCTTTGCAAACGGACAAAATTTCAAAGACGGCTACCACGCAAAGCTAGCAAACATCTACAAGCTTTACGAGGAGTACTTGGCGGCGAACAACCTCGTGGATTTTGACGACCTGCTCTGCCTTAGCTATAAAATTTTAGACGAGGACGAGGCTCTAGCGCGCGAAATTTCACAGCGATACGTCTACGTGATGGTAGACGAGTATCAAGACACCAACGACTTGCAGTATAAGCTCCTGCGCAAGCTCTGCTGCACGCACGAAAATATCGCTGTCGTGGGCGATGATGATCAGAGTATCTACGGCTGGCGCGGCGCAAGAATCGAAAATATATTAAATTTCAAAGATCAGTTTAAAGACGTAAAAGTCATCCGTCTGGAGCAAAACTACCGCTCGACGAGTCAAATTTTACGCGCGGCAAACGAGCTCATCGACCACAACAGAAACCGCCTAGGCAAGGAGCTAAAAAGCACAAAAGAAGGCGGCGAGGACGTCGCGCTAATGGAATCGGACGACGAAACGATGGAGAGTCTAAAGGTAGCCAAACGCATCAAAAAGCTACTTGATAGCGGCGCGCAGGCTAGCGATATCGCGATCTTATACCGCATAAACGCCCTCTCTCGCTCGCTCGAAGAAGGCCTAACCAAAGAAAAAATCCCGTATAAGATGGTCGGCGGAGTTAAATTCTACGAGCGCGCCGAGGTCAAAGACGTCATCAGCTACCTAAGGCTGGTCGCAAACGAGAACGACGACTTCTCGCTAAAGCGCGTCATCAACCGCCCAAAACGCGGCCTTGGCAAAGTAAGCCTCGCAAAGATCGAAAAAATCGCCTTCGAGCATAAGCTTTCGCTATTTGAAGCCATATCCAGCCTAGACGAAAACGACAAGGATCTAAGCAAAAAAATCGTCTCTAGCCTCGGTGAATTTGCGGCAAATTTAAGAGAGCTAAAAGAGTGCGACTCGCCCTATGAGCTAGTAGATAAACTAGAAGCGAAATTCGGTATCAAAAAATACTACGAGAGCTTGCCCGACGGCTCTGAGCGCGTGGCGAACATCGACGAGTTTTACGCGATGATAAAAGACCAAATCAAGCAAAACCCAAGCTTTTCTATCGAGGAGTTTTTAAACGAGATCGCGCTACAAAGCGAGCAGGACAACATCGGCGGCGAGGCGATCTCGATCATGAGCATTCACGCTAGCAAGGGGCTTGAGTTTGAGCATCTTTTCGTGATCGGGCTTGAGGAGGGATTTTTCCCGCTTCTAGGAGACGGTAGCGACATCGAAGAGGAGCGACGCCTAGCCTACGTCGCCATCACCCGCGCCAAAAAAACCCTGACGCTAAGCTTTGTAAATTCGCGCTTTTATAAAGGCCAGAGAACGAGGCTAGAAAAGAGCAGATTTTTAAGCGAGGCGGGCGTTTGCAGCGGCAGTCTCATCATCCAAACGCAAGCGCAAACCGCTAGCGAATACAAAAAAGGCGACCTAGTTAAGCACAAAATTTTCGGTATCGGGCGCGTGACGGCGGTAACTAAGATCAAAAAAGAGCTAAAACTAACGATAAATTTCGGCGGAATCAACCGTGAGATAATGTCTAGCTTCGTCGAAAAAGCGGTGTGAGAATGGGCGAATTTGATCAAATTTATGCAGCCGAATTTGACGCTTGCGGATCAAATTTAAAAAATGCTGCAAATTTAACGCAGGCTCCAAAGGTCAAATTTAAATGAACGCGCTTTTTGTCGCAAACAAGCCCGCAGGCATCAGCTCAAATCATTTCCTAAGTAGGCTAAAGCGCAAATACGGCGTAAAAAAGGCGGGCTTTTCGGGCACGCTAGATCCGTTTGCCAGCGGCTGCCTGATCGTGGCCCTAGGCAACCACACGCGGCTTTTTAACTACATAGATAAAACGCCCAAAATCTACGAAGCGACGATGTGGCTAGGAGCTGTAAGCGCTAGCCTAGATAACGAAAATATCGAGGAGATCACGATTTGCCCGCAGTTAAATTTAGCGGACGTAAAAGCGGCGCTAAGCGAGCTAAAAGGCGAGATCGCCTACGTGCCGCCCAAATTTAGCGCCAAGCACGTGGATGGCAAGCGCGCGTATGAGCTATCAAGAGCGGGCGAGGAGTTTGAGCTAAAAAGCCAAACAATGAGCGTTTTTGACGTAAATTTAACTGCGTATATGCATCCGTTTTTGAGCTTTCGCATTAGCGTTAGCGAGGGCTCGTACGTGCGCTCGTACGCTCAAATTTTAGCCCAAAAGCTTGGTGCAAGAGCCACTCTAAGCGCGCTAAAACGCGTGAGCGAAGGTAAATTTATTTATGAAAACGAGAGGTTTTTAAATCCGCTTGATTATATTTCGCTACCGCAAAACGAATATTTAGGCGACCCCGCAGACGTAATGCTTGGCAAAAAACTAAGCGTAGAAAAGCTAAAATTTGGCGCCCAGGGGCTATATTTAATAAACTTTGATGATTTTTTTAGTATCATTGAAATCAAAGACGAAACCGTAACATATAAACTAAATAAGGTCGAAAAATGCTAATACTCGCAAGAAAAGAAGACGAAAGCATAATGCTGGGAAACGATATCAAAATCACGGTCGTAGGTATCTCAAAAGGCGGCGTAAAAATCGGCATCGACGCGCCTAAAAATATGATGATCCTGCGCTCTGAGCTCGTCGAGGACGTAGCGGCGGAAAACAAACAGGCCCTAAACGGCGCAGGCGAAGCGAGCCTAAAAGAGCTCAGCGATAAAATCGTAAAATAATGAAAAGCTACGCGAAAATCAACTCGTTTTTAAAGATCGTCGGCACTCGCGGCAACTACCACGAGATCGTCTCTCGCTTTGTTTTGAGGCGCGAGATTTACGACGAAATTTTCTTTGAAAAATCTAGCGGCTTCGCGCTTGAGTGCGATAACGAAAATATCGAAAATAATATCGTTTTAAAGGCTAAATTTGAGCTGGAAAAAGCGGGCTTTAAAGATGAGCTGGACGAATTTTTCGCCTCGCATAAAATCGTGATAAAAAAGCAAATCCCTTTAGGCGCGGGTCTAGGCGGAGGCAGCTCAAACGCCGCTACGTTTTTAAAGATGGCGAACGAGGAGTTAAATTTAAAACTAACGCGCGAAAATTTGATGAAAATAGGCGCGAATATCGGAGCGGACGTGGCGTTTTTCGCTAGCGATTTCGAGGCGGCAAACGTCGGCGGTATCGGCGAGATAATAAGCGATTTTGACGACGAGGTACCGGAGATTGAAATTTTAACGCCTGACGTATTTTGCTCGACGCCTGCGGTTTACGGCGAATTTAGGGCAAATTTTATGGATAGCATCGACGTAAATCTAGCGGCAAAAATGCGCGAAATGACGACGGCGCAGCTGCTGGAGCGATACGAAAATCGCAAGCTAAACGATCTTTTTGCGCCGTGTTTTAAAATTTATCCGCAGATGGATAAATTTAAAGATTTTTTCCTCAGCGGCAGCGGCGCTAGCGTATTTTTCTTAAAATAAAAGGTAAAAAATGGGTAAGGATTTAGCCAAAAATAAAAAGGCGCTGTTTGACTTTAGCATCATCGAGACCTTCGAGGCGGGCATCGTGCTAAAGGGCAGCGAGGTAAAGGCTCTGCGGGCGGGCCGAGCAAACCTAAAAGACAGCTTCGCACGCGTGATAAAGGGCGAGCTGTTTTTGCTAAACGCGCACATCAGCCACCTAAACACGACGCACTCGGCGTTTCGCCCGGACGAGCGGGCTCCAAGAAAACTACTGATGCACCGCAAGCAGATAGATAAAATTTTCGGTCAAGTCACGCAAGAGGGCCTCACGCTAGTGGTTTTAGCGCTCTATCTAAACGATAAAAACATCGTAAAGGCGCGGGTTGCGCTAGCAAAAGGTAAAAATTTGCACGATAAACGCGAGACGATAAAACGCAAAGAAGCCGACAAAGAGGCTCGCGCGGCGATGAAAAAATATGTCTAAGGAAAACCGGTGCCCTACGTAAATATAAAAATCACAAAAGAAAAAGAGGCCGTAAGCGCCGAGCAAAAGCGCGCGCTCATAGCAGGCGTGACAAAGTTGCTAGGCGATACGCTAAAGCGCGAAGCGAGCAGAACCGTCGTCGTGATAGAGGAAGTTAGCACCGACGACTACGGCTTTGGCGGCGAAAGCATAACAGAGCTAAGATCAAAACAAGGAAAATAATATGAAAAAAACCATGAAGGCGATTTTTGCGGCTTTGGCCTGCGCGATATTTCTAGCAGGCTGCGGAGAGGACGGGACGGCGAAGGCTCCGGTAAAGATAGAGGGCTATAAAACGGGCGAGGAGATCGCGCTAAAGAGCGTGTTTGGCAAAGATCTCACGCTAAAACGCGTCGAGGGCGGCTTTGTTATCAAGGGCGAGGAAGATAAAATTTTGATGTTTGATATATTCGGCACGTTTTGTCCGCCGTGTCAAAAAGAAGCTCCCGATCTCACCAAATTTCAGATCGACAACCTAAACGACTTTACGATAGTCGCTCTTACGCACTTTGAAAACGTCACGAACGAATACGTCGTGGAAAATTTCGCGCAAAAATACAACGCCTTTTACTTTATCTCAAACGATATAAAGACAAACGACAAGCTTTCGGCGCAAATTTTAGAGGATATAAAATACGAGCGGCTTGAGAGCGTGCCGATAAAAATGGTGCTAAAAGGCGGCGTATATCAGGAGCTAACCGACGTAGATAGCGGCAAATTCGGCGTGAAATACTATCTAGGCGGCATCCATCTAGACGCGATGACGAAAGATTACGAGAGAATAAAAAATGCCCGATAAAACCGCCACCGAGCGGGAGCGAGACGTCGCCCTTAAGGAAAAACCCGAATTTCCGCGTAAATTTAAGGTTATTTTGTTAAACGACGACGTTACGAGCATGGATTTTGTCGTGAGCGTGCTGGTAGAAATTTTTAATCGCGATATGCAAAGCGCGGTAGCTGTGATGCTAAAAATACACAACGAAGGCAGCGGGGTGGCGGGCGTCTATACTAAAGAGATCGCCCAAACCAAACAAAACCAAACGCTAAAAGCCGCAGCCGCCGCGGGCTATCCGCTAAAGGCCGTCGTCGAGGAAGAGTAGCCCGCATAACGGGCGCGCAAAAAGCGCAAAGAGGAGGAAATGATGTTTGACTCGGATTTAAGCTATCTTTTGGAAAAGGCCGGGCAGTTTGCCTACTCGAATTTTCACGAGTATCTAACCAGCGAGCATGTGCTTTTCGTGCTGGTAAATTTAAACGAAGAGACTAGAGATATCCTAGTAGAGGCCGGACTCACCGACGTCGAGGGGCTAAAAAGCGACTTAAAAAACTACCTTTTGCAAACCAACGAACAAGTTCCGCACCACAAACAGCCGCGTATGACGGTGCTTTTGGAGCAAATTTTTAAAGAGCTAAACACCGAGCTAAAGGACAAAAACGTCGGCATCAGGGATTTGCTCTTTAAAATCGCAGCCAGAGACGACACGTACGGAGCTAAAATTTTAGAATTTTACGACGTCGATCCGCAAAAGATCAAACACCACGCAAAAGACGACAAGCAGGCTCGCGCTAAAAGTTTCCAAAACCTCGCCAAATACTCGTCAAATTTAACCAAACTAGCCGCCGAGGGTAAAATAGACCCGATCATCGGGCGCAAAAACGAGCTAGCAAGGCTAATGCAAACGCTAAGCCGCCGCAAGAAAAATAATCCGATCCTAGTAGGCGAAGCTGGCGTGGGCAAAACCGCCGTAGTCGAGGGGCTTGCGCTAAAAATCGCAAGCGGCGAGGTGCCGCAGCGGCTAAAGCAGGCGCAAATTTTCGCACTAGACATCGGCGCGATGATAGCAGGTACGAAGTACCGCGGCGACTTCGAAAAACGCCTAAAAGACGTAATGGACGAGGTGGCCGAGCAAGAAGACGCGATAGTTTTTATCGACGAGATCCACACGATCGTGGGCGCGGGAGCCACAAACGGCGGCGGGCTTGATATGTCAAATTTACTAAAACCAGCACTTGCAAACGGCTCGCTTCGCTGCATCGGAGCGACGACGTACGCGGAGTATCGTAGCTTTTTTGAAAAAGAAAAAGCCCTCTCGCGCCGATTTGCTAAAATCGACGTCTTAGAACCGAGCGCGGACGAGAGCGTCGAGATCCTAAAAGGGCTTCGCACTAAATACGAGAGCTTTCACGGCGTCAAATTTAGCGACGAAATTTTAGCTAAAAGCGTGGAGCTAGCCAAAAAATATCTAAACGATAGATTTTTGCCAGATAGCGCCATCGATCTCATCGACGAGGTCGGTGCAGCCCTAGCTCTGCAAAGCAAAAACAAAACCGTGAAAATGTCCGATCTAAGCGCGGTTTTAAGCAAGATGGCAAATATCCCCGATACAAATCTAAAATCAGACGCTGCGGCAAATTTGAAAAACCTAGCCCAGAGGCTAAAGTCTGAAATCTTCGGTCAAGACGAGGCCATAGATACGCTAGTAGCGGCTATCAAGCGCTCGTATGCGGGGCTAAAGCAGCCAAACGCGCCCGTTGGAGTGTTTTTATTTACGGGCTCAAGCGGCGTGGGTAAAAGCGAGCTAAGCGCGGCTCTAGCGCGAAATTTGGGCGTGCACTTCGAGCGATTTGACATGAGCGAATACATGGAAAAACATAGCGTATCGCGACTCATCGGCGCGCCTCCGGGATATGTCGGGTTTGAAGAGGGCGGCATACTCACAAACGCCGTTAAAAAACACCCTTATAGCGTAATTTTGTTTGACGAGATTGAAAAGGCCAGCGACGAGATGATAAACGTCTTTTTGCAAATTTTTGACGGCGCTAGCCTCACGGATAACACTGGCGCAAAGAGCGATTTTCGCAACGCCGTCATCATAATGAGCTCAAATTTGGGCTCAAAAGAGGCTCCGACGCTGGGCTTTAGTAAAGACGAAAGCGGTAAAGCAGACTCGGCGGTAAAGGGATTTTTTAGCCCCGAGTTTCGCAACCGCATCGATAAAATCGTGCATTTTAATGACCTTAGCGAGGACGCGCTAAGCCTCATCGCACAAAAGATAATTAACGAGATAAACTCAAGCCTCGCCGAGAAAAAAGTCGTCCTAAAAGCCTCCGCCGAAGCTAAAAAATACCTCTGGCAAAAGGGCTATAGCAAGGAATTCGGCGCGCGAAATCTAAAACGCCTAGTTCAAGACGAGATCTCGACTAAGCTTAGCGACGAGATACTTTTCGGCGCGCTAAAAAACGGCGGTGTCGCAAATATCGCGCTAAAAAACGGCGAGCTGGCGTTTAAATTTGAAGCCCTAAAATAAGCGGTCGCGGGGTCAAATTTGCAAAAAATTTATAACTTCCCAGACCCCGCAAATGCTCCTGCAAACTCACCTTTAGCTGTCGGCGGCGATCTAAGTGCCGATGCTCTTTTGCAAGCTTACGACAAAGGCATTTTCCCGTGGTTTTTGCCCGGCGAGCCCATATACTGGTGGTCGCCAGATCCTCGCGCTGTGCTAGTTCCAAGCGAGATACGCGTGCAAAAAAGCATAAAATCCGCGCTTAAAAAATTTGAAGTGCGGTTTGACTACGACTTTGAAAATTTTATAAAAATCTGTAAAAGCGAGCGTGAAAAAAAGGGGCCCACGTGGCTAAGCGAAGATATCGTGCGCGCATACGCAAATTTGCACCGCCTGGGCATCTCTCATAGCGTGGAGGTTTACGAGAACGGCGAGCTAGCGGGCGGACTTTACGGGCAAATTTTCGGCAAGGTTTTTTGCGGCGAAAGTATGATTAGCCTAAAAACGGGCGCGTCAAAGGTTGCTCTCATCGCGCTTTGCCGCGCTTTAGAGCCGTTTAGTTTTCTCATCGACTGCCAGATTATGAACGAACATCTAAAATTTATGGGCGCAAAAGCGATGAGGCGAAGCGAGTTTTTAGCCAAATTTAACGAGCTAAAAAACCAGCCTAGCGGCTTTGGCGAATTTAAAAATTTACTCTAAATTTGGAACGTCTTTTGCTTATTATCTCTTAAATTTTTAGAAAAAAAGGCAAGAAAATGTTCGCAGGCATCCAAACCTCAAAATCAAAACCGCTCGTAGAAAGCGCGCTGGCAAGCAGAAATTTACGCCAGCAGATGATTTCTAGCAACATAGCAAACATCGATACGCCTTTTTACAAAGCTCGCGACATCGCGTTTGAAGCGGCCTTGTCGCAAACAGCGCAAGAAATCTACGGCAAAGACGAAAATAAAATTTTAAAACTCGCGCAAACGGACGATGCGCACTTTCCTCGCGTGGATTTTCCGGCGTCAAACGGAGCGACGATATTTTTACGTGACGGACACATGGCGCGAAACGACGCAAACACCGTCGATCTAGACGTAGAAACGACCGAGCTTAGCAAAAACGCGATAATGATAACCGCGCTTGACCGCGCCATGAGGCAAAGCGGCCAGATATTTAAAAACGTGGTTGATGCCAGCAGCAAAATTTAAGGATAGATTATGAGTAATTATTTAAGCGACTTTGATATCAGCGGATACGGACTAAGCGCCCAGCGCTTTAGGATGAACGTCATTAGCTCCAACATCGCCAACGCAAACACCGTGCGAACGGCGGAAGGCGGCCCATATAGACGCCGCGAGGTGATATTTAAGGCGGTTGATTTTGATAGCGTGCTAAATGACGAAGTGGCGAAAAAACATAACTTGCTCGAATACGAAAATCCGCTAGACGATAAATTCTATACAAAAGACGCAAAACCTGCTATAATGAGCGTCGTAGTTGACAAGATAGTGCGTGACGACAAGGACTTCAAGCTAAAATACGATCCGTCTCACCCCGACGCCGATGCGAGGGGCTACGTAGCGTACCCAAATATCAATCCCGTCATCGAAATGGCGGATCTGATCGAAGCCACGCGCGCCTATCAGGCAAATGTTTCGGCATTTCAATCGGCTAAAACGATCGCTCAAAGCGCGTTAGAATTATTACAAGGTTAAATTTTATGACGAATATAGATAAAATCGGCTCGGTTGCTTCGCCGTTTGAAAAAAAAGAAGCAAATACTCTGCAAAACCAAAATGGCGAGCTAAATTTCGGCGACGTACTAGATAGCTCGCTAAAAGAGCTAAACGAGATACAAATCAACGCGGACAAAGCCATCGCCGACCTAGCAACGGGCGAGGTAAAAGACCTGCACCAAGCCGCTATCGCTATCGGCAAGGCCGACACGTCGATGAAGCTTATGCTAGAGATCCGCAATAAGGCTCTAAGCGCGTATAAAGAAATCTCAAGAACGCAAATTTAACCCTTGAATCGGCGAAAATCTGAAACTATCGGCCTTTTCCTGCTGATTTTAGGGCTTATCGGTATATTTTTAGCGGTTGTTTTTTATCGCTCGAATATCGAAAGACGCCTACCTAAACTTGAAACCAGCGAAATAAATACCGCTCTTCGCGGAAACATCATAACTAAAGACGGCTTTAGCGTGACCGGCTCTCAAAAGCTATACAAAGTCACGCTAGACGTTAGAAATATCGATCCCGATAAAAAAGATTTGTTTATAAGACTCTACTGCATCTATAGCGGCGACGATGAAAAAGCCGTTAGAAAAATCATAGACCAAGCAAAGGGCGCAGTAACGCTATCCTATAAAATCGACGCTAGAGGCGCGGCGTATCTGCAAGAACTATCCAGAAAACTGTACAAAAAGAAAATTTTTATCTCTTACGAAGACCCAAATACGGGCGTAGCCGTGCTGCGCGATATGAATATCGTAGAAAGCGGGGAAAGTAGGCAATACGTAGCCGCAAACGCGCTCACGCCGATGATAGGTTACGTAAAAAAGATAGAAAAAGACGGCATAACGAAAACTCAAGGCGTAAAAGGCGTAGAAAAAGCCTACGAGTACTATATCTCGCCGATACAAGACGCCAAGCTGCTAGGTCCAAAAGACATCGGAAACAACATTATCTTAACCAGCGATTCAAATTTAGCTAATCGCGTAGACGGCTACGACGTCATACTAAATGCTTCGCTCAAATTTCAAACTAGACTCGAGCAAATCATAGACGAAAAGAAGGAATTTCTAAACGCAAAAGAGATAATCGTGGGCGTCATGGACTCAAAAACCGGCGGCTTGCTAGCGTTTGCCAGTACGTCGCGATACGATCCTTCAAATATCAGAAAACAAGATTATAAATTTTTAAATTCATCTGCTACGGAGTATGCGTACGAGGTCGGGTCGGTTTTTAAGCCGTTTATATTCGCAGTCCTTTTGGCAAACGACAAGATCAATCCGCTAGAGCGTATAAATACGTATAACGGCGTCTATCAGCTAGGAAAACGCACGATAAAAGACACTCACCCAGAGCCCTTCCTTACGGCCGAGGACATCATCGTATATAGCTCAAATATCGGCATGATACAAATAGTCCAGCGCTTAGACGGAGCTCAAATTTACTCAGGACTACAAAGCTTTGGCTTCACGCAAAAAACAGGTATCGATATGCCCTACGAGCAAGTCGGAAATATGCCGCCCGTAGCCAAGCTAAATTCTCAAATTTATAAAGCCACGATCAGCTACGGATACGGCTTGCAAGCTACTTTTATCCAGCTTTTAAAGGCGTATAACGTGTTTAATAATAAAGGCGTAATGGTAACGCCAAAGGTCGTGGACTCGCTTTATAAAGACGGTAAATTCTACGTAGTAAACGACCCCAAACCCGTCACCGTGCTTTCCGCAGAAGCCGCAGAGCGAATGAAACGCATTCTCATAAAAACCGTAGAAATCGGTACGGGCAAAAGAGCCAAGATAGAAGGACTAGAAATCGGCGGCAAAACCGGAACCGCGCACATCGCGACGACGGGCGGTTACGGCAATACCTACAACGGATCGTTTTTCGGCTTTGCTAACGACTCTCGCGGCAACTCCTATACCATCGGCGTTTTGACCAGAGAACCCAAAAAGCCTTATTATTACTTCGGCGCCCAAAGCGCCCTACCGACATTTAGGGCGGCAGTCGAGCTGATGGTGGAAGAAGGATTTTTAAAACCGGATGAAAATTTAACCGCGCCGCAGACGGCAACTACGCCCGAGTCTATCGCAGCGGCTGCAAATGCTACGCAAAAGCAACCCGCGCAGACAAATCAGGATAAAAAACAGACCGCGGCTAAAGCCAAAAAATAATCGCGGGCAAAATTAGGCGCCGCGTTTACGTGCCTCAAAAGACCCGCGCTTTTACTTGCTTTGCTGCATTTTGCGTGTTTATCTTGGCAAATTACTACCCCCTGGCCTACCTAGAAAATTCATACGTTTGCGACTCTGCTAAATAAGCTAAAATGCGCCGTCTTAGTATAAACGCGAAAGCCATCTGCTTAAATTTATGCAAAAGCGCAACGCAAAAACAAATCCGAAATTTACTAAATTTATAAAAATACTTTAAGGCGATAAAAGGGCTATGCGCCAAGCGTGCTATAGTATTTCAAGAAAATTTACTAGCCGCAAATCGCCGCTTGCTTGCAAAACGGCTAAATGCACCTTTTAGCACGGCGATCGTTTTGCGTTTGCGCCCATAGATGCAAACTAGCTGTAAGTTAAGTATTTTAATATCACCTAAAGCCGTATGCAAAACGGCGGCGACGTAAAAGCGCCGCATTTATCTTTATAAGATAAGTCTAAAAAGATCGTAAGCCTGATAAATCAACCCATGGATGCGAGATAAAACAAATTTTGCGTATTAGACGCGCTAAATTTTAAGATTTATTTAACCCCATAAAGGCGCACGGCTAGGCTAAATTCGGCCGATTGATAGGCTTGTGCTTTAATTTTGCCAAGCTAAAATCGTCCGCTCGTTTGCAAAATAAATGCCGCGCTATAAGCCAAATTTCTATGCTCGGGCAGCACGCCCGCGTGCTCTACGCTATCAAGCAGATAACTACCTTATGCGCTTTAAGTTCGTTTTTGAAATTTTATATATTTTCGAGCTTGCGTTTTGGCTAAAATTTTGATCCACGATCTCGTCCACCGCCGCCCTCGCCCACTCTTCGTCGAAGTTTTGTCCGTTTAAATTTGCGCTGCTGGAGTAGAGCCAGTCAAATTTGCTCAAAAACTCCTCGTGAGCGCACCCTTTTACGACGCGTACGGCTTTAGCGTTCGGATACAAAAAAGTCGTTTTTCTCGCACGGCGCACTAAATTTTTAAATTTAGCGGGCACGCGAGTGAGATTTTTTAGCTCGCTAAACTTTGCCGTCGTTATGAGGCAGGGTTTGTCCGCGGCTCGGCGTTTGAGCGCGTTTATCTCGCGAAAATCCTTACTCAAAAATCCCGCCGTCGTATCGGTCTGCGCCAAATAGATCATCTCTCCTCCAAATTCAGGCCTTTTTCCTATCTTTGGCCAGCAAAAATATGCACGAGATAATGAGCGTAAAGCCCGCAAAATCAAGGAACGCGAACTCCGTCCCCAGCCAAAAATAGGCAAACGCCGCCGCACTCACCGGCTCGATGCACGCTATCATGCTCGCCCTGCTTGCGCCTATTATCTTTAGCCCCGTCATGTAAAAGCTAAACGCGCATATCGTGCCCAAAATCACCACCGCAGCAAGTGCCGCAAATCCGTCCGCATCGCTCACGCCGCCTAGCTGCCAAACCCGCGTGTAAAGCGCGAGCGCGCCGCCGCCGATAACCATACCCCAGCCTAAATTTAACGGGACGGGGTATTTTTGATTTAGCTTCGCGGGGATGAGGCTGTATATCACGACGCCAAGCGCGCTAATCAGGCACCAAACCAGCGCCTCCGCGCTGATAACGAGCGAACCAAGATCGCCGTGAGTGGCGAGCAGCACGACGCCCAGCACCGCGAAAATGAGCGCGATGAGCTCAACCTTTTTAGGCGCGCGCCGCTCCAAAAAGCAAACGACGGCGAGGATGAGCGCGGGCGCGGAGTACTGGATCACGGTCGCGACGGCGGCGTTTGAGAGCTCGACACCGCAAAAGTACGAATACTGCGTCATCATAAGCCCAAAAAAGGCGTAGATAAGCAGCTGCGGCAGCAGAGCGCGATCTTTTAGCGGTGCGAGGGCTTCGCGCGGCGAACGCGCTAAATAGTACGCTACCATCGCAAGCCCGGCGAGGCCTAGGCGGTAGGGCACGAGCCAGTCGGCACTGACGCCTTTTTGCGTGAACAGATACTGCCCGCAAACACTGCTAAATCCCCATAATACGCCGCCAAGAAGCGTGATAAATACGCCAAAAAATTCGCTTTTTACTAGATTTTTCATTGCGCGATTATAGCTAAAAATTTCGGCCTAATCAATCTAACTTATTAATATCCAAAATCCTACGCCTAAAAAGGTCAAAATTCGCGTCGAGTTCGCTTTTACGGTTTATAGAAATTTCTATAAATTCCCGCTCTTTTTCGATGCCGACGAATTTTCTCCCGAGTAAATTTGCCGCGATACCCGTCGTCGAAGAGCCGGCAAACGGATCGCAAATCATGCTATTTTCGTTGCTCGCCATCAATATAAGCCTTATCAAAAGAGAAAGTGGCTTTTGTGTAGGGTGCTTACCGCAAGCCTTTTCCCACGGCGCTATCGCAGGAAAGCTCCAAACGTCTTTCATTTGCTTATCGTCGTTTAGCTTTTTCATCAGTTCGTAGTTGAAAATATGCTTAAATTTCTCGCTTTTTCTTGCCCAGATTATTTGCTCGGTGCTATGCGTGAGGTATCGGCAGCTGAAATTTGGCGGCGGGTTGGTCTTTTGCCAAGTGATGATGTTTAAAATTTTATAGTCTAACTTTTGCAAAGCGCGCCCGATCGAAAAAATATTGTGATACGTTCCACTTATCATTACGCTACCGTTGTCCGTGAGCGTATCTTTGGCAAGAGCGAGCCATCTGAGATTAAATTTATCTATCTCGTCTATACCGCAACCCTTATCCCAATCGCCTTTATTTACGCTTACTATTTTTCCGCTTTGGATGCTAAGCCCGTCGTTTGAGAGAAAATACGGCGGATCGGCAAAAATGAGGTCAAACTCTCCCTTAAATTTAGGCAAAATTTCAAAACAATCGCCTTTAAAAAGCTTAAAATCATCGGATAGCTTAAACATTTTTAAGCTCTTTTACGAAATAATGAAGCGTGGCAAGATTATAAATTTTAACGCTTTTGTAGGCCTCTTCAATCTTGTTTTTAGCGGCACGCCAGCCCTGTCCGTCCGTTATCCAGACAAATTTATATCCGCTGCAAAGCGAGATTTTTTGCGCTATTTCGATATAAGATCTTGCGACTTCATTTAGCTTCGAGCCGCCCGTGCTGTAAAAATTAGCTTCTATCAGATACGTTACGCCGCCCGCGGCTATAACGAAATCAAAAATCTTTTGATCGCTTCCTAAATTTAGAGGGAATTTTTTGCTGCTAACTTCAGTTTGAAAGCAGATATTTTCACTTTTAAGATACTCTGAAATCGTTCGCACGAAATTTACGCCTCCGCGATTTTTTCGCGCGTTCGTATCGAGCCCGACTTCCACGCCGAATACGTAATCGTGCAAATTCTTTATCTTTGCGTCCATAAAAATTTTATCCAGTCCCGTTTCTTTACAAAACTCGTAAATTTTTTCGGGACTTTCAAAATATGTTTCAAGCTTCGTTAGTTTGCCGCTTGCTGCGACTACGTCCGTATTTTTATCTCGAACGGCTATGAGCAAATTTAGCGTATCAAAGCACTCTTTATTTTGCTTAAAAAGAGTGAAAATATCTGTTTTCAAATCCTTTGAACCGAGTAAAAAATCAAGCGTGTGGAGCTTGATAGAAACGGCTTTTAGATTTTTGCCGCATTTTTCAAAGTCGGTAAAGTAGTCAAGGCTTGCATTTGTTTTTCTAAGCGAACGTAAAAAGTCATCGAATTTCGTTAAATTTGGTTCCATAAATTTCCTAAATTTCA
>CAURYE010000006.1:0-91131 GCA_963529235.1 uncultured Campylobacter sp.
TTTGCGTTTTCTAGGTCGTTTGCGTCAGGGTGAGTCGCAGCTCTAGCCCATCTGGCTTCGCGCTCCGGAGTTACGGCGTAGCGCGGGTCGTTAGGAGCGGCTTCGCCCATTTTGCGTAGTTGCTCGATGACTTTTGGATCGATCGCGCCTTGGCAGTAAAACTCGCGTAAAATTTCATTTTCGCCCTCGCGTAGCACGACTTTTGCCTTTTCTAGGCAGTTCATCGCGTGCTCGTGCTCGGGATCCATGCCAAGCGTCATAAATACGCCCGTTTTTTTGCCCTTTATCTCGCGTAAAAAGCGTTTAAATTTAGGCTCCGCATCGCCCTTATCGACGTAAAATCCAAGCGCGATAAAGTCGTAACCGTCCAAATTTAGGTGCAGATCCTCGGTAAATTTGACCGCCTCACAGCCAAGTTCGTTTGCGATGGCAAGACCGACTTTCTCGGTATTTCCCGTCGCGCTCGTGTAGATAACTATTTTTTTCATTCAAAGTCCTTTTGTGAGATATTTGCTACTTCGGTGCCGATCGACATACCCCAAAATACGCCGTCGGTTGTGTAGTTTAAAAAGCCGTTTTCTATGTGCATATAGCCTTTGCTTTCGCATTTTTTGAAAAACTCCATTAGCGCGTCAAACGTTTCATCGCTAACCAGGCTTTTAACCTGCGCGAGGTCGATTTTTGGGTACATAAAGAGGCTTTTTAGCCGCGCTTCGGCGCGCTGTTTGTCGTCCACTTTGTTTATCATACGCATTTTTTCTTTAGCGTTATAGATGTCGTAGTAGCCTAGCCTTCCGCCAGAGCCTCTTCCTAGCGGCAGTATATCGGCGCCCTCGTGGCTTAGGCTGATATATTGATAGCGGTCGCGGCCGATGCGGTTAAATTTAGTATGCTCTAGCACCTCGTAGTTGCCCGTGCCCAGCAGCTTTTCAAAGAAAGCGTTGTGTAGCTTATGCTCGTAGTTCACGTCGTAGTAGTCCTGCGATACCGTCTTTGCGAGCTGCGATTTTTCAAAAAGCTGAAGCGAATAAAAGCTCGTGCTGTCGATCTTTAGCTCATCTACTAGGCGCGCGTCTTCTAGCACTTCGTCTATCGTTTGCTCAGGGTAGTTAAATATAATATCCGTGCAAACCATGCCGCTAAAATTTTGCTTGATCATTTTTAGGTGCTCTATCGCGCCTTTTTTGTCGTGGACGCGGTTTAGTAGCTTGCGGCCTTTGTCCGAAAATGTCTGCACGCCGATACTAAAGCGGTTTACACCTAGGCTTTCTAGCAGGCGCACTTTGCTTAAATTTAGATTGTGCAGAGTGCTCTCTAGGCTAAATTCACAGTCCTCGGCGATATTAAAGCTCGAGCGTAGAGCCCCGATAATGGGCTCTAGGTGCTTTTCTTTTAGTATCGTAGGAGTTCCGCCGCCAAAATAGACGCTGCGGATATTTTTGGCCTGCAGATACGGAAATTTACCGTATTTTGCGATCTCGCCCAGTAGATACTGCGCGTAGCTGTCTAGCTCGTCTTCTAGCTTCGTGCGGTTCATCGAGCAAAACGAGCAGATATTATCGCAAAAAGGCACGTGGATATAGATCACGCCGTCCTTTTGCGTCGGCAGCTCCTCGGTTAAAAATTTCTCGACCTCGGCGTTAGTCGCCATCTTTATCTTTTTAGGACGCGTCGGTCCTGCGTGCCCCTTTTGTCTGGTTTCAAACATTTCGCGCCGCCGCTAGTTTTCCATACTATTTACTATATTTATGACTTCGTCGCGCAGGCTCTCGACCGTTAGCTCGGCCTTTTTCTCAAACGGCACGAACACCTCGCCCTCGTCGCAGGCGATATACATGCCCTCCTCGGTGATATCGGTCATTTTGACGTTTTGCGGGTTCGTAAAGCCGCCAAATTTAGCGCACATATCCTCGGTGATGCCGATGAAGTTATCGTTCATCATGCCAAGAGCCATCTCTTTGGCCTCTCTTGCTTCTTCGTCCAGCTTCATATTATCTCCTTAGTTAAAAATGATATTTGTTATTTTAACCGTTTGAAGCTGAATTTTAGCCCTTAACGAGCGCGATTTGCCCGTTTTTTATCTCGTAAATTTTATCCGCCGCATCAAAATACGCATCGTCGTGACTGATCGCAAAAATCGTGTAGCCTTGCGTCTTTAGCTCGGGCAAAAACTCTACGTAAAAATGCCGTCTAAACTCCGGGTCTTGATCGGCGGCCCATTCGTCTAGGATTAAAAATTTGCGCCCTTCAAGCAGCGCCGCGACCATCGCGAGGCGTTTTTTCTGGCCTTGGGAGAGATTTAGCGTGCTAAAATTTCCGTCTTTGACGCTTACTTTATTTTCTATCGACATCTTTTTTAGCAGCACCCCTATCAACGCCTCATCCTCGCTCATCACTTCGTCAAAGAGATAAAAGTCGCTAAAGACCGCGCTGATCGTGTTTGCATAGCTTTTTAAATTTGACTCGGTGATCTTGACGTCATCTGCGAACATCTCGCCGCTTTTTGGCGCTAGAAGTCCCGCTAGGATCATAAATAGCGTGCTTTTGCCGCTGCCGTTTTTGCCGATCAAAAACACCGTCTCGCCGCGCTTAATTTCTAAATTTATATCCTTTAGCGCAAATTCGCTCCCCTCGTCGTAGGCGAAATTTATATCTTTTAGGCGCAGTTTTTGCCAAATTTGCGGAGCCGTCTCGCCCAGCGTAAATTCCGGCTCAAAGGGCGCTAGGTCTAGCTTTTTTAGCCGCTCGTAAGCGATGCGCGCGCGAAAGGCGGCAGGCACCGAGTAAAGCAGCATCATGAGAGGCGCTCGCAAAAAAAGTATCGCTAGCGCAACCGTGATCGCGTCTTGCAGGCTCGCGGCGTCATAGGCTAGGCAAAAATATATCTCGATCCCCACGGCGCCTAGCGTCACCGCGTTTAGCCAGTTACTCATAAAGGACTGGTGGATCTCTGCTTTTACGATATTTTCGCGCAGGCTTTTTGCGTTTGGGATAAAGCGGTCCCAAAAAAGCCGCTTTGCGCGAGCTAAATTTAAGCTAAGCTCCCTATGCCCCTCGATACAGGTCTCATAGTCGCGGTACAGCTCGTCCTCGCACTTGCGGTATCGCTCGAAGTATTTGTGGATATTTTTTATGAAGTATCGGCAAATCCACGTCGCAGCGCCCATCCAAAGCGCCAAAAACGCAAAAATCTCGGCCGAGATATAAAGCACGTAAACGCCCGTCGCACCGATGATGAGCACGCCCTGGATGATGCTTGGCACCTGCATAAAGCCGTCGGTTAGGCTGCGCACGTCGCTTGAGAGCGAGGCGATCAAATTCGACTTGCCCGCGGCTACGATTTTTTGATTTGCGGTATCTAGGATTCTTTTTATCGTTTTGGCTCGCAGCTCGTAGACAAAGTCGTTGCCGATCACGCTAAGGGCGATGCGCGAGAGCACCGAAAAGCCCAAAAACAAAATCAAAAGCGCGAAAAACGCGAGCAAAATTTGGGCGTCTTGTTCTTTTAAATTTAAGAGGTATTTGTTTATAAAGGCTAGTATTAAGATCCCCGAGCCGCTAAAAACGGCGCTAGATACGATCATGGCGATGATTTGCCAAAGAGTTTTTTTCGAGATTTTTTTAAACATTTTCATTCTTTTTTGAGAGCTTATTTCATTTTAGCCGCCATTTTATAAGAATATTTTTAAAATTTCGCTAAAATCGGGCTTTATTTAAAGGAGAAATTTGCAAACGGTTTTGCGGGTCGTATCAACCAAAACTGAAGCCAAAAAATCGACGTTTTTATGCTTTTTGTGTCCTATTTCGGAGTTTAAGGCCTTGCACGAGCGCCTAAAGGCCGAGCATCCAAAGGCCGCGCACGTCGTGTGGGCGCTGCGCGAGCGAAACGGCTACGGCCAGATAGTAGAAAATCAAAGCGACGACGGCGAGCCAAAGGGCACGAGCGGGCAGCCCTCGCTAAACGCGCTTAGAGGCGCCCGGCTCGTAAACGCGGGTGCGCTCATCGTTCGGTATTTCGGCGGGATAAAGCTAGGCACGGGCGGACTCGTGCGAGCTTATGGTGCAGCGGTAAACGCGGCTATAGAGGAGGCTGCGAACTGCGGCGCGCTAGTTAAATTTGAGATAAAATCGCTTTGCCTGTTTTTTACGCCGTACGCGCTTGGATCGCGCTTTGAGCACTATTTTGAAAAGCGAAATCTAAGCTTTGAGCGAGAATTTAACGAGGAGGGCGCGATCTGGCGAGCGGAGTTTAACAGCGCCGAATTTGAAGAATTTAAGGCATTTGCGAGCGGGTTTGAGCAGGAGGGGTTTAGCTTCTACGCCTTGCCTTTATAATTTTGGCGAGTAACGGCTTGTCTCGCGAGCACTTTTAAATGATTTCGTAAATTTCGCCCTGCGACAGACTACATGTCTAGTCTTGGGACGAAATTTACTTCAAAACATTTAAAATCATCTCACGATACTTCGCCTTAACTTTTTACGTTCAAATTTGAAGTCAAATTTGGCTAAATTTGCAAATTTTACTCGCCGAGACCCACACCACAAAAATGCAAATTTAAAATTTGAAGCGCGTAAGCGCTGAAATAAAACCTGCACGTAGTGCAGCAACCTCTCACGTCGTAGGGGTTGGGGGATCGTTAAGGGGGAAGGGAGCGACTTCGTAATTCAAGCCCCTTCCCCCTTAACAAGAAAGATTAAATTTAGTGTACAATGCTAAATTTGACCAAACCAAATTTAGCATTTTCGGGGCGCGGGTCTTGGTGTATAAAAATAAGACCGGTCAAATTTGCCCGAATCAAATTTAATCAAAAATTTAAGCCGTAAGAAGCGAAAATGCTTGGCAAAACGTTAGCTTGCGGGTAGGCGGTTAGCGCTTGCGCGGATTACATAAACCAAAAGGCGCCGCATCCTAGCTATGAGCAGGTCTGCACGGGCGACGCAAAGGCCGCCTAGACCGTTTTAAAAGCACCGTCTTTGAGTTTTATTTCTTGACGGCGAAATTTTTATGATTTTATCGGATATTTTTTGAGATGAGGTATTAAATTTTGGTCGTAAAGCAGGGTAAATTTACCCAGACGCTTGGATATTTCGCGCCCCGTCCGCGATAAATTTAAGCGCGCCAAATTTAAGGTGCATAAGCCGGGCGAGGGCAAAAAGCTAAAGCTAAGCTTAAGTGATGGCGCCAAGTTGTATCTTAAAAATTTAAGCCCTTTTGCCGCGTCGCCAAATTTTACTCTTAGCGCGTTTTGGTTAATTAAGCCTAGCCGTTGCGATTTTAGCGGCTAAATTTGGCCGAGCCGCAAAAGCCGCCTTAGCGCGGCGAGTATTTTGATAAAAATCTAAAACCGTCCGTCTAGCCGCTTTAACCAAAAGTCCAAATTTGCCTGCTCGGCTTTTAGCGTCGTTTTTTCGCCGTGTCCGGGATAAAGCGTAAAATCCCCCTGCATTTTTTTGCATTTTAGCAAGCTTTGGCGCATATCCTCGGCGTTTGAAAACAAAAAATCATAGCGCCCGATCGAGCCTTTAAATAAAAAATCTCCGCTAAAAATAACGTCGTCCACGCGCACCATACAGCATCCCGGCGTATGTCCCGGAAAATGCATAAACTCGATCTCAAAGTCTTCTATGTTAAATTTAGCGTCCTCAAATTTCGCTCCGCCTACGCAGATCGCCTCGTCGGTCGTCTCGTATCCTGCGCCCCAAACGTCGTCTTTCAGCATAAAGGCGTCGTTATTATGAATGTGCGTAGAAATATTAAAAAAATTTTTTAAGCGGGCGCAGTCAAAAATATGGTCAAAGTGTCCGTGCGTGTTTAGTATCGTGAGTGGAGCGTGTGAAATTTCGCAAACGTAATTAAACGAATTTTGTCCCGCATCAATGATGATTTCACGCCCATTTTTGGATATTACGTAGCAATTAGTTTGATAATCACCGCATGGTTTTGATAAAATTTTCAAGCCAGTCCTTTTGTCAATTTTAATTAAAATAGATTGTATATTTTTTAAGCTTAAAAGTTAAATTTATAATTATAAATGTATAATTAAGAAAAAAGTTAAATTTGACGGCGGAGACGATGAGAGATTGGGCGAAGATTGGCAAGAAAATCGTAGAATTTTTGACGAGCTACCTTAAAAAAAGCGGCGCAAAGGGCTTTGTTTTAGGTGTTAGCGGCGGCATAGACTCTGCCGTCGTGGCCGCTCTTTGCGCGTGCACGGGCATTGAAACGCATGCGCTTTTGATGCCGACGAAGTACTCAAACGAACAAAATTTAAGCGACGCGCTAAAGCTTTGCAAAGATCTAAAAATAACACATAAAATCATCGAAATTCAGCCGATTTTAGATAGTTTTACCGCGCAAATCGGCGAGTCGCCGTCAAATTTGCGCATGGGAAATTTAAGCGCAAGGGCGAGAATGTGCCTGCTATATGATTATTCGGCAAAGATAAACGCGCTAGTCGTGGGTACTAGCAACAAAAGCGAGCGCCTTCTTGGATACGGCACGATCTACGGCGATACGGCGTGCGCACTAAATCCGATCGGCGAGCTGTTTAAAACCGAGATTTACGAGCTGGCGCGCGAGCTTGGCATAGATGAAAAAATCATCGTAAAAGCCCCGTCCGCCGATCTTTGGGAAGGGCAAAGCGACGAGGCCGACATAGGCTATAGCTACGAGCGGCTAGATGAAGTTTTGCGTTTGGTGCAGAGTAAAAGCGAGGCCGAACTGGCACGAGAATTTGATCCAAAGCTCGTCGCGACTATATTTTCAAGGATGAGAGCGAATAAATTTAAGCTCTCGTTACCGCCTATCGCCAGCCTAGATGGCGAGTAAAATTTGAGCTAAATTTACCGGTTTTGGCGCGTAAATTTAGCTGAGACTTTTTGCTATATAAACGCTAAAACGCCGTAAAAAGACAAAATATCGGCTCGCGGCGGCAAGTGCTAGTTTGGCGGTTTGGACGCGTAGTTTGATGCGAGCGGAAAAATATAAATGACTGATTTAAACGAGTGTAAACTCATAAAAGCTCGCACTAAAGTCGGCCGATATTAAAAACAAGAAAAGGTAAAAAATAAAAATAAGGAGGTCAGAATGGAAGAAATAGCGTTTTTTAGACCGTCTATCGACGATACGGAGATAAATCTCATCAAAGAGGCGCTAAAAGACCACGGCTCGGCGATTGTAGCAAGATTTGAGAGCGAGCTGCAGGAGTATTTTGGCGTCAAGCACGCCATAACGACGAATAACAACAGCGCGGCGCATCATCTAGCGCTTTGCTCGATGGATCTAAAGCGCGGCGACAAGATCATCTGCTCGGTAAATTCTACTCCTAGCGTCGCTCAGGCGATTAGGCATTTTGACGCCGAGCCGATATTTGTCGATATAAACGAAGACGACTTTAATATGAACGCCGAGTCGCTAAGAAATACGCTAAAAATCCACAATCACAAAAAGCTAAAAGGAATCTTCGTAAATCATATAGGCGGGCAGGCTGCCGATATGGACGAGATATACGACATCGCTAACGAATACGAAATAAAAGTGCTAATCGATGCGGGAAAATCTATAGGACTAACGTATAACGGCGTCAAAATCGGCTCTGATAAGCGCTCGCTTGTCTCTTGCTTTAATATGCATTCGCAAATGACTAATCCAATCGCGACGGCGGGTTTTATGCTCACTAACGACGACGCCATCGCAGAGCGCGCTAGACTGCTACGCAACTACGCCATCGTAAAAGGCGGCATAGATAAAGACGGCAACCTAGGCTATATCTACGACGTCGTGGATATCGGAGTAAAATACGATCTAACCGGACTTTGCGCCGCATACTCGATGGCTCAGTTTGAAAAAAACGATAAATTTATCCAGCGTCGCCGCGCTATCGCCGCGCTATACGACGAGGCGCTAGCAGACTGCCCGCATGTCTCGCTTCCTATCAAAAAGCGCGATCACATATATATCCAGTACATAATCAAAATCGATAAAAATCGCGACGGATTTGCCAAAGAGCTGCTAGAGCGCGGCATCCACACGGCGCTTCACTATAAGCCTATGCATCTTTTAAGCTACTATAAAAGCAAATATTCGCTTAAGGTAAATTCTTTTCCTAACGCGTTAAGGACGTATCAGCAGGTGCTTTCGCTTCCGGTTTATAACGCGCTTAGCGACGAGGAGGCGCACCGCGTGTGCGAGACTATGCTAGAGATAGCTAGAACTCGTGCTTAAGCGTCAAATTTACGCCTTTGCGCAGGAGTATTTTTACGCTCCGAATTTATGGCAAAAGTGCCTAGCTATAGCCCTTTTGCCATTAAGCGCGCTTTACTGCGTGGGCGTGATTTTAAAGGCCAAATTTAGCAAAGCTTTAGATTTTGGCATCCCGATTATTAGCATCGGGAATTTAACCCTAGGCGGCAGCGGAAAGACGCCGCTTGGTATCGCTATCTTAAACGAATTTGAGGGCGGCTTCGTTATTTTGCGAGGTTACGGCAGAGCTTCAAGCGGGTTCGTCAAGGTCGCGATCTCGGGCGAAATTTTGGTGGGCGTCGCGGCTAGCGGCGACGAAGCGATGGAGTACGCAAAAAGCGTGAAAAACGCAAACGTCATCGTGAGCGAAAACCGCGACGTCGCGATAAAAGAAGCCCTAAATTTAGGTGCAAAGTACGTGTTGCTCGATGATGGCTTCGGCAAATTTCATATCAAAAAATTTAACGTCCTAATCCGCCCGTCCCCAAAACCTTATTTTGATTTCGTCCTGCCTAGCGGCGCGTATCGCTACCCGAGCAAATTTTACGCCAAAGCCGACTACGTCGTAAAAGAAGGCGAGGATTTTACGCGCACAAGCCAAATCATAAATCAAACTCCAAAGATGGTTTTGGTGACGGCTATCGCAAATCCGCAGCGCTTGGAGCCTTATTTTAGCCTCTGCACCGGGCGCGAGATTTACCCCGATCACTACGCGTTTTCGCGAGATGAGCTAGCGAGTATCTTAGAGCGCTACGGCGCGACCTCGCTTTTGGTCACGCGAAAAGACGCCGTAAAGATGGAGGAATTTGGCCTGCCGCTCTCCGTCATCGCGCTAAAAACGACGCTGGCGGATAAATTTAAACGAATTATCAAAGAGAAAATTCTATAATCTGCTAAAAATTTTGGGACGCTTTAATGAAATTAGTACTAACTTCTTGCGCCGATAAGGACGCGGCTAAAACTCTAGCCAAAAAGCTCGTAAAAGCTAAATTTGCCGCTTGCGTCAGCGTTTTTAAGGCAAATAGCGTTTATTTTTGGGACGGCGAGATAAAGGACGAAAAAGAGCGGGTCTTACTCATAAAAACCGCGGTTAAATTTAAAAAAATCGCTAAATTTATAAAGAAACATCACGACTACGATCTGCCAGAGATTGTGGCTTTTAAGGCGGATAAAGCTAGTAAAAAATACAAAAAATGGATAAAAAAGGAAAGTAAATGAAGCTATTTCAAACTAGAGCAAATGCGGGCGAGAGCCTAAAGAGCGTAGATTTTAGCCAGGCGCTACTAAGCCCTAGCTCCGCTCACGGCGGGCTTTACGCGCCGAAGCAGCTACCGCGGCTGGATGATAAATTTTTTGTTGATGCGGTAAATTTAACCTACGCGCAAATCGCTCTAAAGATCATAGAGAAATTTGGATTTGACGCGGATGGGGCGATGTTTGAGAGGGCGGTGAAGCGGTACGAGAGATTTGACGATCCGCAAAATCCCGTTCAGGTGCGAAAAATCGGTGAAAACCTCTACGTAAATGAGCTTTATCACGGGCCTACGCGCGCGTTTAAGGATATGGCGTTACAGCCTTTTGGCGCGCTGCTTAGCGAGCTAGCCGCAAAAAGAGGCGAAAAATATCTCATAATGTGCGCGACTAGCGGCGACACGGGACCTGCGACGCTAGAGACCTTTGCAGACGCGCCCGGCGTCAAAGTCGTCTGCCTCTACCCAAAAGACGGCACGAGCGAGGTGCAGCGCCTACAAATGATAAACGCAGACGCCGCAAACCTCAAAGTAATCGGCATCGAGGGCAACTTCGACGATGCGCAGCGCGCGCTAAAAAGCCTGCTTGCTAGCGATAAATTTAAAGAGCGTCTAAGCGCTGCCGGACTCTCGCTCTCGGCGGCAAATTCTGTAAATTTCGGCCGCATCTTGTTTCAGATAATCTATCACGTTTACGCCTACGTTTATCTACTCAAAACGGGCGAGCTAAATGGCGAGTTTGACATCGTCGTGCCTAGCGGTAACTTTGGCAACGCCCTAGGCGCATACTATGCTAAAAAAATGGGCGCAAAAATCGGCAAAATCAAAATCGTCTCAAACGCAAACAACATCCTGACCGAGTTTTTCACGCTGGGGCGATACGATCTGCGCGGCAAAAGCCTGGTTAAAACGATCAGCCCGGCCATGGATATCCTCGTTTCTTCAAACGTCGAAAGACTGCTTTTTGATAAATTTGGCGCCGTGCGAACCAAAGAGCTGATGGATAATCTCGCGAGCGAAGGCTTTTACGAGCTTTCAAGCAGCGAGCTTGGCGCGCTAAAAGAGGATTTTGACGCTGATTTTTGCAGCGACGAGGAGTGCGAGAAATTTATAAAAGAGTGGGCGGCAAAGGGCGTCGCCGTCGATCCGCATACGGCTACTTGCTTTAAAGCGGCGGCAAATTTAACGCGCCCGGCCGTGATAACGTCGACCGCGCACTGGGTTAAATTTGCTCCAAGTATGTTTAAGGCACTAAAAAATGAAACGCTAAAAGACGAAAAAAGCGGGCTCGAGGCCTTGGCGGCGGAGTTTAACGACGAGGTGCCAAGCGCGATAAGATCGCTATTTGCAAAAGCCGCAGTGCACGACGAAATCGCCGCAAAAAGCGAGATAGAAGCTAAAATTTTAGCTTGGATAAAGCGATGATTATCATCCCTGCAAGGCTAGCTTCGACGCGAATGCCTAATAAAATTTTACGCGAAATAAACGGCGTGCCGATGTTCGTCGCTACGGCGCGCAGGGTGAGCGCGGCTGACGAAGTCGTAATCGCCGCAGACGACGAGGGCGTGGTGCAGATCGCGCAAAAATTCGGCTTTAAAGCCGTGATGACGAACCGGGCGCATCAAAGCGGAACCGACCGCATCAACGAAGCGGCGGGAATACTCGGCGTCAAAGATAGCGAAATCATCATAAACGTGCAGGCCGATGAGCCATTTATCGAGCCTGAAAATATCGTAAAATTTAGAGAATTTTGCGAGAAAAATGCGGAGAGAGCATTTATGTTTTCGTGCTTTAAATTTGTCGGCAGCGAGCTAGCGGACAATAAAAACCTAGTCAAAGTAGTGACCGACGACGCTGGCTATGCGCTTTATTTTTCGCGCTCACGCATCCCGTTTGACCGCGCACCGTTTGACGCGTACAAGGCGCATCTTGGCATCTACGGTTATAGCGCGGTAAATTTAAAAAGATTTTGCTCATTTGCGCCCTCAATCTTAGAAAATACCGAAAAGCTCGAGCAACTGCGCGCTCTATCAAACGGCGAGAAAATCCTTATGCTTGAGGTACAAAGCGACAGCATCGGTATCGACTGCGAGGAAGATCTGCAAAGGGCGCGAGCGAAATTCGGCATTAGCATCGGCTAAGGCTGCAGGTGACAAAGCGAAGCTAGCAAAATTTACTATGGAGTCAAGGCTGCGGCTATGCTCACGTAAGCCGCCTCGTAAGCAAGAGTGCGCGGGTTAAATTTCCTAATGAAACTTACCCTAGAGCTTTCGCGCTTTAAAATCTCGTCCCTAATCTCAAAAACATAGGATAAAAACGGCTCTTAGAGCGTTTGCGCGGCGTCTAAAGATACCGCGCCGCAAAGGTAAATTACGCCTTTAAATTTTAAATTTAACCAGCCTATAGGTCGGATCGAAGCGAAATGCGAGCAAATTTTGCAAAATCCCAAAAAGGCACATAAAAGTAACAAAGCTACTACCGCCGTAGCTATAAAACGGCAGCGGGATACCCACCACCGGCGCAAATCCTATAGTCATCATGATATTTACGCTAACGTAGATAAACAAGAGTATCCCGATCCCCGATGTCATCGTCTGGGTAAAATAATCATCCTTTAGCCCGTAGTTTAGGCTGAGTAGATGAGCTATCAGCGCGCCGTAAAAGCTAAGTAGCGCAAGCCCGCCGTAAAATCCGTATCGCTCGATCGTATACGCGAAAATAAAATCGCTAGTAGAAATGGGCAAAAATTTAAAATGCGTCTGCGTCGCTTCGTCTTTTGGTTTGCCCTTTAGGCCGCCGCTGCCGATAGCGATGATGCTCTGGCGTACGTGGTAGTTAGACTCCTCGCTTAAAAAATCCGTGATACGCTTTTTTTGATAATCGTGCAAATTTTCGTAAATCAAGGGGGCGGCGAGCAAAACTCCCGCAAATATCACAAACCAGATTTTTTTATTTACCCCTATGATAAAAAGCACGGCGTAGCCCACGATGAGCAGTATCAAAGCTGTGCCTAAATCAGGCTCTTTTAAAATCAGCACGAAAGGCAAAAGGATATAAAGGCTAAGTCGTCCAAAGTCTTTAAGTCCGTACCCCTCTTCGCCTGGCGGGCGCTGTTTTATGAGGTAGCCTAGCATCAAAAGAAGCGCCGGTTTCATGATCTCTGATGGCTGAAGCGTAAAGTGGATAAAAGGAAACTCAAGCCATCTTTTTGCGCCCAGTTTACTTGCGCCAAAAAGATCGACGCAAATAAGCAGCACGACGCAAATCCAGTAAAATAGCGGTATGAGCCAGGCGATCTTGCGAATGGGGAGCAAAAAGAAAAATAAAAACGCAGCTAGACCGACGCCGAAATATACAAGCTGTTTGCCCGCTAGGATAGAATTTGCCTCAGAAACCAAAATGTATGATAAAATAATAATAGGAAGTATCAAAAACGGTTGAACGAAGTCAAAATGGGTTAAAATTCGCCTATCGAGTCTTATCAAAAATTTGCCTTTTTTGAGCGATTATAGCATTTTAAAGGAAACAAATCTAAAAATGACGGAAAAAGAGATCAAAATTTTAGAGGATGCGCAGGATAGGGCTGACGCGTTTTTAGCCGCTGAGCTAAACGTCGCTAGAAATCAAGCGCTAAATTTGATAAAAAGCGGACTGGTTAGTCTAAACGGCAGGCCGCTAACTAAGCCCTCCGCAAAGCTAAATTTAGGCGACGTTTTAAAGATAAATTTTGAGCAAAACGAGCCTGGTAGGGCTAAATTTGAAGCAAAATTCGAAGTGCCGATCATTTACGAGGACGAGGATTTGCTCGTGCTAAATAAACCGGCAAATTTAGTCGTCCATCCCGCTCCTAGCGTCAAGGAGCCCACGCTTGTGGACTGGCTGGGCGCAAAGGGATTTTTGCTGTCGAATTTAAGCGGACAAAGTAGGGCAGGCATCGTTCACAGGCTAGATAAAGGCACTAGCGGAGCTATCGTCGTGGCTAAAAATAACGCCGCTCACGCCGCGCTTTCAAACCAGCTAAGCGACAAAAGCATGGGGCGCATTTATCTAGCGCTAACGGATTTGCCGCTCAAGCAAAACTGCATCGTCGAGCGAGCTATCGGACGAAATCCCGCCAACCGCCTAAAAAAGGCGATCGTTTCGGACGGCCGCGCGGCAAAAAGCGCCTTTGCGAATTTGCTTTTTAGCGAATTTGACGCCCCCGTGCAGAGTAAAAACGCGGGCGTAAATTTGATCGCGGCAAAGCTTTTTACGGGTAGAACTCATCAGATAAGAGTGCATCTAGCTAGCCTAAACCGCCATATTTTGGGCGATGCTTTATACGGTTTTAAGAGCGAAAAGGATAAAATCGGCCGAGTGATGCTTCACGCCTACGGGCTATATTTCACGCATCCGCGCACGGGCGGGCAGATGAGCTTCGTAGCGCCCCTCTGGGATGATTTTAGTGAAATTTTACTTAGCAAATTTAGCAAGGAGAATATAGATGAAAAGATTGATTTTATGGGGCTTAGCGAGCTCTTTAGCCGTTGTGATGAGTGGATGCGTATCATCTAGCGGTCCCGCGCAAGTAAATGCGAATTTACCGACCGTCCAGAGCCTAAAAACCATAAGCGATATGACCGAAGTAGGCTTTGAGTGGACGCCGACTCCGACCGCAAACGTCGCGGGCTACTATCTATACCGCTCAAATCCAAACGAAAATAACGGCAAAATGAAGGTCGTAGCCGACATAAAAGACCGCTTTGCCAGCCACTACGTGGACGCAAATTTAGCCCCCGAGACGACATACTCGTATGAGATGAGGACGTATAACGAGAGCAAGCAAGTCTCAAATCAAGGCATCATCGTTAGCGCGACGACTAAGCCTCTTATGGACTCGGTGCCTTTCGTTAGAGCGCTTACGAATTTACCTGAGCGCGTGAAGCTCATCTGGAGACCGCATCCTGATCTTCGCACGGCGTCTTACGTCATCGAAAAAGCGGATATAAATAAAGAAAACTGGAGGCAAATCGCCGAGGTAAAAGGCAGACTAAACGCCGAGTATATCGATGACGACGTAAAGTCTGGCAAAAGCTACAAATATAGAGTTTTCGTAAAAACTACTAGCGGCACGATCTCAAAACCGAGCGAGATCGTGGACTCAACGACGAAGCAGCTACCAAACGAGGTCGTAAATGCCCAAGCTACCCAAAACGCGCCTAAAAAGATTATTTTGACGTGGGATAGCGTGGCTAGCGACGACTTTGCCTACTATAAAATTTACAGCGCGTCAAGCAAATTTATGCCCTACACTTATCTCGTTAAAACCACGTCAAATAGCTACGAGGATCTCATAAACGAAAACGGCGCGACAAGATACTATAAAATCACCATCGTCGATAAGGACGGCCTAGAGTCTAAAAAGCCTAGCGAGCCTATCATCGGCATGACGCTAGGAGCTATCGACGCGCCGGTCGTATCATCTATCGTAGCCGACAGCACGGCGGTTAAGCTCACGTGGAACGCTTCTGATAAGGCTAGAAGCTTTACCGTTATAAGAGACGGCGGCGGAAGCGAGCAGAAATTTACAAATATAACCGGCAACGAATTTGTCGATAACGGCGTTGCTTACGGGCAAAAATACAGCTATAAAGTGATCGCCGTAGATGAATACGGCATAAGCTCCGACGCTTCTGCAAAAGCCGAGATAACCGTCGAATAATGCCCAATTTTATAGCTAAAAACGTAAATTTTACGCCAAAAGATTGCGGCGAGATAAGCTTTTTGTGGGAGGCTCGCGGCAGGCAGGGCGTTAGCCTTATTTATACCAAAAGCTCTAGCGAGGAGTTTTTTATCACGCTAAAAAAACGCGAAAATGACTGGGTCGTAAAAGGTGAAAAGCTAACAAAGCCTGCTAAAATAGGACTTTTGCAAAATGCTTTGGTTAAATTTAAAGAGCTTTACTGCCATCAAATTTTAAGCGAAGCCATCGCTGTAAAAAACACGCGCCTCACGCAAAAAGACTCGGCGATCTTTAGCGTGGGCGAGTTGCTTGAGAATTTAAATCAGAGCAAATTTCAGAGCAAATTTATCGAGATCGGATTTGGTTCGGGCAGGCACTTGCTATTTCAGGCGGAAAATAACCCAAACACGCTAGTTATCGGCATCGAGGTCTATAAACCCTCGCTTGAGCAGGTCGCAAAGCTGGCTAAAGCTAAAAATCTAAACAACGTCATGCTCGTAAACTGCGACGCGAGACTGCTTTTGTCGCTTGTCGAGTCAAATTTTATAGATAAAATTTTCTTGCATTTTCCCGTACCTTGGGATGACGCTCCTCATAGGCGCGTGGCCTCGGCGAAATTTGCCCTAGAGTGCGAACGAACGCTAAAAGCGGGCGGCAAATTTGAGCTAAGAACCGATAGCCGCGAGTATGCGGACTTTACTTTGGCGCAAATTTTAAATTTGAGCGACGCCGATGTTCAAATTTACAAAAATCGCGATCTAAAAGTAAGTAGCAAATATGAAGACCGCTGGAAAAGGTGTCAAAAAGATATTTACGACGTTATCTTTACCTGCGAAAAGCAAAGCGAGCCTAGAGCAGATCAGGGCGAGCTAAAATTTGAAAACGGCTACGATACGAGCAAGATTTCGGCTAAATTTAGCAACCAAACGATAAAAGAGGATGATTTTTTCTTGCATTTAGAGGAAAAATACGAAAAAGAGGACGGCGAAATTTTAGTTCGCGCGGCGTTTGGCGCATTTAACGCGCCCGAGCATTGTTATGTTTTGCTCGGCGAAAAAGGCGCGGAATATTTTATAAAAAAGCCTCTCGTTACGGCTGAAAATTTAAAGGCGCATCTTGCGTTTAAGGAGTATTTGGCGGATGCAAAAAATAATTAGCGCAAGCGGACTATGCCTAGGGTACGAGAACGAGCAAAATCTAATAACGGACGCTAAATTCGACATTTATTCCGATGATTTCGTATTTATCACGGGGCAAAGCGGCAGCGGTAAATCCACGCTTTTAAAGTCTTTTTACGGCCAGATGAAGCCAAGCGCGGGTTCTTTGAGCGTTTGTTTGACGGATATGACGGATATAACTCAGCAAAATTTAGACAAACTAAGGCAACGAATCGGCGTGGTTTTTCAAAATTATCGCTTGATAAGCGAGTGGAATATCGAAAAAAACGTGATGTTGCCGCTGATGATAAAAGGTCTAAGCGCAAGCGTCTGTAAAAATCAGGCGACTAAGCTTTTAAAGCATGTAAATTTGCTCCACAGAGCCGATAAATTTCCAAACGAGCTAAGCGGCGGAGAACAGCAACGAGCAGCGATGGCTAGGGCTTTGGCGCATAATCCCAATTTACTGCTTTGCGACGAGCCGACCGGTAGCCTAGATGAATACTCAAGCGACGTTATTTGGGGACTTTTGCGCTCGGCAAAAGAGTATCTTGGCACTTGTATCGTCGTAGTCACGCACCACATACCGGTCTCGCTAAGAGTGCCTTATAGGCATCTGGTTATAGAAAACGGACGCATATATGAAATCCTTTAAAAATCACCTTAGCGTTATCATCCCGCTCGTAGCCTTGCTTGCGGGTATAGAGTTTATCTTGTCGGCAAATCGCGCCCTTAGCGAATACGAAAATATGATGAATAAAGACTATACCATCATCATCGTGAGTCAAAACGAACTAAACGCTACCGACGTAAAGCCGCTGGTTTATACGTTTGAATCGCTCGAGCCTCTTAGCTCAAAATCAGTATTAGAAAAACTATCAAAGGATATTTCTGCTAAAAATATCGCCGTTTTGCAAGAGGCTTTGCCTAAATTTTACTCGCTTAGGCTAAATGCCTTCCCAAGCACGCAATACATGAGCGAAATCAAAGATAAAATAGCAAAAATCGCAGGCGTGAGCAGGGTAGAGACGTTTTCTAAAACACACGATAAGGTCTATAAAATTTTACAGCTCGTTAAAAATATTTCGGCGATATTTTCCTGCCTCATCGGACTTATCGGACTTATGCTTATCTTAAAGCAGATGCGAATTTGGCTTTACGAGCATAAGGAGCGTATCGAAATCATGACGCTGCTTGGCGCTCCTTCGTGGCTAAAATCGGGCGCGCTATACAAAACCGCGCTGTTTGATTCGTTTATCGCAACAGTTTTTACGGTTGTCTTTTACGCGTTTTTACCTGATTTTCAGCCCGTAAAAGACGCTGCGAGCGGGTTAAATATAAATTTCCCCGCAATCGATGCGTTTTATGACGGAGCGATGCTGCTTTTAGTCTCTTTGACGCTTAGTTTTCTAGCCGTTTATACCGTTATGCGAAAGAGTAGAGCGGGTATATGAGAGTCGCCTTGCTTTTGCTAGCGGCTTCTTGCGCGCTTTTGGCTAATACTAACGAAAAAATCAGAAACCAAACGACTTATCTTGAGTCCTCAAAAGACCTTGAAAAACAGCTGAATAAAAAATTAGACGACCTAGCCGGCGACATCATAGGCGGCGAAAAAAGCGTCAAACAAACCGATGATAAGATGAAAGAGCTCATCATGCAAATAGCGCAGCTGGAAAATAGTGCTAAAAGCGCGGGCAACGAGCTTGATGAGCTGGTAAATCAAAATAAAAATTTAACCCAAAGTCAAAAAGATATCCAAAAAAGTATCGTGCGTATCATATCAGACGAGTTTTCGTTTGACCTTATAATGCCTAAAGAATACGCCGAGGGCGAAGATAGTATCATCGCTACAGAGATACTTAGCAAGTTAAATTCGGTGCTAAAAGACGACTTTAACGCGCTTGCCAAGCAGTATGAAAGTACGCAAAATTTAATAAAAACGCAAAACGATAAGATAGAAGGTATAAAATCTAATTTAAAAAATTTTAAATTTAAGCAAGCCGAACTCGTTTCACTGCAGGATAAGCAGATGAAAACGCTGGCAAATTTAAAGCGAGATAAAGAAATTTATCAAAAGCAGCTCTCGCGCCTGCAAGCTCAACAAGACGAGATCAGAAAGACGCTAGAAGAGCTAAAAATCGTCGCAAAAAGAGAGAGCGAAGAGGCTAAAAAAGCTCTAGCCGCGCAAAAAGCGGCCGAAGCCAAAGCTCAAAAAAACAAGAACAATAAAAAAGGCGAGACCGGCGTGAGCGCGTCTGAGGGCGACGTGAAACAGTTTGGCTCGAGCTATCAAACTAGCCTCGTGAAAAAATATAGCGGCGAAAAGACGATCGCACCGCTTGAGAGCTTTACCGTTAAGCAAAAATTCGGCAACTACGTAGACCCTATCTATAACATTAAAATTTTTAACGAATCGGTCGTGCTAAGCGCAAATTCGCCGGACGCGAAGGTAAAGAGCGTATTTAACGGTAAAGTGGTCTTTGCTAAAGAAACCGCGATGCTAGATAAAGTCGTAATTATCGAAAATCCAAACGGCATCCACACTATCTACGCGCACCTTAGCCAGATCGCCCCTACCGTAAAAGTAGGCACTAAAGTGCAAAAAGGCTACGTCATCGGCCGCGTTCAGCGAGACCTCACCTTTGAAGTTACGCAAAAAAACTATCATATAGATCCGCTTGAGATAATCGGCTTAAAATAGCCGTTTTTCAGGCGGATTAGCAAAATTTAAAGCAAATTTAGTTAAAATCGCAAAATTTTAAGGAGATGAAAAATGGAGAAAAAGAAGCGAATTTTAGTTAAATTTTCGGGCGAGGCATTAGCCGGAGATAGCGGCTTTGGTATAGATAACGCGGTGCTTAAATTTATCGCAAAACAGATAAAAGAGCTGGTAGAAAACGGTATCCAAGTGGGTATCGTTATTGGCGGAGGCAACATCATACGCGGAGTTAGCGCCGCTAGAGACGGCATCATAAAGCGCACTAGCGGCGATCACATGGGCATGCTAGCTACCGTGATAAACTCTATTGCTATGAGAGAGGCGCTAGAGAGCGTAGGCCTAGACGTACGCGTACAAAGCGCGATAAAGATGGAGGCTATCTGCGAGACTTTTATCGTAGGACGCGCAAATAGGCACCTTGAAAAAGGTCGCGTCGTGATATTTGCCGCAGGAACTGGAAATCCGTTTTTCACCACTGATACGGCGGCTACACTGCGCGCTATCGAGATTGATTCTAATATGATAATCAAAGCTACGAAAGTAGACGGCGTTTACGATAAAGATCCGAATAAATTCGACGATGCGACGCTGCTAAAAGAGCTAAACTACGAGCTTGCTATGAGCGACGATATCAAAGTGATGGACGATACGGCTATAGCGCTAGCTAAAGATAACTCGCTACCGATCTTAGTCTGTAATATGTTTAAAGACGGGAATTTGCTTAAAATCATACAAGGCGACGAGAGCGCGTTTTGCTCTATCGTAAGAAATTAAATTTAAGGAGAATAAATGAGATCTGAAGAAGTAGCGGCAAGGGCTTTAAAACTCGTCGGAGACGATAGATATAAGCTTGCTCTAGTCGTAGCCAAAAGGGCTGAGGCTCTAGCCGGCGGAGCAAAAAGCCTGCTTGATATTGACGTTAGCAAGATGAAATTTGCCGATATCGCATTGCGCGAGATAGCCGAGGGCAAAATAGCTTTAGAGGGTATAGTTGAAGCAGCCAAATAGCGGGTTTTTACTAGAGCAGCTAATAGACGACGTACTTGCATGCAAAGACGTATCGCAGGCGCGTGCGCTACTTAGCTCGCTAGTGTGCTTTACTCCGAATTTAGAGCGCGCCGTCGAGTGCTGCGTCATCTCTCATGCCGGACAGTTTAGAAAAAGCGGCGAACCATACGCTATACACCCTATCCTAGTAGCCTGCATCGTAGCGCATATGGGCGGGGATGAGGATATGATTATCGCCGCTTTGCTGCATGACGTGGTCGAGGATACGGATAGATCGATAGAAAGCGTACGGGAGGACTTTGGCGAAGAGGTAGCAAAGCTAGTCGAAGGACTAACTAAAATCGTAGCAATCAGAGAGGATAAGCTGGCAAGCTCCGAGTCAAACGAACGCCTGGCGGCGTCAGCCATGACCTTTCGTAAGATGCTGCTTATATCGATCGAGGACGTGAGGGTGCTCGTGGTGAAGCTTTGCGATAGACTGCATAATATGCTAACGCTAGAGGCATTGCGCCCCGAAAAGCAAAAGCGAATCGCCGAAGAGACGCTTATGGTTTATGCTCCTATCGCGCATAGATTAGGTATCTCGTCCATAAAGAACGTACTTGACGATCTTAGTTTTAAATACGCTTTACCCGAAGAATACAAAAAAATAGACGACTATCTAAACGAGCATAAGCAACAGCTCGTACTAAAGCTAAACGCGTTTACCGATAAAATTTTTCAAATTTTGCTTGAAAACGGCTTTAGCGAAACAGACTTTGAGATACAAAAGCGCGTCAAGCACCATTACTCTATCTATCTAAAAATGCAGCGAAAAGGTATCTCAATAGAAGAGGTACTGGACCTGCTAGCTGCTCGCGTGCTGGTTAAGGAGCCGCAGGATTGTTATTTGGTACTTGGAAATTTACATATAAATTTTAATCCTCTAATCTCGCGTTTTAAAGACTATATCGCGCTTCCTAAGCAAAACGGTTACCAAACCATACACACGACGATATTTGATAATAAAAGCATCTTTGAGGTGCAAATTCGTACCTTTGATATGCATAAAACCGCAGAGTATGGCGTCGCGGCGCATTGGAAATATAAAAGCGGCGGCTTTTTAAATCCAAAACTCGACTGGCTAAGCGATATCAGCGGCATAGAAAACGGCATAGAGGAGGTAAACGAAAATCCGGAAGAGCTCTACGAATACGCAAAAGATAGCCTCTACGTAGAAGACGTCGCGGTTTATTCGCCAAAGGGAGATATATTTACGCTTCCTCGCGGCGCGACCGCGCTTGATTATGCTTATGAGATACATACGCAAGTAGGACTATACGCAAAAGAAGCCTATGTAAACCGTATGCGAGTGCCGCTACTAACGGAGCTAAAAAACGGCGACATAGTAAGCATCGTAACGGGCGATGAGCCAAAATACCGTTGTTCGTGGCTAGGCAGCGTAAAAACTGGCAAGGCTAGAGCTACGATACGCTCATACTGCAAGCAAAAGATAAGAGATATAAATAACATGGTCGCGCTTGAGATTTTAAGCGGGATTTTCGGCGTTCCTTCCGAAACTATATCGCAGTGGGTGGATAGCGAAAATTTAACCAAGAAAATTTTTAAGGCCGCATTTGACTCGGTTTACTTACAAGACATCGTAAACGCGCTAAAAAAATACGTAAAAAAAGATCGTCCGTTTGCCATCGCGCTAACGGATAAATATAACGTAAAAAAGCAAAAATTTGAAAATATCGTGATCTACTCGAACCACAAAATAAATAGCGTAGAGTTTGATTATTGTTGCAACCCAAAGCGCGGCGACGATATCGTGGGCTTTAGAAACTACCATCACGTTACCGTTCACCACAAGCTTTGCGAACGGTTTATGAAGCTAGCGGAGGAGAAAAACGAGATGATTTTCGTCAAATGGACGAAGATCGCTCCGCATAGATTTAAGATTATTTTGAGCCTTGAAAACAGACGCGGGTCGCTAGCCGAGTTTTTAACGTTTATGGCAAAAATGCAAATCGACCTCGTAACGATCAGCCTTACGGAAACCAGGGATGCTACGGCCGATCTTTTTGAGCTAACGATCGAGCTTGGCGAAAATTTAAACGTGAACGAAATAAAAGAGCGGCTAAAAGATCGCTACAAGATCATCGACTTCGTGTCGCTTGACGACGCATACGGACATTAATAAATTTAGGAGAGAAAATGGGCGAAAATTTGAGCAAAATAATGAGCGAGATAAAAAAAGGCGTTGCCGAGATGATAGACGAGGAGCGCATAGAAAATTTAGTAAAAAACTACTACGAAAAAGGCGAAAATTTCTACGTTAAAGCAGGTTTTGACCCGACGGCTCCGGATTTGCACCTAGGACACTCCGTGGTGCTTCAAAAGATGGCCTTTTTACAAAAGCACGGTGCGATAGTGCAGTTTTTAATAGGCGACTTTACCGGGCAAATCGGCGATCCTAGCGGTAAATCGGCCACTAGAAAAAAGCTTGACGCAGATACCGTTAAGAAAAACGCCAAAACCTACGAGGAGCAGGTGTTTAAAATTTTAGATCCGAGCAAAACGCGCATAATGTTTAACTCAAAATGGTGTAACGAGCTGGGGGCTGCGGGTATCGTGGAGCTAACTAGCACCTTTCCCGTGGCTAGGATGCTTGAGCGCGACGACTTTGAAAAGCGTCTAAACGCGGGCAGTCCGATATCTATCAGCGAGTTTTTGTATCCGCTTTTGCAGGGTTACGATAGCGTCGCGATGAAATGCGATATCGAAATGGGCGGCACGGATCAGAAATTTAATCTTCTAATGGGGCGAACCTTGCAGCGAGTTTATAACGTCGGTAAAGAACAAGCCGTCATCATGATGCCGCTTTTAGAAGGGCTTGACGGCGTAAATAAAATGAGTAAGAGCCTAGGAAACTATATCGGCGTGACCGACGCGCCAAACGATATGTTTGCTAAAACGCTAAGTATCAGCGACGATCTAATGTGGCGTTGGTACGAGCTTTTAAGCGAAAAAAGTACCGAGGAAATCGCAAATTTAAAATCAGACGTAGCTAGCGGCAAAGCTCACCCAAAAGCCGTAAAAGAAGCCCTCGCGCTAGAAATCACGGCCAGATATAACGGCGAAGCTGCGGCAAAAGAAGCAAAGGCCGAATTTGACCGCGTGCACTCGCAAAATCAAATTCCTACCGAAATAGCCGAATTCGAGCTAAAAGCGGGCGTTTGGGTGGTAGAAGCTCTAACGGCGTGCGGGCTGGCTAGCTCAAACTCGCAGGCCCGCCGCGATATCGCCGCAAACGCCGTCAGTATAAATCAAAAAAAGCTAAGCGACGAGCAGTTAAAGCTAGAAGCGGGCGAATATATCTTGCAGGTAGGCAAGCGAAAATTTGCGAAATTAAAGGTAACGTGATGTCGGTAAAAATCGGAAAATACGAGATAGCTCACCCCATAATCCAAGGCGGGATGGGGCTTGGCATCAGCTGGGATAGGCTTGCCGGAAACGTCAGCCTAGAAGGCGGCCTAGGCGTCATAAGCTCTGTGGGAACGGGCTACTACGAAGGGCGAAAATACATCACCAAAGAGCTAAACGCCAAGCCTTACGGTAGCGGAAATTTTTACTCGCGCGCGGGGCTAAAAGCCGTTATCGATAATGCGCGTAAAATTTGCGGCGACAGGCCTCTTGGGGTAAATATCCTATACGCCAGCAACGACTACGATCGCATCGTAAAAGACGCCTGCGACCACGGCATAAATGTGATCATCACGGGTGCTGGCTTGCCTACGAATTTGCCCGAATTTACGGTCGGTTTCCCCGATGTCGCTTTGGTGCCTATCGTATCTTCGGCAAAGGCGCTAAAAATCATCTGCAAACGCTGGCAGGGGCGCTACGGTAGGCTTCCTGACGCGGTGGTGCTTGAAGGGCCTCTTAGCGGCGGTCATCAGGGCTTTACCTACGAGCAGTGCCTAGATCCCGCGTATAGCCTAGAAAATTTAATCCCGCAAGTAGCGGCCGAGATCAAAGAGTGGGGGGATATCCCGCTATTTGCCGCAGGCGGTATCTGGGATAAAAGCGACATCGATAGGGCGATTAGCCTAGGCGCAAACGGCGTACAGATGGGCACTCGCTTTATCGGCACTTACGAGTGCGACGCCTCGGAGGAATTTAAGCAAGTACTTTTAAACTGCAAAAAAGAGGACATCGAGCTAATCAAAAGCCCCGTAGGCTACCCGGCTCGCGGCGTCAGGACGAATTTGCTAAATTTGGTGGATAAACGCCAAGGGCCCAAAATCAGCTGCATAAGTAACTGCGTAAGTCCGTGCCAGCGCGGCAAGGAAGCTAAAGAAGTCGGCTACTGTATCGCAGACCGTCTTTACGACGCATTTGCGGGACGAAAGGACACGGGACTGTTTTTCACCGGCGCCAACGGATACAGGCTAAACGAGATCATAAGCGTAAAAGAGCTATTTGAAAAACTGATAAATGGCGAAGATAGTTAAAATATTTTTAATATTTTTATTCTTTCTTACCGGTGCGGTTTATGCTAGCGCTTTATCGAGTCTAGATAAATTCGATAAAAATTTCGCTAGCGCAAGCAATAAAGATAAAATCGCCATGCATCAAGAACTAAGGACGCTTTACGTAAAATCCATAATGGAAAATAACGTAAATTTAAGAGCCGAAAGCCTAAAAAGGCTAATAAAAAGCTCCAAAACATTAGGGCTTGATAGCAAGTCGTACGAAAAAGAGCTAGCCGGCATACCGCAGCCAAAGAGCGCTAGCCCTAAACAAGAGTCCAAACCCGTCAAAGAAATCAAAGCAAAAGAGCCGGAGCAAAAAGAACCGGTTAAATTAAAACAGCTTTCATCCGCTCCGCTATCTAGCAAAAACGCGCAAAACGTAAAGACGCAGACGCTATATCTACTAGAGGCGGCAGATACGGGCGGTAAGCTGGAGCTAAAATTTAGTCGTCCTTTAGACGGCGGCGACGTAAAAAAGACCGATCTAAATCAAAAAGGTTCATATAAAAGCATATATGAATTTAAGGGCATTTGGAGCGGGGGTAAGCCGCAGAGGATCAAAAATTATCTAGTCGACGAGATCCGCATTAGCCAGTTTGACGCAAATACCGTTAGGGTGGTGTTCGTCGATAAATTTAAGCATAATTTAAAGCTGCGCGTCCAAAATCAATCCGTGATATTTTCAAAAGCAACCGTTCAAAATTCGGACTCTTTAAGCGCTAAAATGCCGGAAAGCAAAAGCAAGGAAAATTTAAAAGAGCCTCAAAAAGCTCAAATAGAACCGAAACAAAACGAAAAAATTCAGCCTAAAAATCAGCAAAGCAAAGCCGAACAGGCCGCTAAATCCGCCCAAAACGAGCAAAAAATCGTTCCAAAAGCTAAGCCTGAGGAGGAGATGCCTGCTCCTTTGGCAAAAACAGCAAGTACTAAAAAAATCACAAGCGCGAAGGGTAAGGTCATCGTCCTTGACGCGGGGCACGGCGGCGACGATCCAGGCGCCGTAAACGGCCACCTCAAAGAAAAAAATATCGTGCTAAGTATCGTGCAAAAGGCGGGCAAAGAGCTGCAAGGACGCGGCTACAAGGTTTATTACACGCGCAGCAAGGATAAATTTATCAATCTTCGCGACCGCACGAAGTATGCAAACGACAAGGCCGCGGATCTTTTCATCTCTATACACGCAAACGCCGCGCCAAACAAGGCAAAGGCCGCATCTATGCGCGGTATCGAGACCTTTTTCCTCTCGCCGGCTCGCTCCGAGCGTAGCAAAAACGCCGCTGCGCTCGAAAATAAATCAGACGTCGACGAGATGAACTATTTTTCTAAGCAGACATTTTTAAATTTCCTTAATCGCGAGAAAATCATCGCCTCAAATAAGCTAGCTATCGACGTTCAGCGCGAAGTTTTGGCGCAGGCTAAAACCGTGATACCAAAGACCGCCGACGGCGGCGTACGCGAGGCTCCGTTTTGGGTACTAGTAGGCGCTTTGATGCCAGCGGTTCTGGTCGAGGTCGGCTATATCACGCATCCTAGCGAGGGCGAGCTAATAAACAACTCAAAATACCAAGACGCCCTAGCCAATGGGCTTGCAGACGGCATAGACGTCTACTTTTCAAACCAACGATGAAAAGCGCGCGAGTCGTTTTTAGGGGCGCCGTCCTGTTTAGTCCCGAATTTGACGACATTTACTTTAATGCAGACTATCCCATAGGCCAGAGCGAGTATGTTTTTAACTCCATTTTTGATGAAATTTGGGACAAAAAGAGCGAATTTAACCTGCTTGAGACGGGATTTGGTGCGGGGTTAAATTTCCTCTGCGCTTTTAAACGGTTTAAAAACTCGGATAAATTTTTAAATTTCGTCAGCATCGAAAAAACGCCGATCGCCAGAGACGATCTAGCTAAAATTTACGCAAATTTTAGCGAGCTAACGGACATTTCAGGCGAGCTTTTGGATGCTTATCCTCCGCTTATTCGCGGATTTCATAGGCTAAATTTGACCCCAAACGTCACGCTTACATTGTGCTTTGGCGACGTGGATGCGGTTTTGGACGAACTTAGCTTTATCGCGGACGCCGTTTTTATGGACGGTTTTGCTCCTGCTAAAAACGAAGCCATGTGGAGCGAGCGGGTTTGCGCTAAAATCGCAAATTTATGCGCTCCCGGCGCCGCTGTTTGCACGTATTCGGCCTCGGGCGCGTTAAAAAGAGCCCTGCAAAATAGCGGCTTTGAGGTAAAAATGCTAAAAGGCTACGGCAAAAAGCGCGAGATGCTACGGGCTAAATTTGCGGGCGAGCGGCAAGCTGAAAGCGAGATTTGGTTTAGTAGATTTGACCCCGCTGCCACGATCACTCCAAGGACGGCGTTAGTTATCGGCGGCGGAGTGGCGGGCTGCGTTTGCGCGTTTAAGTTACGCCAGTGCGGCCTAGACGTCACGATCGCCGAAAAGCGCGGCGACATCGCGCTAAACGGCTCTGGGAATCACTGTGGGATTTTGATGCCGCTTATCACGAAGCCGACCGTAAATTTAGGCCGCATGCATATGAACGCGTTTTTGCAGGCGGCGCGCTTTTACGGCCGAAACCTCGGCGCTGATGAGATAGAGTTTTGCGGCGCGACGGACTACGCGTACGAGCAAAAGACGCTGGAGCGCTTTTGCGAGTGGCGCGAATTTGACGCGGATAACGGCGTTTTTGAGCTAAAATTTGAGGACGAGCCCTACGCCAGCGCGTTTATCTTTAGCGGCGCAAAAGCTCGCCCTAGAAAGATGTGCAAGGCTGCAAGCGCAGGCATAAAAACGCTTTTAAACTGCGAATTTACGGGCTTTGAGACGCTTGAGAGCGGCGCGGTTAGGGCGCACTTTAAGGACGGACGAAGCATCGACGCCGACGTGCTCGTGCTTGCTACCGGCAGCGAGAGTATGGAGCTCTTTGCAAACTACGACATCAGGCTTAGCTCCGTGCGAGGTCAGGTCACGCATATTGCGCCCGCCGTTTGGATGTCTGCGCCTTTTAGCGCCAAAGGCTACGTTTGTCCGCCTGCAGATGGCGTGCAGGTGATCGGCGCGACTTATGATAGAAATCTTTTTTTGGACGAGTCGCGCTCTAGCGACGACGAGAAAAATTTAGCCGACGTTGCCGAGTTTTTGGACGGTAAATTTAATAAAAGCGAGCGGGTAAATTTAAGCGGCGAGCAGGATTTAAATTTGACTAACGACCCTGACGGCGACGTTGAAAATTTAAATTACGATATAAATTTGAGTAAAAATACGGATTTGCGCGCCAAAACCGCTGGCGACTCCACACAGGCGCAAGATGCAAATTTGACCGCACCTGAAAACAGCTCAAACACCGCGACTAATATACCGCAAAATATCCGAATAATCGGCTCAAAAGTCGGCTACCGCAGCTATAGCGGTGACCGCTTTGCGCTCATCGGGCGACTTTATGATGAGGATTTTTACAAAGACAGTTACAAATCGCTGCTTTGGACGAAAGGCAAGTCCAATCCGCATCCAAAATACGTGCCAAACGTCTACGTAAGCACCGCTCACGGCTCGCGCGGGCTCTGTACGGCCGTGCTTGGCGCCGAGCTTATCTGCGATCTTATTTTTGACCGTCCGCTTTGTATCGAAAAATCGCTTTTCGACGAGCTTCATTTGGCGAGATTTCTTATTAGAAAGCTTAAAAAAGGGCTAAAATAAGCCGTTTTGACGCGTCAAGATTTTATTATTACTTCGGTATCTTATAAATTTGACGTTGCGGCAACTTAAATTTAGCAAAAAAATCGGTAGGATTGCCAAGCGGTATAAATTTAGCAAATAACCTTGCTTTGCAAAACGGCGCGTAAAATTAAGCGCAATCAAAAAGAGCTTGGCGAGAGCGCGCGCAAACGGCCTTCTTGTGGGCTGCGCTAAATTTAGCGGCTAAAGCTTAATGACTAAATGCCAAGGCTAAAGATATATCTGTAAAAACGGAAAAATACGCCCGTAAACTCGGCTTTAGCCACTCAATATAAATCAAAAACCGACAAAGCCTCACTGCGTGATTTAACGATAGATTTTTTTAAGTAGCGGCAACCGCGCTAGCTTTTGCCAAGACTTGGCGGATTAAATTTAAGACAAAAACGAGAGAAGCGGATAAAATCATCTTTTGAGTCGGCGAATTTTGTTTTATTTCGTAAATTTTATAGAGGTAAAATTCAAAAATGCCGTTATTTTAGGATTTTAAACCAAGATGGGTCAAGCTAGTCGCTACAATATTTTAAGAGATTTTACGTTAAGCAAAAAGGCGACGCAGTTTGCGGGCGGTAGGATAAATTTAAGATTTTGTGCCACCTTTAGTTTATGCGGCGAGCCTGCGTTAAATTTGCTCTAGGCGGGGCGCTCGGCAAACCCGGTATAAATTTACCCAATTGCCTAAATTTAAGTTCAAAATAAGATAAAGGCGGATTATCGCAGCTGCATACCGACTAATCCGCCTAACTCGCCTAAACGTTTGGCGTAGGGTAGGTGCCGGGGATCAAGATGTCGCTTGTTACGTCCTTGATATCCCTATGTCCGGCAAAAGCCATCGTCGTATCCATCTCGTCGTATAAAATTTGCAGCGCTCGCGTAACGCCTTCCTCGCCGTATGCGCCAAGCCCGTAAACAGGCGCGCGTCCGAGCATCACGCCTTTTGCGCCCATAGCCCACGCTTTTAGCATATCTTGACCGGTGTAAAATCCGCTATCTATCCACACCTCGGTTTTGTCGCCGACGGCTGCGACGATATCGGGTAGTGCCTTGATCGAGGAGAGGGTGCCGTCCATTTGACGTCCGCCGTGGTTTGATACTATGATGGCGTCTGCGCCGTGCTTGACGGCTAGCTGCGCGTCTTCGGGCAACATAATGCCTTTTAAGATTATCTTACCGCCCCAGAGATTTTTGATCTCCTCGATGTCGCTCCACTGCAAGCTCGGATCAAACTGCTCTTTAGTCCATGAGCTTAGCGAGCTTAGATCGCTTACGTTTTTTGCGTGGCCGGCGATATTTCTAAACGTCCAGCGTCTGTTTTTTAGATACCTTAGTCCCCACGGGATTTTAGTGCTTAGATTTATGAGATTTGGTATCGTAAATTTAGGCGGCGTAGATAGGCCGTTTTTGATATCGCGGTGGCGATTTCCCAGCACTTGCAGATCAACAGTGACGACGAGAGCGGAGCAGTTTGCGGCTTTTGCTCTGCGGATTAGGTCTTTCATAAACTCCCTATCGCGCATAACGTAAAGCTGAAACCAAAACGGCTCGACTCCGGCCTCGACTAGGTCTTCGATCGAGCAGATCGACATAGTAGAGAGTGTAAAAGGTATGCCGAATTTTTGAGCGGCGCGTGCCATATGTATCTCGCCGTCTGCCCACATCATCCCCATAAACCCTACCGGCGCGGTCATAGCCGGAAATTTTACCTTTTTGCCTAGTAGCTGGGTCTCTAGGCTGCGATTTGCCATATCTACTAGGATTTTTTGTTTAAATTTTATCGGCTCGAAGTCCGTGCGGTTTTCGCGGTACGTCGTCTGCGTCCAAGATCCCGTATCTACGTACTCATAAAACATTTTAGGCACGTTGCGGTAGCATACTTGCCTTAGGTCTTCGATGTTGGTCATCAAAGTTAAGTCTTTCATCTTTTATCCTTTGTAAAAAATTCAAATCGGAGTAATTATCTCTCATCGCCTCTTTTTAAGCGATAAAAGTTATCGTCTAATGTTTTGAATAAAGAAAATTTGAGCTTTGAGCAGCGCTTTTTGGCGAAAAATTTATCGTTGTTTCGCTTGGTTACTATTTACGGCATCATGGATACGCCACGGAGCGTAGGTATTTTTTGCTCTTATAGTGTGTAAAATAGAAACAAATTTTAGGTTTAAATTTGACTTTAATGAAATGATGCTTAAATAATCAAACTAGATTTACATTATAATAAAGCAAATCAAATTTAAGATTTTAGAACTAAATTTAAGCCTGCTAAGACGCATTTTAAAGGTAAATCAGCAAAAAAAGAAAATTTTTCTCATAAAATTCGTAAAAAAAATTTTGTGGGGGGGGGGGGTGGTAAAGCGTAGCGGCGAGCTTTGATTTTATGCCGAGCCGCTAACTCGCGCAGGTTGTAGGCTGTTACGGTCTTTGAGGTTTATTTTTCAAAATGAATCATCGGCATAAATAAGGCGGATAATCGGCGGTAGCAAATGGGTTTTGTGCGGATGTGGATTAAATTTACGCAAGAAAAATTTAGATTTACGAATAAGATTTAATCAAGGCCTTTGCCGTTTTATTATTTTAGCAAAGGCCTTAAGGAGTTAAAGTCTATTTTTTACCTAAAAAGTTGCCTGCGATCCTAAAAATATCGTCCACGATCGAGCCGTCTTTGTTCTGATCCAAAAACTGCGTAAGCATCGACATCATAGAGCCGCTATCTGCAGAGTCTTGTAAATTTGAAGCTTTTAGCTGGTTGTTTAGCATGCCTGCTATCATCGGCGCGATCATCGGTAGCAGAGTCTTGATGGAGTCTGCGCTGATGCCTAGTTGCGAACCCACGTCGCTAGCTAGGGCATTACTGTTTTCTTTTGAGCCCGTTAGTACGCCAAGAAGCTCGTCACCTTCGGCAACGCTAATGTTTTGCGGGGTGCCAGTCATCTCGCCAAGGTTTGAGCGGCGGATCATCTCTAGGAAATTTGACGAATCCGCGTCTGATTTAAAATTCTCGTTGGCTCTTTGCATGAAAATCGGCGCGATCTTAGAAATCACGGCCTCTACGTCGTTTGCCGCCAGTCCGCTTTTTTGCGACATCGCGTCTATCATGCCGCCGGAGCTACCTAAAAGTAGCTTTAGTATATCCATTTTTATCCTTTTGATTTTTCGCGAGTTTAGATTCGGCCGCCGCTTGTTTGTGTTTAATGAGGCGGCGGCCGGCAAGCCGAGAGGGGCTTATTTGTAGTTTTTGATCGCCGCGTCCAGGATCTCTTTTGCGGCGTTTGCATCTTTAAATTCTTTAACCTTGACCCATTTGTTAGGCTCTAAAATTTTATAAGTTTCAAAGAAGTTTTTGATCTTATTTAAAGTGGCCTCGGGCAGGTCTTTGTAGCTCTTGATCCCGTCAAATCTCGGGTCGATCTTGGTGACCGGTACGGCTAGTAGCTTCTCGTCCATACCCGCTTCGTCCTCCATAACGAGTACGCCGATTAGGCGGCACGGGATCACGCTGCCTGCTTGCAGCGGATATTCGTTTAACACCAAGATATCGGCAGGATCGCCGTCTGCTGCGAGCGTGTTTGGCACGAAGCCGTAGTTTGCCGGATAGAACATCGCCGAGTAGAGCACGCGATCGACTACGACCGCGCCGCTATCTTTGTCGATCTCGTATTTGATGTTCGAGCCGTACGGGATCTCTATCACGGCGTTGATTTTGTCCGGGTTTGAACCTGCTTTGATTTTTGAAACGTCCATTTTAATCCTTTGTAAAGCTCCTATCTCGCCAAAAGATTTTGAGATAATTGCCTTGAAATTTAAGTAATGGATTATATAAAATCTCGGCTAAATTTGGAGTAAAACGAGAACTTTTGCGAGCTAAATTTTAGCGGGTCTTACTACGGCAAATTTGAAGCTAGAGCGCAAAATTCGCTTATCGGCAAGGCGGGGGTTGGAAAACTTAAAATTAGAGGAAATTTAAGGCGGCGAACCGCCCTAAAATTATTTTATTATTTCGATATTTTTTACGTCGATAGAGGTTTTAGTAAAGTCCTTATCGACCTCGCCGTAGATGCGCACGGGCGTATTTTCATCGACTGTTACGCCTCTCCAGTCTTTGTGATCGATCTCGACTTCGATAGCGTCGCCGTTTTTATCGACGAATTGATAATGCTCGGGGCGAAACTCGGAGACGATCTTGCCCTCAAGTACGACGCGAGCGTCATCCGGTAGCGCTAGGGCTTGTTTTACCGTGCTTGCGCTCATGGCGCCTTTGCCGACGAAGCCGCCTTGATTTGCCGTGCCTTGCGCATTTGAGCTAGAGCCCGTAAATCCGCCCGCCGCAAACATAGCGCTAGCAAGAGCTGCTGATAAAACTATTTTTTTAAACATCGTGTATCCTTTAAATTTGATGTGATTTTCGTGAAATCATAGTGCGGATTTTAATGATATTTCGTGAATTTTTTGTTAATTTGGATTTATGGAAAGCTTAAATTTAGAGCCTAGCTTGAGGCTCTAAAAAATATTTATAGGCTATTTACGAGAGCCTTGACGTCGGCTACGATAGGCTCGATCGCGCGCTCGCCGTTTACGACGTGGAGCAGGCCTTTTTCTTTGTAAAATTTGCGTATCGCCTCGATCGGCTCTAGATAAACCTTCATGCGGTTATTGAAAACCTCGTTGTTGTCGTCGGCTCCGCGTGCTCGTCCGAGTACTCTCTCGCGTGCGACGGCTTCGCTAACGTCCACTTCGATCACGCCTTTTAACGCGATCTCGTTTTGCGCGGCTAGCACTTTGTCTAGCTCGGTCATCTGCTCGACGCTGCGCGGGTAACCGTCGATGATGACGTTTAATTTGTCCGAGCTTTTGATCGCCGAGACGATGGCGTTTACGACGACGTCAAGCGGGACTAGATTGCCCTTTGAGATAAATCCGTCGATTAGTTTGCCAAGCTCTGAGCCGCTGGCGACCTCTGCGCGAAGTAGATCGCCGGTCGAGAAGTGCGCAAATTTAGCATCTTCTTGCGCGATTAGCGATGCGTCGGTGGTTTTGCCGGAGCCTGGAGCGCCGATGATTAAAAATAGTTTTTTCATAAATTTTCCTTTTACGGCCTTGTCTTTTGAGTGCTTTTTGCGGAGCTAGTAAAATTTTGGCTCTATGAACTATTTGTTCTATCTACGCCAAAATTTTACGTCGCAACCCCAAAAATCATCTCAAAATACTTCGGCTTCTTTTTGTATCAAATTTTAGCAATGCGTAAATCGAAGTATCGTGAGGCGTATTTAAATGTTGTGCGGAAAATTTTGGGCAAGGCTAGACACGCAGTCTGCCGCTGCCTCAAAATTTTCAAACTCATTTAAAGACGCTCGCGAGACGATGCTTTCAAGTTTATTTTTCTTTTTCTCGCAGTCTTAGCCCTAATTCCCTCAACTGCTCGCCGCTAGCTTCGCTAGGCGCCTTCGTTAACGGGCACTGAGCGCGCTGGGTTTTAGGAAAGGCAATGACGTCGCGGATCGAGCTAGTTTTATTTACTAGCATATTTAGCCTGTCAAAGCCGATTGCGATACCGCCGTGAGGAGGCGCGCCGAAGCTTAACGCATCGAGCAAGAAGCCGAATTTCTCGCGTTGTTCGGCCTCGTCGATACCAAGTAGCTTAAATACCTTTTGCTGAACGTCGTTTTTATGTATCCTTACGCTACCGCCGCCAAGCTCATATCCGTTAAGCACGACGTCGTGAGCGACCGATAGGATGTCCTCGAGATCGGGTTCATCGATGTTTTTAGGCATGGTAAACGGATGGTGCATGGCTGAGTAGCTGCCGTCGTCGTTTTGCTCAAACATCGGGAAGTCAAGTACCCACAAAAACTCCATTTTGTTTTGGTCGATGATGCCCATTTGCTCGGCGAGGAAAATCCTAAATCGACCCATGTAGTCAAGTACGACTTTTTTCTTGCCGGCGCCGAAAAATACGACGTCGCCGACCTTTAGCTCGCAGCGAGCTACAATCTCGTCAAGGTCGCTTTGCTCGAAAAATTTGCAAAGCGGCCCTTTTAGCCCGTCCTCTTTCATCTGGAAGTAGCCAAGGCCTTGAGCGCCGAATTTGCGGACGAATTCCTCAAATCTGTTCATTTCGCGTTTGCTAAAGATATTATCGCCGTTTGGCACTTTTAGCGCTTTGACGCGGTTTTTCTTAGGCTCGCTTGCGATTTTGCTAAAGATTTCATTGCTAGAGCGTGCGAAAATGTCGATAACGTCGATCATCTTTAGATCGTAGCGTAGGTCTGGCTTATCGCTGCCGTAGCTCTCGGTCGCCTCTTTGTAGCTCATACGGCGGAAAGGTATTTGGATATCGTATCCGCAGGCAGCAAAGACGTCTTTTAGCATATTTTCAGCCATATTTAGGATGTCTTCTTGCTCGATGAAGCTCATCTCGATATCTATCTGCGTAAATTCAGGCTGTCTATCCGCGCGCAAGTCCTCGTCGCGGAAACATTTTGCGATCTGGAAATATTTATCAAAGCCCGAGCACATCAAAAGCTGTTTAAAAAGCTGCGGGCTTTGCGGCAGGGCGTAAAACTGGCCCGGATATACGCGGCTAGGCACTAGATAGTCTCTTGCGCCTTCCGGCGTCGCGCGCGTTAAAATCGGCGTTTCAAACTCGATAAAGCCCATTTTATCTAGGCTGTTTCTAGCTGCGATAGCCGCTTTTGAGCGCATTTTAAAGATATTTTGAAGTTTTTCGTTTCTAAGGTCCAAAAATCTGTATTTTAGCCTGATGTCCTCGTTTACGCTCTCGTCGCCGATGACGAAAGGCAGCGGCTCACTCGGGTTTTCTACTATTACTTCGCTGGCGACTACTTCGATCTCGCCCGTTTTTAGGCGCGGATTTACCAGGCCTTCGCCGCGAGCGCGGACCTTGCCTTTTATCCTTAACACGTACTCGTCGCGAACGTGCGATGCGGCCTCGTGAGAGCTCTTGCTATCTGCCGGATCGCAGACGATCTGGATCAGCCCCGTGCGATCGCGCAGGTCCAAAAATATAACGCCGCCGTGGTCGCGGTAGGTATTTACCCAGCCGCAAAGCGTAACTTCTTTGCCTATGTCGGCACTGCTTAAATCAGTGCAGTAATGGCTACGCATTTTCACTCCTTTTGCTGTTTTTAACGTGCCCATTATACTAGAAATTTGCTTGCTCCCAGCTTTTTTAAAACAAAATGTGATAAAATCCGCTCTATGAAAAAAGAGAATTTATTACTTCCGGCTAATGTAAAAAAAGTCGGCCTAGTCGCAAAAATCAATGCAAATTTAGTTAAAAACGCGCGAATTTTGCGCGAGATTTTGGCTAGGTACGGCGTTCAAATTTTGTTTGAAAACGCGGCGGCTAAACATCTAAATTTAAAAGAGGGCTCGAATTTACAAGGATTTGAGGTGCGCGAGCTGGCTACGGAGTGCGATTTTTTGATCTCGCTCGGAGGCGACGGCACGATCATCTCGCTTTGTAGGAACGCAGCCGAGATTTCGCCCTTCGTGCTAGGCATTCACGCGGGTAGGCTTGGATTTTTGACCGATATCACGATGAATGAATGCGAGAAATTTTTCGCCGAGTTTTTCGAGGGTAAATTTGAGGTCGAGACCCCTTTTATGCTTGACGTTTTTTTGCACAAAAAAAGCGGGGAAATTTTACGCAAAATCGCATTTAACGACGCGGTAATCGTGGGCGAAAAGGTGGGCTCCATGACGCACGTGGAGGCTTTTTGGAACGAAAAATACTTTAACGCGTACTTTGGCGACGGCGTCATCGTCTCTACGCCCGTGGGCTCTACCGGATACAACATGAGCGCGGGCGGGGCTATAACCTATCCTTTGAGCGAGGTGTTTTTGGTTACGCCCGTTTGCTCGCACTCGCTCACGCAGCGCCCAGTCGTGCTTCCGCGCGGATTTGAGATCAAATTTAAAACCGCAAGCGCGGCGGTGCTGGTTATCGACGGGCAGGATAGGTATAAGATGAGTGAGTTTGAGAGCGTGAGCATGACGCTAAGCGCGAGTACGGCGCGGCTAATACGCCACGTCGGGAGAGATTATTTTCAAATTTTAAAAGAAAAACTGCATTGGGGTTATAATGATTGAGCGGATTTTGATAAAGCAAAATTTGAGTTTTGAAAACGTCGAGTTAAATTTCGGGCGCGGACTTAGCGTGTTTACGGGCGTGAGCGGCGCGGGCAAATCGGTCCTGATGGGCTCGATAATGGCGGTTTTAGGGTTAAAAGACAGCGAAGCAAAGCTGATCGAGGCCGACGTCTCGCATAAATTTAACCTTGAGGAATTTGGCCTTGAGAGCGAGGAGATAAATACCTTTAGGCTTTTTCGCGACAAAACGACGCGCTACTTTATAAACTCGCAAGCCGTTTCTAAAAAAAATCTCGCCAGCATCGCAAAAGAGCACGTCAAATACCTATCCGCAAAGGAAATAAACGAATTTGAAAACGAGAGATTTTTAAATTTGCTTGATAGCTTGCAAGCGAAAAAAGACGCTAAATTTAACGAAATTTTGAGCGAATTTAGGCTCAAATTTGAGGAATTTAGCCAAATCTCGCGCGAGCTGAAAAAAATAATTGACGAAGAAAAAAGAGTGGAGGAGCTAAAGGAATTTGCTTCTTTTGAAATCAATAAAATAGAAAGCGTGAGCCCGAAAATCGGCGAATTTGACGAGCTAATGGAGCTAAAAAAGCGCCTGAGTAAAAAGGATAAAATTTTAGAAGCGTGGAATAGGGCGGAGCAAATTTTTAATTTTGAGCAGGCCGTGACGGATGCGCTAAATATCAGCGATATCGATAGTAGCTTTTTTGAGGAGGCGATGAACGAGCTGCGAGTAGCGCGCGAAAATCTAAACATGGACGAGCTAGAAGACGTGGATATCGAGGGCGTGCTAGACCGCATCGAGGCGATAAACTCGCTCGTACGTCGCTACGGCGGCGAGGAGGAGGCTTTGCAGACGCTAAAAACGCGCAAAGCAGAGCTTGCAAGGTACGAAAATATAAGCTTTGAAAAGAGCGAGCTGGAGCGTAAATTTAAGCAAGAGGGGGCTGCGGTAAATGCATTGGCTGATAAAATCAGTCAGGCTCGAGCGGCAAATTTAAAGGAGCTTGAAGCGCTCATAAATTCGTTTCTAAAAGAGCTTTATATGAGCGAGATTTCATTAAAGATAAATAGTAAAACCCTAGACGCCGCCGGCAGGGACGAGGTAAATTTGAGCCTAAACGAGACGGCGCTAAAAAATCTAAGCTCGGGCGAGCTAAATCGCTTAAGGCTAGCTTTTATCGCGAGCGAAAGCAAGATCACCGGAGGCGGCGAGGGCGTCATAATCCTAGATGAAATAGACGCGAATCTAAGCGGAAAAGAGGCGATGAGTATCGCAAACGTGCTGCTAAATTTGGCCAAATTTTATCAAATTTTCGCTATCTCGCATCAGCCGCAGCTAAGCTCCAAGGCCGATTCGCATTTTCTAGTCGAAAAGCGCGGCGAAACCTCGAACGTAAGGGAGCTAAAAAACGAGGAGCGCGTGAGCGAACTAGCCAGAATGATAAGTGGCGAACGTATAACTGAGGAAGCGATAAATTTCGCCCGTCAGCTTTTGGTTGTTTAAGTTTGGCTTAAAATTTAGGTTGAAAAAAGAAAAGTAATGGTATATTCTCAAAAATTTTTAAATGGGTGTTTATGGAAAAAAGTAAAATTTTAATAGTAGAAGACAACAAAGCCTTAGCAAAGCTAATCGCTAAAAAGATGGAAGATAATACCGAAATGCGAGTGGACGTCGCTCACAGCTTGGCCGAAGCGCAGGCGTTTCTTACGAAGGCTAAGGATTATTTTATAACTTTGCTCGATTTAAATTTGCCCGATGCCCCAAACGGCGAAGTGGTCGATTTCGTAGCGTCTAAGGGCTTACCGATTATAGTTTTAACGGGCAGTATGGACGATAAGACTAGAGAAACTTTTATGGATAAGGACATCGTGGACTACGTCTATAAGGGAAATATGAGCGACGTAAATTATATATTTCATATGATAGATAGGCTAAAAAACAACAAGCAGTATAAAGTCATGGTAGTAGAAGACGTAATGCAGACCAGAAACGACGTAAAAAAAATATTGCAAAATTTGCAGTTTCAAGTATTTACGGCGGCTCACGGCGAAGAGGCGATGAATTATTTTGCCGATAATCCCGATATAAAACTCGTGGTTTCTGATTACGGCATGCCGGTAAAAGATGGTTTGGAGGTTTTAAAAGAGCTAAGGGAACAAAAAGATAAAAACGAGCTAGGCGTTATAATGATGACTAGCGCGAACGAAAACGTTAGCGGCGCGGTATTTTTGAAAAACGGAGCTAATGATTTTATCGCTAAGCCGTTTTTAAAAGAAGAGCTTATTTGCCGCGTAAATAATACTATAGAAAATATGGAAAATATCAATAAAATCGCAAATTTCGCCAATAAAGATTTTCTAACCGGATTATTTAATAGAAGGTATTTTTACGACGATATGCAAGGATATTTGGCAAGTTTGGAAGAAAATCCTATGCCTTACGCCGTAGCCGTGATCGATGTGGACGGGCTTAAAAATATCAACGATAAATACGGACAAGATAGCGGCGATAAAATTTTAAAACTGCTGGCTAAAAAATTAATCGACGACACCAAAAGCAGCGATATAGCGGCTAGATTCGGCGGCGGAGAATTTTGCATTTTATTAAAAAACGTATCGCAAGAAGACGCGGTTAAATTTTTCGTCGGACTAAGAGCCGCGATAGCAGCCAATCCGGTAAATATTAAAAACGAATCGGTTAAAATTTCGGTTTCCATAGGCGTTACTTTCGGTAAAAGCGATTATAACGCCGACGAGATTTTGGAGCTTGCCGACGAGGCACTTTACAAAGCTAAACAAAACGGTCGAAATAGGGTGGAAATAGCCTGATGATAATAGACACGCATTGTCATCTGGATGATAAAAGCTTTGACGGCGATCTTGCGCAAGTTATCGAAAACGCCCGTAAAAACGGTATCGGCGGAGTATTGATACCTGGGGCTGATATTAATGATTTACCAAAAGCGGCTAAAATAACCCGCGAATTTGAAAACGTATTTTTTGCCGTCGGAGTTCATCCGTATGAGAAGGCGGGATTTGACGAAGAGACGCTGCGTAAATTTGCGCGGGACGAAAAGTGTATAGCCGTGGGCGAATGCGGGCTTGATTATTTCCGCTTGCCTAAGGATGAGAACGAAAAAGAAGCGGAAAAAGCCGAACAAAAGCGCGTATTTAGAGCACAGCTTGATATGGCCGTAGAGTTAAATTTGCCCGTTATCTTGCATATAAGAGATGCAAACGAAGATAGTTTTAATATCTTAAAAGAGTATGCAAGCAGGCTAGTCGCTGCGGTTTTACACTGCTATAACGCTTCGCCGTTGCTTTTAGAGCTTGCTAAAATGGGCGAATTTTATTTTGGTATCGGCGGAGTTTTGACGTTTAAGAACGCAAAGAATTTGTTTCAAATTTTGCCCCAAATTCCGCGAGATAGGCTGCTGCTTGAAACCGATGCGCCGTATCTGACGCCGGAGCCCTTTAGGGGCAAAAGAAATGAGCCTGCTTTTACGCGGTTGGTTGCGGCAAAGATGGCTGAGATTTTAAATTTAAAAGAAGAAGAGGTAATGCAAATAACTACAAAAAACGCGAAGAAAATTTTTACGAAATTTAACACGTAATCAAGGAGAAAAATGAAAATCTTTAGAGTAATAATGCTGTGTTTAGCCTGTGCGGGATGGCTTTTTGCATCCGTAACCGGTAGCGACGCAGAGCAAACCCAAAAGATGATCTTAAAAGAATTCGACATAGACGCTAAATTTATGAAGAGTTCTCATTATAACGATATAAAAAAATCTATCAAAGATAGCAAAAGAAAAGAGTTTGCCGATACTATAAGAAATGGTTATAAGCATATCCCGATGCTTCAAAAGATCATAGAAGATTCTGGTATCCCAGAGTCGTTTTTATATCTTGCTATGACGGAGTCCGGTTTTTCAAACCATATAGTATCTAGCAAGAAAGCTATCGGAATTTGGCAATTTATGGAGTCTACGGCTAGGCTTTACGGCCTTAGAGTCGATAAATATGCCGACGAGCGAAAAGACCCTATGGCGGCTACTGCTGCGGCCACTAAATACCTACAAAGCTTAAAAAACGACTTTGGTAAGTGGTATCTTGCGATGATGGCATATAACTGCGGCGACGCAAGGCTAAGAGAGGGAATAAAAAAGGCCGGCACCGACGATCTAGCCGTTTTACTCGACGATAAAAAAAGCTATATTCCCAAAGAGACGAAAAGATTCGTAAAGAAAATTTTAACCATAGCGCATATAGCCAAAGAACAAGAAAGCCTGGTGGCTAAAACCAAGACCCAAGATGCCGTCAAAAATGCCGAGCTATCTAAGGTAAGCGTCCCGGGCGGTACTACGCTGATGGAGGTCGGCGACAGCATAGGACTTAGTCTAAAAAAGATGAAAGAAAACAATATGCATTTAAAATTCGTCTACACTCCTCCGACGCAAAAGCCGTACTATCTATATATACCGTCTAATAAAAAGAAAATGTTTAACGATAATTTTGAGGCTGCAAAAAATAGAAAATTTGAAATTTATACCGTCAAAGAAAACGATACGTTGCTAACCATAGCCGAGAAAACGGGCGTAAATCATAAAATTATAAAAGAATACAACGGCCTTGCTTCAAATGAAATTAAGCCTGACCAAAAACTAGTCATACCTAGCGAACAAAATGTAAATTATTTGGCAGAATATATGGTAAAAAGCGGGGAAACTCTGGGCGAAGTGTCGCAAAAATTCGATGTCGCACTTGAAGATCTAAAAGAGGCTAATACGCTAATGAGCTCAAACGGTTCTATAGGAGCTAAACTTGCCGCAACCGAGTAGAGTTAAATTTATATTTTTTAGCCTATTTTTGGTTTTTTTTATGAGCGGTTGTTCGTTTTTGACCTCGCCTATGGGCGGCATAACGGGCGGCGGTTCTAAAAAAGGCGGAAGCGGTAAAATAAACTCATCTAAAGGCATGCACGAAGCCACGATGCGTCCCTATACCATAAACGGTAAAACATACTATCCTACGGTCGTAAAAGTCGGCGATAGAGCTAGCGGAGTGGCTAGTTGGTACGGGCCTGATTTCCACGGTAAAAGGACGTCAAATGGGGAAGTATACGACATGCACGCTATGACGGCGGCGCATAAGACGCTACCGATGAATACGATGGTACGCGTGACGAATATAAAAAACGGCAAAAGCATCGTCGTGCGTATCAATGACAGAGGTCCTTTCGTAGCCGGGCGCGTAATCGACCTTTCAAAAACCGGTGCGGTAAAGCTTGACGTATTTAACGCCGGTACAGCTCCGGTTTTACTCGAAGTCGTAGGCTTTAACGGTAACGTTATCGACAAAATTACCGCTCAGGCGCCTCAGGCTAAAAATAAACCTAGCATGCAAAGTTCGGGTATAGCCAAAACCCAGCAGCAAAGTTTTGTCGGCGGAGTCTTTATGGTGCAAATCGGCGCGTTTAAAAATTTAAGCGGCGCAAATGCGCAAAGACAGCAATACGCCGGCAAATACGGTAATGGAGCGTATGATACGGTTATAAAGTCTTATGAGCTTGACGGAGGCAAGGTATATAGAGTGTTTATAGCCGGCTTTAGAAGCGAGGATGAGGCTAAAGACTTTATAAATGCCGGCCATATCGCGGGCGCATTTTTCGTGAGAGAATAAAATGCAAAGAAAGACAAAAGAGACGGATATTAGTTTAGAGCTTGAGATTTACGGTAACGGTAAAGCCCAGATATGTACCGGTATAGGATTTTTCGATCATATGCTTGAGGCTTTTTGCAAACATGCGCTTTTTGATATGAAGCTTGTCTGCAAGGGCGATTTACACGTAGATTTTCATCACAGCGTGGAGGACGTAGGCATCGTTATCGGACAAGCCTTAAGAGAGAAAATTTATCCGCTTAGCGGAGTCGAGAGATTTGGCGAGGCGACGGTAGTTATGGACGAGGCTGCGGTAAACTGCGCGCTTGATCTTTCTAATCGCCCGTTTTTAGTCTATGAGAGTATAAACGAAGGCAAAGTCGGCGAATTTGATGTAGAGCTAGCGAATGAATTTTTCCAAGCTCTAGCGTTTAATGCCGCAATTACGCTACATATCGCTAAAATTCGCGGACGAAACTCTCATCATATCTTGGAGGCTAGCTTTAAGGCCTGCGCCGTCGCGCTAAGAAGAGCTTTAACCAAAAACTCCAGAGTCGGCATACCTAGCACGAAAGGCGTGCTATGATAGAAATTATATTTTTAGACGTAGACGGTTGCCTAACCGACGGCAAGATCGTTTATAGCCCTAACGGCGACGAGCTTAAATTTTTTGACGTCAAGGACGGATACGCCATCGAGAGCTGGCTAAAGCTTGGCAAAAAAGTCGCGATTATCACCGGCAGAAGCTCTCCAATCGTCGAAAAAAGGGCGCAGGATCTAAAAATAACGCACGTCTATCAAGGCGTTAGCGATAAACTTCAAACCGCAAAACAGATACTGAAATTTGAAGGGCTGGAGTTTGAAAACGCTGCGGCTATAGGCGATGATTATAACGACTACAAGCTGCTAAAAAGCGTCGAATGGAGCTTTAAGCCAAAAAATGCGATCAAAGAGCTTGAAGTAAGAACAAAACTCAACTACAAAGGCGGTAACGGTGCGGTGCGCGAGATGATAGAGATGCTTATAGACAGCGAAGGCTTAAGGCAAGAGTGGGCTAAACGTTGGTTATAAGGATATTTTATATCGTCGTTAGCGTTTTTAGCGTGGCGATGGTTTATTTGGCGATTGAGGAGCCTTATTATAGCGAGCTTTTAAAGGGCGGCGAAGTTAGCGCGGATATGCAGATGAACGCGGTTACCGACTATGAGATAAACGCCACGACTGTAAATGCTAGATACGAAGCCGATACGTGGAATAGATACGCCGAATTTGACGAATTTATAAAATTTAGGGCAGAAATCTTTAAGGACAACAAGGAGCATAACGTTAGCGCAGATAAGGCATTTTATAACGGAGGTCGCATTAAATTTAAAGGTAACGCTAAATATGCTAATAGCGAAAAATTGACGTTTTTCTCGGACGAGGTCGTTTATAGTACGGCGACGAAAGTAGCCGCGACCGAGACGCCTTTTACGATGACGCGCGACGAGGATAAGGTAGTCGGCAAGGCTTTGGTTTACGATTTTGAGCTAAAAAAGGCTTATATCAAAAAAGCGTTTGCCATAATAGAACAAGATAGAAAGAAACGGGACGAAAAATGACGAAGATAGATTTGATTAAAAAGACGGTTTTGGTTTTGGCGCTTAGCGCTTTACCGCTTTTAGCAGAGCAGGTGGAGATCACAGCGGACGAGTTTTATGCCGACGAAGGCAAGCAAATAAGCGAATTTAAAGGCAACGTAAATATTAAAAAAGGTAAAGATACGCTAACTGCTAATCTCGTCGTTATACATTTTGATAAAAATCGCAATCCGCTAAAATACGTAGCCTCTGGCAACGCCAAATTTAGAGTATTTATCAAAAATAAAACATACGACGGCAGCGGCAGCGAGCTTATTTATGAGCCAACGCCAAATTTATATACGATAAACGGCAACGGCTTTTTGCACGAGATAGAAACCGATAAAAAAGTCTACGGCGAAAAGATCACGGTCAATCAAAATAGCGGTATGTATAACGTAAACAGCGGCAAAAAAGAGCCGGTCAAATTTATATTCCAGGTCGAGGATAAAAAGTGATCCGCGTTTTAAACGCAAAATTTCTCATTTCAGCGCCCGACATATCGCTAGCTCCGCCTGCAAATTCTAGCGAAGTGGCGTTTTTGGGGCGCTCAAACGTCGGTAAAAGCAGCCTCATAAACGCCCTGGTTAATCAAAAAGGCCTAGCCAAAAGCAGCTCGACGCCGGGCAAAACGCGCCTCATAAATTTTTTCGAGGTCGAGTATGCGCGCGGTATCAAAAACGAGCAAGGCGAACCAAGCGAGGAGAGGGCAAATTTGACCTTCGTCGATCTGCCGGGCTTTGGATATGCCAAAGTGGCTAAAAGCATGCACGCGCAGTGGAGAAAAAACCTCGACGAATATCTAAAATTTAGAGCCAATATCAAGCTCTTCGTACATCTCATTGACTCGCGCCAGTTTGATATGCAAATCGATAGGGACGTAAACGACTATTTGCAAAGCTTCCTGCGCCCCGATCAAAAAATTTTAAATTTCCTCACAAAATCAGACAAGCTAAATCAAAGCCAAAAAAGCGCGGTTTTAAAGGTTTATCCGAGCGCGCATTTTGTCTCAGCGCTTAAAAAAACGGGCGTAGAAAAGGCAAACGAGCTTATATATCTAAACGCACTGGGGCTGTAATGAAATCAAAAAGCCGCAGGCAAATTTTGACATTTTTACCATCAAATTTTCTAGCTAAATTTACAAATTTAAACGGCGCTAAGGCTAAATTTGCAAATTTAGCTAAAAACTTCTAACTATGCGAACGAGTGCGGCGATGCGAAGACTTGGCGCAGAGAAGCGGTTTTTAAAGCAGCTTGCTTGGGTTGCTTTTTTGGTATTTTATCAGAGCATAACGACTGTATTTACGCATCTGCCGCCTCTTATCGGGATATTTTTTACTTACATGATCATGCTAACCTTGCAAAAGCAAAAGACGCTCAAGGAGTTTGGCAAGGAGTGGTATTTTTGCCTATTTTACCTTACTTTTGCCGAGCAGGCGCACGGGTTTGCGCTGTTTTCGGCGGTGATTGCGTTTATGCTTTTTTATCATTTTATGTCCGACTGGCTCATCGTTACGCTAAAATCAAGAGAGCTTTTGGCGGTCGGATTCGTCGCTAGCGGTTATGTTTGGACTGGCGCTACTAGCTCTTTTATCTCTTACGCGGCAAATTTGCCGATGCTAAAATTTGACTATGAGTACCTGATCTACGTCGGCGTAGAGTCCGTTTTGGCGGTAGTTTTATTTAAGGGGCGCTTATGAGGATGCGCATAGTGTTTGGCATTATATTTAGCGTCTGGGTGCTTTTGCTGGTGCGAGTTTATTATCTTAGCGTCAAATCAAACGACTTTTACGAGGAGATCGCCGAGCAAAATGCTGTAAAAACGCAGTATCTAGCTCCCGTTAGGGGGCTGATTTTAGACGCCAAAGGCCGACCGATGGCGGTAAATCGCCTCGGTTTTTCCGTCGCGCTAAAGCCGCATCTAAGCGGCAAAAAGGCTGAAATTTTAGATACCGAGCTTGCAAATTTGCAAAATTTATTCGAGGACTTAAACGTCACGAAACTAAAGCGAGAATACGTCAAGGCCGACTCGCCTTATAACCAAGATTTTATTCAGATTATCGATTTTATGGATTATGACAAGATGATACCGCGTATAGCCGAGCTCTCGCTGCGAGAAAATTTAGAGGTTAAGCCGGCATCCAAGCGCCACTATCCCTACAATAACCTAGCTTCGCACATCATCGGCTACGTCGGTCGCGCAAACCAGCAAGACGTCGAGTCCGACCCTGTCGCAAAGCTAACCAATCACACGGGCAGAAGCGGCACGGAGCGCTTTTATAACTCCGTCTTGCAGGGGCAAGAGGGCGTGCGAAAAGTAAAAGTAAACGCGCTAAATCAGGAGGTCGAGGAGATATCCGTGAGCTACCCGCAAAGCTCGGACATCTCGCTAACGATCGACCTTGAGATGCAAAAATACATTGAAGAAATTTTCGGCGATAACGCGGGCGTTATCATCGTGATGGACTTGAGAGACGGCTCGATACTGGCTGCGGGCAGCTTCCCCGAGTATGATCTAAATCCGTTTGTTACGGGGTTATCGCAGGCTAAGTGGGACGAGCTTGTTAAAAGTATCGATCATCCGTTTACGAATAAGCTCGTAAACGGTCTTTATCCGCCGGGCTCGGTTATAAAAATGGGCGTGGCGATGGCGTTTTTAGACACCGGTAAGATGAGCCGCTCCGATGGGTATTTTTGCTCGGGCTCATTTGAGCTTGGAGGGCGAAATTTCCGCTGCTGGAACGTCTACGGACACGGTTTTATGGATATGAACTCGGCCATCCGCGAGAGCTGCGACGATTATTTTTATAAAGGCAGCCTAAAGGTCGGCATCGACGCTATAACCCCGGTTTTAGAGCGGCTGGGTTTTGGGCAAAAAAGCGGAGTGGATCTGCCTAACGAATTTGTCGGTATCGTGCCCGGACGCGAGTGGAAGATGCAAAAATATGCTCAGCCGTGGTATCAGGGCGAGACGCTAATCACCTCGATCGGGCAGGGCAACTTCCTCGTGACGCCGATGCAGGTGGTGCGCTATACGGGCATCCTAGCGACGGGGAAAAATATCGTCCCGCATTTTTTACGTAGCGTAAACGGCGAGGAGGTTAAATTTGAGCCTACAGATGACATTTTAACGCCACTTGAGAAAAAGCAGCTGCCGTACATCCAAAAGGCGATGTATGAGGTCGTAAATCATAAAAAAGGCACCGCGCATAAATATTTTAAAGAGGCAAAACTCACGCTAGCGGCGAAAACGGGTACCGCGCAGGTCGTGGGCATCTCGCAGGCCGAAAAAAAGCGTATGAAAGAAGAGGACATGGAGTATCTGCGCCGCTCGCACGCGTGGGTCACGACCTATGGGCCGTATGAGGAGCCTCGTTATGCCGTTACCGTTATCATCGAGCACGGCGGACACGGCGGTTTGGCTGCCGGACCTCTAACGGCTAAAATTTTTAATAAACTACTAGAAATGGGCTATATCGATAAGAAATACGAAATTACCTCGCTAGCAGATACCGAAGCAGCGCAAAAGAAGAAAAATTAAAATTCGGTCTTCAAATTTAAAGGAAGAATCCCACTTTCGCGGCATTACCACGCGTTGCGTTCTCGTAACTTTTCGTGGATGCGGCGGCTTAAATTTATCGTATTTTTAAATTTATAGATTTTATGCATCCTTGCTTTTGTAATCGGTTAAATTTAAACCGGGCTTGCGACGAATAAATTTATAAATTTGACGCGGTATTACGATGGTGCGGATAAAATTACAATATGCGAAAGACCCGGAAATTTGACGAGTTTATTTTTATAACCGAGTTTTATGTTTAATAACTCGCAAAAACCGGTTTGCGCTAAAAGAAAGCATTAAATTTGCAAATACCGGCTCTAGCCTTCAAACATCTCCGAAAGCTCACTTGTAGCGATATTTACGATTTTATTATTTGCGTCTAATTCGATCAAATTTTGAGTTTTAAATTTCGCCAAGATCCTTGAAAACGTCTCTGGAGTGATGTTTAGGATGGAGGCGATTTTGATGTGTTTTAGCTCGTTAAAAAGGTCGGCGTGATTAACGAGAAAGCTCGCAACCTTGGCCTCGGAGTTTAGCACGAGCTCTTGATGTATCAGCTCGCTTGCGATTTTTAGTTTTTGTGAGAGCGATTTAATGATTTGTAGCGATACGCGCGGGTTTGATAAAAACTCGGCGTAAAATTTATCGTAGTCGATTTTTAGTACTTCGCCGCCGGTTAAAAATATCGCCGTCGCCGGAAATTTGATATTTTCAAAGTTAGCAAGCTCGGCTACGAAGCTAATCCCGTTAAACTGATGCATAAAAATCTCTTTGCCTTTGGGGCCGATTTTATATAGCTTGAGAGAACCTTTTATAAGGAGGTGGAGCCACTTTGACTCCTCGCCCTCCATAAATAAAAACTCGCCCTTTTTATACTTTTTTAGGATGCTGATATCTTCTAGCCTTTTTAGCTCGGCCTCGTTTAGCTCCTGAAAAAACGGGATTTGCTCTAGCATTTGCCGTTCTTATTTATTTTTTAAAAGATCTCTGATCTCGGTTAGAAGCGCTATATCCTCAGGCACCGGCGCAGGCTCTTCGGCTTTTGGCTCCTCCGCTTTTGGTTTTTTGAGCGAATTTATAGCCTTAACGACACAGAAAATACAAAACGCGATAATCGTAAAATCGACCATCGTTTGTATAAACGAGCCGTAGTTTACGGTTACGGCAGCCGTATCGCCGACTGCGTCTTTTAGCGTAAATTTTAAATCCGTAAAATTTACGCCGCCTGTTAGTACGCCTACGATTGGCATAATAACATCGCCGACTAGCGAGCTAACGATCTTACCGAAGGCGCCTCCAATCACGACGCCCACGGCCATATCGATGACGTTGCCGCGCATCGCGAATTCTTTAAATTCCTTAACAAAACTCATGTTTTTCCTTTGCATTTTAAAATTAGATATCAATTATATTTATTTTAGCTTCACAAAAGATAAAAAAGCCAAGTTAAATGCTTAAAATGCTATAATCGCCCCTAAAAATCAATAAGGAAACAAAAATGTATCGTTTTGCGCCGTCGCCGACAGGCGATATGCATCTGGGAAATTTAAGGGTTGCGATCCTAAACTACGTCTGTTCGCTCCAGGATAAAAGCGGCTTTATCATCCGCATCGAGGATACCGACAAGGAGCGCAATATCCCCGGAAAAGACAAGGAAATTTTAGAAATTTTAGAGCTTTTCGGAATCAAATGGGACACGCTTTATTATCAAAGTAAAAATTTGAAATTTCACCGCGAGTTTGCGGCAAAGCTTTTGATAGACAAAAAGGCGTTTTCGTGCTTTTGCACCGAAAGCGAGCTAGAGGCCAAAAAAGAAGCCGCCAAGGCTAGAGGCGAAGCCTACCGCTACGACGGGACGTGCGAGCATCTAAGCGACAACGAGGTACTAAATAACCAAAAACCTTTCGTCGTGCGCATGAAAAAGCCGTTAGGCACGATGAAATTTAAGGACGCTATAAAGGGCGAGATAAGCTTCGAGCCCGAAAACGTCGATAGCTTTGTGATTATGCGGGCTGATTTTACGCCGACATATAACTTTGCCTGCGCGGTCGATGATATGCTAGAGGGCGTCACCTTCGTCATCCGCGGCGAGGATCACGTCAGCAACACGCCAAAACAAGACCTCATCCGCGAAGGCCTAGGCTATACGCAAAAGATAAACTACGCCCACCTGCCCATCATCCTAAACGTCGAGGGTAAAAAAATGAGCAAACGCGAGAACGAAAGTAGCGTAAAATGGCTGCTCTCGCAAGGCTTTATGCCCGAAGCCATCGCAAACTACATTATCTCGCTAGGCTACAAGGCGCCTGTTGAAATCTTTACGATAGAAGAAGCCGCGCAGTGGTTTGATATCTCGAAGGTTTCGGCGTCTCCGGCCAAATTTGACGTCAAGCAGCTTGAGCATATAAACCGCGAACACATCAAAAGAGCAAGCGATGCAAGGCTAGTCGCGCTAATGGGCATAAAGCCCGAATTTGCCCCGCTTGCTAGATTTTACACGCAAGAAAGCAGCCTGCTAACCGAGATAAAAGCCAAGGTCGATGCGATTTTTGCGACCAAATTTATCCCGGATGAGTTTAAGGCGGGTTGCGAGGCTATAAAAGCCGCCGCAACTTCGTTAAATTTGAGCGAATTTAGCGAATTTAACGAGCTAAAAAAGGCTCTCATGGATGCCACGGGGCTAAAGGGAAAAGGCTTTTTTATGCCGCTTAGGATTTTACTCACGGGCGCCGAACACGGCCCTGAGCTTAGCGAGCTATATCCGCTCATAAAACCGTATCTAAAGGAAATTTTACGATGATATTTTCGGTATTTTTAGAAGCAGTCGGCAGTATCTTGCATATCGTTATCAGCGCCTACACGTGGATCATCATAGGCGCGGCGATCATAAGCTGGGTGCGCCCCGATCCCTATAATCCTATCGTGCAGCTGCTCTACCGCCTCACCGAGCCCGTCTATGCCGCCATCCGCCGCGTGATACCGACGGTTTTTGGCGGTATAGATATAGCGCCTATTATCGTTCTTTTGTCGCTTCAGTTTATAGATAGATTTTTCGTAAGGCTCATGTTTGCGTACGCTGCTTAAATTTATCCTGCCCGCGATTTTTGCGGCGGCGGCGTTTGGCGGAGTTAAGAGTTTTGAGGAGATAAAAGACGAGCCTAAGGGGCTTGCTAAGGATTACTACTTTTACCGTCTTTTAACCGAAGGCGACTACACCAAGGAGCAGGCGCAGATTTTAAACAAAGACGTCTTTCGCCGAGCGGGCGTACTAGCAAAGAAACTGGCTGAGATTTTGCCGCCCAAAAAGACCAAAGGAAACTGCGATAGCGTAAGCGCGAAAAATATCCTGGATGCAAACGTAACCTGCCAAAAACAGCGCCTCAGAGTGCCTTTTATGATGAAGCTAAAGAAGGAAACGAGGCAAAAGCTGGCGGATAAATTTAAAGACTCCGATCCGCTTCTTTATCGCCGCTTGAGCGCGCTAAACGAGAAGCACCCCGAGGATGAATTCGCTAAATTTAACGATACGGACGCGTTTTTAGTTTATTTTAACCAGTCTTCGCACAAGGATAAATTCGACAAGACATTTGACGCAAATTTTATAAATTCACTCGCGACGAAAAAGGAGTTTCACGCTCTGGCAAACGATTTGATAATCGATAAAAAACACTCTAAATTTAGGCAAAATTTTCTCGCGATAAAAGAAACCGAGCTTGCCGGCAAGGACGCCTTTATGCTAGGCATAAACGCGGTTTTGTTAAATTCTCCAAAAGACGCCACAAGGTTCTTTACTAGAGCCGAGGCAGCCTTTGAGAGGCAGGACCGCAAGGATAATGCCCTTTTTTGGCTATATCTGTTAAGCAGGGACAGAAGCTATCTTGAGAAGCTAAATCAAAGCCGCGACGTAAATATCTATACGCTCTATGCAAACGAGCTAACGGGCGCAAGTCCGGCCGTAAACATCGTCACACCGATGCCTACGAAAGAAAAGGTAGCGGACTACGACATAAAAGATCCGTTTTTGTGGCAAAAAACCTTTAAAATGATAAAAGAGATGAGCGCGCAGGACGCCGCAAAGCACTCTGAAATTTTTAACACCAAAGAGACGTTAGGTCAGTACGCCTACCTGATGGAAAAAGCAAGCGGCTACAAGGATAGTTACTTCGTCATGCCGTTTGTTGATGAGCTAGAGGATATAAACGCGACTAGAAAAGCGCTTCTTTACGCGATCGGCAGACAAGAGAGCCGCTTTATCCCGGCTGTCATCTCGACCTCTTATGCGCTCGGTATGATGCAGTTTATGCCGTTTTTGGCTAACCATATCGGCAAAAAAGAGCTGCAAATCCCAAATTTCGATCAGGACGATATGTTTGACCCGCGTCTTGCGTTAAAATTTGCGGATCATCATCTAAATTATTTGGAGAAATACCTCTACCACCCGCTTTTTGTAGCTTACGCATATAACGGCGGTATCGGCTTTACTAAGAAGATGCTTCAGCGAGGCGACCTTTTTAACGAGGGCGAGTATGAACCGTTTTTATCTATGGAGCTCGTGCCCTTTGCCGAGAGTCGCGACTACGGCAAAAAGGTGCTCGCAAACTATGTTATTTACCTAAGGCTTCTCCGTTCCAGTACATCGATTTCGACACTTTTTGAAAGCTTAAAGACGCCTTCTTTGACGGATAAATTTCGAAAGCAAGGTTGATTTTATCGCTTTTGACCTCTGGGGTGCTGACCTCGAAATACTGCGCCCACGGAACCTCAAAGCTTACTTTTTGCAAAAGCGGATCGTTTGCGGCTAGGCGTCTAACTAGGATGCCTTGCTGCAAACCGTTTGCCGCAAAGCTCTCCTCTAAAATTTTAACCTCTTTGGGATGCACGGCCACGACGAATTTCTCTCTTTTTTGCTCGTCAATCAGCTCGCTATAGATCGGATTTAGATAGGTCGCGACGATTAGGATGTTAGTCTTTTTATCTATGATCTCAGACTTGCTCGTGTAGGCCAAAAGCTCGTTTTTTAGCGGTTCGTGGATATATTTTTTATCCGCGCAACCGACTAACGCCAAAATAAAACTTAAGAAAAATACGCTCTTTTTCATTTTAAAACCTCTTTAAATTTGGTGCTATTTTAGATAAATTTTGCTTTTAAAAAGCCTAAATTTGCTATAATCGGCGTAAATTTTGAAAATTTGGAGAAAAATGAAGAAAGCGGCAATGGCTTTTTCGGGGCCTTCAAATAGCGGCAAAACCACGCTTATTTTGAAAGTCGCCAAAAAATTTATCGATGACGGGCTAAAAGTCGTGATCATCAAGCACGACCCGGGCGACAAGGCGAGATTTGACGTTGAGGGCAAGGATAGCTATAAATTTAGCCAAATAGGCGCCGAAGTAGCGGTCATGAGTCCGACGCGCACGACCTTTTTCTCGCAGGAGAGCAAAAGCGTTGAGGACGTCGTAGCGATGGCGGGAGAGTTTGACTTGCTACTAGTAGAAGGGCTAAAGACCCTGCCGCTACCGCGCATTAGCGTATTTAAGGACGAGATAAACGAGGATTATCTTAGCTTTTCAAACGCGATCGCAAGCTATAAAAAAGACTACGAGATCGATAAGCCAAACTTCGATCTAGACGACACGCAGGCTATCTGTGAGTGGATACTAAAAAACGCAAAGGTTTTAAAATGAACGAAATTTTTGAAACGATTAAAAAAATCGCCGTAAAAATCGGCGAAGATATAAAATACGCCGATCTAGGATACACCGATCATGCCAACGCCACGGGCGACACGCAGCTAAAGCTAGACGTGAGAAGCGACGAGATCATTACGGCCGAGTTTACAAATTTAGCCTGCGTAAAAGCGCTCGTTAGCGAAGAAAAAGAGGATATGCTGTCTCTAAACGAGGACGCGAAATTTATCGTCGCCTACGATCCGCTAGATGGCTCTAGCCTAGTGGACGTAAATTTTTCTATCGGCTCGATTTTTGGCATTTACGAAAACGAGCTAACTCCGCAAAATCTAAAAGCCGCCGCCTACGTCGTGTACGGCCCGCGACTAGAGCTCGTGCTTTGCACGGATAGAACCGCGCCGGCGTTTTTTCGCTTGGATAAAGACGGCGAGTTTAGGTTTATCAGATACCTCGCTCTAGCTCAAAAAGGCAAGCTAAACGCCACGGGCGCTACGCAAAAAGGCTGGAGCGAAACTCACGCTAAATTTATCCGCGAGCTGTTTTTGCAGGGATATCGCCTCAGATACTCGGGCGCCATGGTGAGCGACCTGCATCAAATTTTGCTAAAAGGCGGCGGACTTTTTAGCTATCCTGCCACGACCGACGCGCCAAAGGGCAAGCTAAGAGCGCTATTTGAGGTGCTGCCGTTTGCCTTCATCTACGAGCGCGCAGGTGGCGCTACTAGCGACGGATACTCGGCAACGCTTTTTGATATGAAAGTGGAAAAAATCCACCAAACCACGCCTTGCTTTTTTGGCTCCAAAGACGAGATAAATTTACTGCATAAATTTTACGGAAGCGCGAAATGAGCGAGCATGTAGTAGAGCATGAGGTAGCCCAGAAAGACGAATTTGAGCTGGAGCTTGATCGCCAAAGAGAAATTTTACAAGCCTGTCAGCGCGAAAAAGGGCTAAACTCGTGCTTTGCCTGCGAGGCGATGTTTGAGTGCAAAACCCGCAAAAACTACGTAGACGCCGTATACAGCTCGATGTCTAAAGGCGACGGCGGCGGATTTGATTTTTAAATTTAAAAAGGAAAGATATGAACACGACTTATATTACGACTCCGATTTATTACGTAAACGACGTGCCGCACATCGGACACGCCTACACGACCGTGATAGCAGATACTGTAGCGAGATTTGCGAGGCTAAAGGGCGATGATACGTACTTTATGACCGGTACCGACGAGCACGGGCAAAAGATCGAGCAAGCCGCCGCAAAAAAGGGCTATACGCCGCAAGCCTACGCCGATGAGATAAGCGCGAAATTTAGGGAGCTGTGGGATAAATTTGAGATCAGCTACGATCATTTTATCCGCACGACCGACGACTATCACAAGCTCACGGCGCAAAACGCATTTCTTAAGATGTATCAAAAAGGCGATATCTACAAGGGCGAATACGAGGGATACTACTGCGTTAGCTGCGAGAGCTTTTTTACGCAGACGCAGCTTTTGGAGGATGAGAGGTGTCCTGACTGCGGTAGACCGACGAATTTGGTGAAAGAGGAGAGCTATTTTTTCAAACTTTCAAAATACCAAGACGCGCTACTAAAATGGTATGAAGAAAACGAAGACTGCATCGTGCCGCGCGGTAAGAAAAACGAGGTCGTGAGCTTCGTAAAAGGCGGCCTGCGCGATCTCTCGATCACGCGCACGAGCTTTGAGTGGGGTGTGAAGCTACCTGCTAGCCTAAACGAGCCAAAGCATGTGATGTACGTCTGGCTGGATGCACTCATAAACTATCTCAGTACGCTAGGCTACACGCGCGGCGATGATAAGATGCGCTACTGGAAGGGCGCTACGCATGTCGTAGGTAAGGACATTTTGCGCTTTCACGCGGTGTACTGGCCGGCGTTTTTGATGAGCCTTGATCTGCCGCTGCCTCACTGCATCGCGGCTCACGGCTGGTGGACGAGAGACGGCGAAAAGATGAGCAAAAGTAAAGGCAACGTTATAAATCCAAGCGAGGTCGCGGACGCGTACGGACTAGAAAATTTCCGCTACTTTATGCTACGCGAAGTGCCGTTTGGACAAGACGGAGACTTCTCGCAAAAGGCGATGATCGAGCGCATAAACTCCGAGCTTAGCAACGATCTGGGCAATCTTTTGAGCCGTATAGTCGGTATGAGCGAAAAATACTCGGACTTTGAGATAAAGGGCGAAAATTTACGCAAATTTTACGGCGAGGTTTTGGATAGCGGCAACGAATACCTGCAAAACGCTATCAAAAATTTAGAGAGTTTCGCCACGAACCGCTATCTCGAGGAGCTCTTTAAGGCGCTAACGCTCGCAAATGCGAGCATAGCTAAATTTGAGCCGTGGAATCTAATAAAAAACGGCAAAAAAGACGAAGCAAACGCGCTCGTATCGCTATGCGCTAACCTGCTGGCTCGCGTGGCCGTCCTGCTAAGCCCCGCGATGCCAAGAACCTGCGAAAAGATCGCGCAGACGCTTGGCTTTGAGATCTCGACGGCGACTTACGAAAAAATCATCCTAAACAACGAAATTTTGGACTTTAAAGCGCAAAAAACGCAGCCGCTTTTCCCAAAAATAGAAAAAGAGCTAATGGCGACCGCGGTGCCAAGCGTAAGCGAACCGGCTAAAACCGCCGCCGCGCCGCAAGAAAAATCGGACGCGAAAATAAAAATCGACGACTTTAAAAAATGCGTCATAAAAGTAGGCACCGTGCTTGAGTGCTCAAATATCGAAGGCAGCGAGAAGCTGCTTAAATTTAAGATCGATCTGGGTGAAGAACAGCCGCGTCAAATTTTATCGGGAATTGCTAAATTTTACGCTCCTGAGGGTCTCGTAGGCAAGCAGGTCTGCGTGCTGGCAAACCTAAAGCCCGCTAAAATTTTCGGCCATGTATCAGAGGGTATGATCCTTAGCGCAGAGGACGGATCGCTGTGCCTTATCACGCCGATGGCTGCGGTCAAAAACGGATCAGAAGTAGGCTAAAACGGCGTGAATATCGAAAACCTAAGGCGCCTCATCAATGGCGAAGCGCTAAATAAACCGAGCGTCAGCGCCGTAGAGGGATTTGCGTTTGAGAGTAAAAACGTGCGCCAAGGCTACGCCTACATCGGGCTTGGCGCAGGCGCGGACGAGATAGCCGCAGCCGTCGCAAACGGCGCTTATGCCGTGCTCGTAGAGCAAAGATGCGAGGTTATCGATCCCGAAGTCGCTTTTATCAAGGTCGATAGCCTGAGCGCCGCGCTGATGCGACTGATGCGCTTTGAGGCGAGCTACAAAAATCTCAAATTTTGCTCCGTTAATCCCGTGCAAAAGGCCTTGCTCGCGCGTATGAGCCTAGGCAAAAATTCTGACGGCAATGCAGCTAGCTTACTGCCTGAGGATGCGACGCGACTTTTTATAAAAATAATGAAAGCGGGCGCGGGGGATCTGTTTTTCACAGACGATCTTAAAATTTTATCCAAGATCGCGCCGCTTTACGACACCGTCTTTAGCGACGTGGACGCGGTTTGCGCGCAGGGCGGCTCGCTGTTTGCCTCTAGCGTCGTTTGCGAGGGCGTTTATTATCCAAACTTAAATTTCCCTAAAGTTTTCACGCACTATCTTTGCGGACTTTTGAAGTATCTGATCCGCGCGGGCTTTTCTTTTAAGCTCGGCGACACGCGAAATTTGGGGCATTTCGAGCCTATTTTTATAAATAAAAATTTTCGCGTCGTGCCTTTTGGCGCAAGCTCTCAGGCCTTTATCACAGAGAGCGACGACGAGCTTTTTGATATGGAGGCGGCATTTCTGGCGCGAAATTTTAGCGGTGGTATCGAGATCTGCGTACCGGAGGATTTTGCTGGAAGCGCGGCGGCTACGATGAGATTTAAGGAGCTTGCCGAGCTGAAAAATCTTTCAAATTTTCACTACGCTCTCGTTAAATGCCAAAAAGAGGAGCTTGAAGCGATGCTAAATTTGGCCGCGCCCGAGCCTGATTTGTTTGGCGAAATTTTATAATAATCTCAAATTTAGCGTATTTTCGCCTTCATCTGCTACAAATTTGGCCTAGTTTTTAAACCATTCGCTTTCTAGCCGTAAATTTGCCGATAAATTTGACGGAAAAATGCGTAAATCGGCAAAGCTTGCCCTGCGAGTTTTTAAGCAAAGCGTCCAAATAATGCTTCCATTGCGAGGCATACCGCGGTTGCTTTTGCATGATCGGTTAGTGCAGTAGCGTAGATGCGAGAGAATTTAAAGTAGGCGTTTTGTTTTCCGTCCTTAAAGCGGATATTGCCAAAAACACATTATGTCTAAAATCCGTAAAACTGACGTCGCAACCCAATTTGCCGAACAAAAACGGCGGTAGGGCGGTCGTAGTGTTTTTGGCGGATAAATTTATTTCGCATTAAATTTGTGGACGGGTCCATGCCGATTTTTAGAAATTTTATTTTAAATTTACGTATTTTATCCTATCTTTTTCGCCCGCAAGCTCAAATCCTCGCAGTCTCAGGCGGCAGCTGTCGCACTCTCCGCACGCCTCGTCCTCGCGCTCGTAGCAGCTCCACGTTAGCTCCAGCGGAGAGCCCGCCTCGAGCGACTTTCGCACGATGTCGGCCTTGCTTAAATTTACTAGCGGCGTTACGATGCGCAGGCTAAAGTCCTTTGAGGTGCCGGCGTTTACGGCGCTTTCTATCTTAGCGATAAAATCCGCCGTGCAGTCGGGGTAGCCCGAGCCGTCCTCCTCGACGATGCCGATATATAGCGCCTGCGCGCCTTCTTTTTCGGCTAGTGCGGCGGCGATAGAGATAAAGATGCCGTTGCGAAACGGCACGTAAGTGCTAGGGGTGTCGGGCTTGGCGCCGTCCTTGCGGATGGCTAGGCTCTCGTCCGTTAGCGCGTTGCCGCCGATGCTTGCTATGAAACTAGCGTCTAAATTTACCTTTTTTAGCGCGCCGATACGCTGGCAGATCTGCTCAAACGCCAGCTTTTCGCGCTTCATCGTGCGCTGCCCGTAGTCAAAATGCAGCGCGACGATCTCGTAACCTGCACGTTTGGCGAGGACGGCGCACAGCGTGCTGTCCATGCCGCCGCTCATTATGCAAACCGCTTTCTTTACCATTTTTATCCTTTTCTTGCTTGCTCGTCTTTTTGGTTTATACTTCGTTGGATTTAAATTTTACTCGGTCACTACCGACAAGGTAGCTCCCGTCGTAAAATTTAAATCCGTCTCGTCTAAACGCAAAAATACTTCGCGTCTTACGTTAAATTTTGGAGTCAAATTTGTAAATTCTAGCTTTAAATTTTACTCACCGAGACCCGCACCTTGAAAATGTCAAATTTGCCTCCATCAAAATTTACAAAACCCGCGATGCTTTGCTCGTAGAGCAAAGCTATGTCGCCGCCTTGAACGTGCAGTGGGGTAGGTGGGGGCTTGGGGGCGGAAGGGGCGACGCTTCGTAAGTAGAAACCCCTTCCGCCCCCAAAGAAACAGAAAAATTAAAATTTGACGCCGATAACGTTTTTAGCAAATTTGGCTTTATTAAATTTGACCAAAATTTTCGCTAAAATCATACTCAAATTTTACTAAAGGAAAGCCAAAAATGATACTTTGCGAGGACGATTATCCGAGGATTTTGGATCAAATTTGCGACTATTTGACCGCGGGCGAGGTGGAGCTTAGCTTTGTTGACGCCGAGGAGATGAAGGAGATAAACGTCCGCCAGCGCGGCATCTACGAGACCACGGACGTGCTGAGCTTCCCGCTTGAGATGCAGCTGCACGCGCCGCTTGGCTGTATCGTGATAAACACAGAGCTAGTCGCCGCCAAAGCCGCCGAGCTAGGGCACAGCGAGGATGACGAGACGGCGCTACTTTTCACGCACGGGCTACTTCACGTGCTAGGCTACGATCACGAGAGCGACGCGGGCGAGATGAGGGCCAAAGAGTGCGAAGTGATCGAGAAATTTAGTCTACCAAAGAGCCTCATCGTCCGAACCGAGGATGCGGGCGAAGAATAGGCAAAATCTTGGTAGCTTCGTAAAGGTGCGGGTCATGCCAAGCGTAAAGCCAAGAGCGGCGATAAAATTTGGATTAGCTGCCTGCTAAAATGCGTTTTAAGCAGCCCGTAAAATCAAATTTGCATTTCGGCGCCGTAAATCAGCGCGGAGTTAAGCGCTAAATTCGTTCAAACAAGCTATCAAATTTACCCTCCGTCCGCGCAGGCACTGTCGCATAAAAAGACGTTTCTCGCGTACGCTTTGCCGCCGCATTTAAATTTCCTCAAATTTGCCGCGCCCAGTGGTTAGATATTTAATAATTTTGGCTAAATTTACGAAATGTTTTATGTTCTATCGTCTTTAATCATTATTTTTATGAATTACGTTTCTTACCGCGGGCTTTTTGCGGATGCCGCGCTCAGGCCGCTTGCCGTGCATAAAAGGGCGCTTGGGCTATTTTTCCTGACGCTTGCCATGGGCGGCGTCGCGCTTGCTTTTTCGCTGCGGTTTAACTTTTTGGGACCTAGCCTTCGCATCGCCTGTTCGCTGATGCTGGCACTGACGTTTATTATCTTTTCGTTCGTACTTTTTACGAACGTCGTAGCCTTCATCGCCCGTCCCGTAACCAAGCGCGCGTTTAGCGAGAGTAGGCGTAAATTTTTGCGCCTTTATCTTGACGTTACGATACTTATTTTGGCGTTTAGCTACTTTTTTAAAGGTATCTTTAACGCCGTAAAATTACCCGAAGTAAAAGCCCAAGATATCGAGATAAAGGGGCTAAAGGACGAGCTAAAAATCGCGGTTTTAACGGATATTCATCTGGGCGATTTTTTAGGAGCGGACTTTGCGCGGGCGGTAACTAGGCGCGTAAACGAGCTGGATGCCGACGCGGTCGCGATCGTGGGCGATATCGCGGATCTGCCGCCGCACCGTTTGGCCGAGTTTATCGCGCCATTTAACGAGCTAAAAAGCAAATATGGCACCTTTTACGTGCCCGGCAACCACGAGTACTATAGCGGCATCGACGGTACGCTAAAAGTTATCCGAGAGACGACGAATTTTAAAATTTTAGGCAACGAAAACGCGCGAGTGGGCGGGGTAAATTTAGCCGGCGTTTATGATATCATCGGTTTAAGATTTAAGGCATACGAGCCTTATCTGGTCGCTGCTCTGGACGGTCGCGACGTAAATTTGCCTACCGTTTTGCTCGCTCATCAGCCTAAATTTTTAAAATACATGGACGAAAGCGCGCCCGTGGATCTAGTGGTGAGCGGACACACGCACGGCGGACAAATTTTTCCGTTTTCGCTGCTAGTAAGGCTAGATCAAAAATATGTCGCCGGGCTATATCGCGCGAATGAAAATACGCAAATTTACGTTAGCCGAGGTGCCGGGTTTTGGGGGCCGCCGGTGCGCGTGATGGCGCCTAGCGAGATTTCGTTATTAAGACTAAAAGGAGTTGTATGAGGGGACTTATTTCTAGGATATTCGGATTTGTAGCAGCGGTTAAATTTCCGAAATTTTTGCAAACATTTATCAACGAAAAATACGTAAGCGGCTTTAAAATCGATATGAGCGAGTTTAAAGAGCCAAAGGAGTACGAGAGCCTGACGGCGCTTTTTACCCGCGAGCTACAGCGTCCGCGAAATTTCGACGTTTCGCCGCAGGCCTTTATCAGTCCTAGCGACGGCACGTGCCTAGAGCGCGGAGTTAGCAAGGAGCTAAAGGCGATCAGCGTCAAGGGCCACGAGTACGGCATAGCTGAGCTCCTGGGCGATAGTATGGACCGCAGTGAGCGAGACGCCGAGCTAGAGTATGTAAATATTTATCTGAGTCCGCGCGACTACCACCGCTATCACGCGCCTTGCGATATGAAGATATTATCTGCGCTATACGTGCCGGGCGAGCTATATAGCGTGGCCGTTAGCGCGCTGCTAAAGGTGCCAAATCTATACGCCAAAAATGAGCGAGTGGTACTAAAATGCGAGCTTGCAAGCGGCAAAAAGATGTGGCTGGTCTTCGTCGGCGCGCTAAACGTGGGCAAGATGAAGTTTGACTTTGACGCGCGCATACAGACTAACGCCTGCGCCGGTAACGTCGCGCTCTACGAATATGAAAATTTAAGCGCGAAAAAGGGCGAGCAGCTGGGGATGTTTGAGCTGGGCTCGACGATCCTCATCCTTAGCGAGCAGGGCGCGGTCAAATTTGATCTAGCGGCCGAGCAAAAGCTAAAATACGGCGATAAAATAGGAACTATCAACTAAGGAGACGCAATGGGAACGCAGCTAGTCGAACAAAACGAACTAAAAGAGACGCTGGAGCTAAAAGAGCGCATCGAAAACGACACGGTGGTCGAGCTCTGGGAAAACAGCGAGGACTACGAGCGCCTGGCTAACGCGACGCGCAAGACCATGCGATATATCAACGACGAGCAGATAAAGAGCTTTGCCGATGCGCTAAATGAAACGAACGAAAAGATCTTAAATTTGACCTTTGAGGGCGTGAAAAAGCATCACGAAAAGAAATTCGAGCAGATCATAAAAAAACAGAAAATCTACGTCGCTTCGGCCTTTGCGGGCGGCGTTTTGATCGGCGCTTTGGCGGTTTGGGTAGCGTTTAGGGTTTTTGCGGGATAGATTTGGTTTTGGGCTCGGCTATTTGCGATGTTTGCGCGCCGGGAGTTTATTTTGCTCGGTTTTTGCCTGGGCAAATTTGACTTGTTAATCGCACGACTGCTTGCGGCCTGGGCGTGAGGGCTTAAATTTGACGCTTTGATTTTTGGATTTGCTTGGGTGTTTTGCTTTAAATTTGAGCACGGCGGCTTTTAAAATTTGCTTGTTGTTGCGTGCTTGGCTCAAATTTGATTTCGGGCTGCGGCTGTAAATTTGATCTTTTATCTTGCACTGCTACCATCAAGCTCGGCTCAACTTTTTATGCGGCGGATTGAACCGCTTTTTATTTATAAAATGCGTTATAAGTTTATAAAATTTGTAGCCCAAATTTAACCGCCGACTTGCGTATCTGCGCAAAAGCTAAATTTTTATCTTCCTCGTCGCATGACGGATGATTTGCTGCGTGTTTTTGTTTTGCGAGCTTTGCCAGCGCATGAGCAGCTCTTTTGCGGCGGCGAAATTTACCTTTAGATAGTCGGCGACGTTGTTTGCGACTGAGCGCTGTACGAAGCGCACCTCGTCCTCCTTAAGCATCTCTAGCACCGCAAAAACCGGGCTCGGATCGCTAATGAAAAGCTCCAGTTTGCTAGCCCACGGTAGCTTTGGTCGCAGGCCTTCGGATGCGAGCCTACGTAGGTGGAAATTTGACGAGCGCGCCCACTGCGTCATGGTTTTTAGCGAGTCTTGCGGATATTTTTTGATAAAGGCGCGCACAGCGTACTCGCCAGTACCGCGCTTCGTGATTTCCTCAATCGCGCCCATCGAGGTTTCAAAGTCGTTTAGGCCGTAGATTTCGACGTATTTTGCCAGCGGCAAAGTCCAGTAAAAGTGCTTAAACATGCCCGTTTCGTTCGGGTTTTCCTCGCCTAAAATCGCGACCAAAATCTCCGCCGCGCGCCTAAAATCCGGCGGCAAGAGTTCATTTAGAGCGTTTGCGTGCGCCAAAATCCTTTGCGAATAACCGAAATTTGGCGTACTCGCCGTGATTTGCCCGCAGTAGCTATGCGCGTCAAATTTAGGATAAACCGCCTTTATCTTTTGCGATAAAATTTGCGCCAAATTTTCTCCAAAATATACCGCCAGTCCGCCGTTTTCCATATTTTTCCTTTGGGTGGTTTTGCTTAAGCCGTTAGCAAGCGAATACGAAGCACGAAATTTACCGCCGAATATCAAAAAAGCGGCGGCGTCAAATTGTAGCCGTTACGCTCGTCAAATTTGACCGCCCGCGCAAGCAAAGTGTCAAATTTGTCGCAGTTTACGGGCTAAATTTTAAAATTAGCTCGCAAAAAAGGGCGCTAAATTTAGCAAAAAACTAAAAATAACGCCCGAAAGTAAAACTATTTACACTCGACTTGCGGCATCTGCGCTAAAAATATCGGCATTTTTTGCTTGATTAGCGCGTGAAATTTGCTTCTATCGGCGATATTTAGAAACTTTAGCGCGTAGTGCGTGACTCTAAGCCCGCAGTTAAGGCTTTTTACGTTGATTAGATTGATCTCGTAGTTGTCAAAATCGGGGTTGCCCGCGATCGGATAGTAGATCGTGTAAGCTTGATACTCTTTATCGTTTATAGACTTGAAATCATACTCCGCTTTGCCGAACTGCCCGCTTTTTAGCGCGGTTATAAAGGCTCTTTGATATTCGTTGATATCGGCGTTTTCATCGACGGTGACGCTTACAAGCTTGCTCCATTTAAAGCCCACTTTTTCATTCGGTAGATAAAACTCGGCCGTTCTCGCGTTTTTTTGCTTTAAGACGAATTTTTCACCGTCTATGGCTACCTCGTTTGGTAGATTTACGCTATCTAGCCCGCTTTTTGGTAGCTCTATCTGCACGGTTTTAGGCTGGGTGCAGCCGCCTAAAAACAGACAAACGGCCGCAACGGCGGCAAGCGAAACTTTTTTAAAACTCATGTTTTTCTCCTTTATTGGTTGATTTTTTAAACTCCATGCACTTTTTAGCTAGCCCCGCCTCGCACTCTTTTTCGTGCAGTTTTTACGCCTTTTGGCGTAGCGCGGCGGCTTGTTTTTTGTCGCTGCGCTCAAGACGGCGCGCTAGATTTAGGCATCCGCGCGCGTCGTCCGCCTCGCAAGCCTCGCGAAAAAGGCTCGCAGCTTCGCTTTCGTCCGCTTTTATCGCTTCGCCTACGCCTCTTTCGTAGATCGCTCCCAGGTTTGTGCAGGCCGGTTTTAGCCCGTTGTAGCAGGCGATCTCGTAAAAACTAAAGGCTCTTGCTATATCTTGCGGCGCGTCTGATCCATTAAAATACGCGTCCGCTAGGCTCTCGCAGGCATCTAGTCGCCAAAGTAGGCAGGCTTTTTCAAAAAGCTCTAGCGCGCGCGGAACGTCCTTTTTTACGCCGCGTCCATGAAATAACATATCGCCAAGCTCGGCGCAAGAAGCGCCAAAGCCGCCTTTGCAGGCTTTCTCATGAAATTTGACCGCCTGCTCGCTATCTTGCCGTACTCCGCCGAGCTCCTTTGCGTAGAGTTCTCCTAGCGCCGCGCAGCCGTTTGCTACGCCTCTGCCGCACGACTCTTTGCCTAGCTCGTAGGCCGCCTCAAACTGCCCGCTTTGATACTGCGCCCAGCCGCCCTGTAGCTCGTCCAGACGCTCGCTGCCGCTGCATTTATAGGCATTTGCGGCGCAGGCTTTGTCGTAGTAGGATCTAGCGGCCTTGATATCCTGCGCAAAACCCGCCTCGCCGTCCTCGTAAAGTCTACCCAAAGCCTCGCACGCTTCGTAAATTTTACCCTCGCAGGCAAGCGAGTAAAATTTGAGCGCGTTTTTCGAGTTTTTCGCGGCTTCGTCGTTCGCGCCCTCCCGGCCGTCTGCGTACATGCCGCCTAGATAGTAGCAAACTACCGCATATCCGCGCTCGCAGGCCTTTACGTAGAGGTCTAGCGCCTTACTTTCATCCGGTGCGACGCCGACGCCTGCTTCGTAAATTTGAGCTAGATTATAGCAGCTTAAACCAAATCCTTTTTCGCAGGCTTGTTCAAAAATCGCGGCGGCTTTAGCGTGTTCGCCGCTGTTTTGGCGGAGCGAGGCTAGGCTGTCGCAGCCTGATAGCTCGCCTGCGTCGCAAGCTTTTTGGTAAAATTTACCGGCTTTTTCGTCATCTTGCTCCACGCCTTTGCCGTTTTTGTATAAAAACCCAAGCCTTGCACACCCGCGCACTTCGCCTAATTCGCACGCTTTTTGCCAAATTTTAGCCGCCCTTTGCTCATCGCCCGAGTCGTAGGCGGTTTGACCTTCGCTCGTCAAATTTGCGATAGCGAAATTTAGCGCAAAAAGTAGCAGTAAGACCGGTTTTATCATTGCGGTCCTTTGTTAAATTTTACTTGTTTTGTTTTTCAAATTTGACCTATTTTGCTTCTTTGTAGAGTTTGCATACTGCTGTCGATAGGTCGTAACATCTGGGCGCGCTACCTAAGCGGTGCGACGATGCGCTAAAGCGACGCAATCTTGGTGTCCTTGAAAATTATTTGTGTATGGGGTAAATTTGATACGGTTACGCAAACGGCTATGATCTTTTTCAATTTTTTCCTTAAATTTAGCGCGAGTCAAATTTGAGCTACAAAACCCGCGTCTAGCTAAATTTAACCGCATTTTTAAAGACTAAAATTTTATGGAGCGGTTACTAGAGTAGTCAAAATGCCGATGCAAAAATTTATCTTGCCCGCGCTTAGGCTCGTAAGCTGCGCGGCATAAAACATAGGCGGTCAAATTTAGCCAAGAACCGCTCGGTTAGCAAAGCTAAATTTGACCGATTTATGCTTAAACGTTAAATCTAAAATGCATCACGTCGCCGTCTTGAACGACGTAATCCTTGCCTTCTAGGCGCATTTTGCCCGCCTCTTTGGCCGGGTTTTCGCCGCCGCACGCGATGTAGTCCTCGTAGCCGATGACCTCGGCTCTGATAAATCCTCGCTCAAAGTCGTTGTGGATGACACTGGCGGCTTTTGGCGCTTTCCAGCCTTTTACGATCGTCCATGCGCGCACCTCGACGACGCCCGCGGTAAAATAGCTGATCAAATTTAGCTTCGCAAACGCCGTTTTGATGATCTTTTCCAGGCCGCTTTCGTTCGTGCCTAGCGAGCTTAAAAACTCGTGCGCCTCTTCGTCGCTAAGGCCTACTAGCTCCTCTTCGATCTTAGCGCAGAGCTTGATGACCTCGTGCCCCGAGCGCGCGGCAAATTCGCGAAGCGCCTGTACGTATTTATTATCCTCCGAGATGCCGTCCTCACCCACATTTGCGCCGTAGACGACCTCTTTTGCGCTGAGTAGTCTTAGCTCTTTGTTTAAATTTATAAACGCTTCTTCGTCCTTGCCGCCGAAGCTGCTTGCGCTTTTACCGCCATTTAGGTGAGCTAGCAGTGCGTTTGCCGTTTCTAGCGCTTCTTTTGCACCTTTTGCGTTTGCTTTGGCTTCGCGGGTTAGGCGCTCGATTTTTTTGTTTAGCTGCTCGATGTCGGCGAGGATGAGCTCGGTTTCTATGATCTCGACGTCCCTGACGGGATCGACGCCGCCCTCTACGTGCGTGATGTTTTCGTCCTCAAAGCAGCGCACGATGTGCAGTATCACTTCGGTTTCGCGGATGTTTGAGAGAAATTTATTTCCCAGACCTTCGCCCGCGCTTGCGCCCTTTACGAGCCCCGCGATATCGACGAATTCGATCGTGGAGTATTGTATTTTGTTTGGATTTACGATTTTGGCTAGCTCGCCTAGGCGCTTATCTGGCACCGGCACGACGGCTTTATTGGGCTCGATCGTGCAGAACGGATAGTTCGCGCTCTCGGCGTTTTGCGCTTTGGTTAGCGCGTTAAACGTGGTTGATTTGCCTACGTTTGGCAAACCTACGATACCTACTGCTAGTCCCATTACAGCTCCTTTGCCATAGCGCATAGATAATAAAGATTCATTCGCACGCCCGCTCCCGTCGCGCCCGCCTGATTATATCCCCAAGCTTTTTCGGTGTATGCGGGGCCTGCGATATCTTGGTGCATCCACTTGTCTTTAAACTCGTCTTTTATAAATTTATCTAGGAATAGCCCTGCCGTGATCGCTCCGCCGTAGCGACTAGACGCCGTGTTGCTGATGTCTGCGATCTGGCTTTTGATCAGTTCGCGCAAATGAGGGTTAAACTCTAAAATCGTATTTAGCTCGCCGCTTTTTGCCGCTTTTGCTTTAAATTCGGCTTTTAGCTCCTCGTTGTTGCCCATTATGCCGCTTGTGTATTCGCCAAGGCCTACCACGCAAGCGCCCGTTAGCGTCGCCATGTCGATGAGGATATCGGGCTTAAAATCCTGCGCGTAGCTAAGGCAGTCGGCAAGTACTAAACGGCCCTCGGCGTCGGTGTTTCGCACCTCGATGCTAACGCCGCTGCGAGAGATCAGCACGTCGTCTGGTTTATAGGCGTTGCCGCCGATCATATTTTCCGTCGCGCCCAAAATAGCGTGAATTTCAAACGGCAAATTTAGCTCTGCCGCGCCTTTAATTATACCCATCGCCGCTGCCGCGCCGCTTTTGTCAGCTTTCATCGTTAGCATATAATCAGCAGGCTTTAAGCTAAGTCCGCCGCTATCGTAGGTTAGCCCCTTGCCGACGAAGATTACGCGTTTTTTTGCGCCTTTTGGTTTATAGACGAGGTGGATGAGGCGAGGCGGATGGACGCTGGCTTTGTTTACGGCTAAAAATGCGTTCATCTTTTCTTTTTCGAGGAATTTTTCGTCGTAAATTTTGCAGCTTAAATTTGGGCTAGACTCGGCTAAATTTTGCGCGTCCTCGGCCATTTTTTGCGGGGTGTAAATTTCAGGTATTTCGTTTACGACGTCTTTGGTAAAATTCGTTGCCGTAGCGATTATCTCGCCGTGAGCAAAGCCGTCCTTTGCGTCGTTTTCGCGGACGACCTCGCCGCTAAATTCCTCGCTGCTAAAAATAATATCTTTTAGCGCGTATTTTTCTTTTTTTTCTTTGTATTTGTTAAATTCATAAGCTCCCAGCAAAAAGCCCTCGGTTAGAGCTTGAAAGCTCATTTTTTGGCATCCTGCGACGTATGAGGCTAGTTTTAGGCTTTTGACGTTTAGCGATTTTACGGCGTTATAGGCTTTTGCCGCACCTATGCGAAGCTCGTCGTAGCCAAGCTTATTTAGCGGTACGTAGATCCTGCCGCTTTCTAGCAAAAGCAAGACGCTTTCGCCCTTGTAGTTGGCAAATTTAAACGCCTTTTCGTCTTTTATAAATTTATGTTTTAGGTTTTTATCTACGACGAAAATCAGCTCCAAATCGGCTTTGATTTCGTCTAAATTTTTATTTACTATTTGAAATTGCACCTCTATGTTTCCTTTCGTTTAAAATTTTATTTTCTATACGCTTAAAGCCATAGAGCAAAGCGCCTAAAAATATCGCTACTACCGGCACGGCGACGTACCAGTGCTCTTTTGCTTTGTGTAAAATTTCAAGTATGTGCTCGCCCAAAACCCACGCGGGGATTATCGTTATCGCAGCCCAGCACCATGCGCTTATTAGGTTTATAAACGCGTATTTTTTTGCGCTGTATCCGGTTAAGCCTATGGTCATCGGTATGATGACGCGAAAGCCGTACATATAGCGCTGGATAAAGATGATCGGCCAGCCGTATTTTTTCAGCATTATGTGCGCGATGGCGAATTTGCGGCGCTGGGTATGAAGCTTCTTGGCGATATATTTTTTGTTATAGCGGCCTAGATAAAAGTAAATTTGATCGCCGACAAAGCCGCCCAGACCTGCTACGAAGATGGCCGGCGCGATATGCATATGCGTTTGATGAGAGAGGATTCCAGCCATTATGAGCGCCATTTCGCCTTCCATTATGCACCAGACGAAAAGTATGATGTAGCCGTACTCGATGAGTAGTTTCGTAAAAAATTCTTCCATCATAGCTCCAAAATGCTGTAAATTTTAGTTAGCGGGCGTAAATTTGCGCTACCGCCAAGATCCTTTAAATCGATCAAAAAGCAGGCCTCTACGCAAACGGCGTTTGTTTGATTGATTAGCTCGACGCTAGCCTTAGCCGTGCCCCCCGTAGCGATTAGATCGTCGATTAAAAGCACCTTTGCGCCCGCTTTTTCGCCGAATGCATCGACGTGAATTTGCACTTCGTCCACGCCGTATTCTAGGCTGTATTTTTGCGAGATCGTGATATATGGCAGTTTTTTAGGCTTTCTAATCGGTACGAAAGGTAGCCGCAGCCTAGCCGCCAAAGCTGCTGCGAATATAAATCCGCGCGACTCGATGCCCGCGATAAAGTCGATATCGGCACCCTCGTATCTGGCAACTAGATGATCCATTAAAAAATTAAACGCCTCTTTGTTGTTTAGCAGCGTCGTGATATCGCGAAATACTATGCCCGGTTTTGGAAAATCGTTTATACAGCGGATGGAATTTAATAAAAATTCCTTCCCCGCTTTGTCTAGTTCTTTCATTTTTTGCCTTTAAATTTGATTTATAGTAGCGCTTCGATTTTGCCCTCTAGCTCGCGGATGCGCTGGCGGAGTTTGTCGTTTTCCAGGCGGTACTGCGAGTTTCTGGTGCGAAGGGCGTTGGCGTCGTTTTTGACCTTGTTTAGTTCGTCGGTGAGTATGTCGATGTTGCCAAGGCCGCGCTGGAGCTGGATTTGTAACTTGCGAATTACGACTTCGGTATCTTGGAGATTATTTTTCATAAAATCGCGCGTCGTGCGTTCTTTTTTAAGCAAGGTTTTAAAGTAAAACACCATAACGGTTAGATAGATGCAAATGCAAATCAAAACGGTAAGTACGAGCCAATCGGTCATTTCTCGCCTCCTAACTTTTTCACGCGTCTTTCGTGCCTACCGCCCGCAAATTCGGTAGCGAAAAAGGCCTTTATCATATCTGCCGCGACCGCGTCGCCGATCGTTCTAGCGCCCATGGCTAGCACGTTTGCGTCGTTGTGCTCGCGGGCTAGTTTTGCCGTGGTGACGTCGTGACAAAGCGCGCAGCGAACGTGCGCATGGCGGTTAGCCGCGATACTGATGCCGATACCCGTGCCGCAGATTAGCACGCCGTATTCGTTTTCGTGCCGTAAATTTTGCGCCATAAGCTCGGCAAAATCGGGATAATCGACGCTATCTTTGCTATGCGTTCCTAAGTCGCATACGCTAAAGCCTTCGCTCTTTAAAAGCTCGCAAATTTGCGCCTTAAAATCAAAGCCCGCGTGGTCGCTCGCGATAAAAATTTTGTCTATTTTCATGAAATTTCCATAAGCTAAAAAATGCTTAATTATAGCAAAAAAGCATTAAAGTAAAATTTCGCCGCGAGCCTTTAGGAGCGAAATTTAGGCTAAATTTTAAAATTTGCCGTTTACAAAAACATCCTCATTATCGCGACGGCATATCGTATCGGCTCGAAAAAGTAATCTTTTAGCGGCGAGATCACGATGATAACTAGCGCGATAAAGCCGTATCTTTGTATGCTATTTAGCCAGTTTGCCGCGCCGTGAAGCCCAAAAATGCGTAAAAGATACTCAAGCGCCTTTGAGCCGTCAAGAGGCGGGATAGGGTAGAGGTTAAAGAGGGCTAGGACTAAATTTACGGCTGCGAGCATGAAAACAAACTCCGCTACCGAGCTATCAAAAAAGCCGTCAAAACCTATAAATTTAAACGCGCAAAACGCTAGCGAAAAAAGAGCGAGGTTGTATGCGATACCTGCAAGCGCGACGACTATAGCAGCCTTGTAGCCGCCGTTATAAAGCACCGTGCGTAAATTTATGGGTACGGGTTTAGCCCAGCCAAACGTCACTCCGGTGCTAAGATACATGAGTGCCGGCACGACGATAGTGCCTAGCGGATCGACGTGTTTTATGGGATTTATGCTGAGCCGCCCCAAATTTTTGGCGGTCAAGTCGCCGAATTTAAACGCCGCGTATCCGTGCGCGATCTCGTGTCCGACGACGGAGATAACGAGCACGGCGACCAGGATCGCAACCTGCGCGAAGTCGATGCTATCAAGGTTCATTCGATCTTGTTTCCGTCGTTTTTAGCTTCGGCTCTGGCGGCATCTAGTAGCTCAGGCGAGTTTTGTATAAAGTCCACGCTCTTGCCGACTCTATTCCATCTGATTTTGTATTCGTCGTCCCAGCTAAAATATACAAACCAAGGCTTGCCCACGATATTTTTGTATGCCACGGGGCCCCAAAAACGGCTGTCGTTTGAGTGGTCGCGATTATCGCCGATCATGAAAAACTCGCCTTCAGGGACCTGAAAATAAAATGCGTTAAACGGATAGTTGCCTACGCTGGGTAGCTCGTTTACGATAACGGGCTGCATGGCAAATTTGCCCGCGTTTAGGTAGTTTACGGCTAAATCAAATAAATTTACCTTTTCGTCGTAGTGGATGCCGCCGAATTTATAGGGCTCGCGTACGAAAAGCTTACCGCCAAATTTAACTATATCTTTTTCGTCAAAATTTGCCTTTATAAACTCCTCGCCCTCGTGCGGGTGTAAAAATAACGCTTTTTCCGTAAATATCACTTCATCGCCGCCGACTGCGAAATTTCGCTTGACGTAGTGGATCTTTTCATCGTGCGGATAGCGAAAAACCACGATATCGCCGCGCTGCGGCTTTGCTCCCTCGATGAGATGACCGTTACCGTTAAAATCGGGCAAAACCTTGACCTCTATCCACGGAATGCGCGGAGTCGATATGCCGTAGCTAAATTTTTTAACGAAAAGATGATCGCCGACTAAAAGCGTGTCCTTCATCGAACCTGACGGTATCACGAAAGCCTGCGCGACAAAGAAAATCACGAGCAAGACGATGACGACCGTGCCCGTCCAGCTGTTTGAAAAATCTAAAAATTTATTAAACGCTTTTTTCAAAATTTATGCCTTCTTCGCGCGGTTTTTGGCCGATTTTATGGTGTTTGACAGTAGCATCGCGATAGTCATCGGTCCTACGCCTCCCGGAACTGGCGTTATAAACGAGCATTTTGGAGCTACTTCGTCAAATTTGACGTCGCCTTTTAGCTTGCCGTCGTCCATGCGGTTTATGCCTACGTCGATCACGACGGCGCCCTCTTTTACCATATCGGCCGTTACGAAATCCGCCCTACCGATAGCTGCTACGAGGATGTCGGCCTCCGCGCAGATTTCTTTTAAATTTCGCGTTTTGCTATGCGTCACGGTTACGGTCGCGTTGGCGTTTAGCAGGAGATTTGCCATCGGTTTGCCCACGATGTTGCTGCGTCCGATCACGACGGCGTTTTTGCCCTCTAAATTTATATCGTAGGCTTTAAAAATTTCCATTATGCCTAGCGGCGTGCACGGTACGAATCCGTCAAGTCCGCTAGCTAGCTTGCCGACGTTTATAGCAGCAAAGCCGTCCACGTCTTTTTCCGGGCTTATGGTTTCTAAAATTTTATTCGTATCTATGTGCTTTGGTAGCGGCAGCTGAACTAGGATGCCGTCGATGCCGTCGTCTAAATTTAGCACGTCTATTAGTGCGATTAGCTCGCTTTGCGTCGTAGATTCGGGCAAGCGGTGCATTACGCTTTTTATCTCGCATGCTATGCAGGCTTTTTCTTTTGCCGCGACGTAGGTTTGGCTAGCTTTATCCTCGCCTACCAGTATCACCGCAAGCGCCGGCTCTATGCCTTGATTTTTCAAATTTAGTGCCTCGTTTTTTACTCTTTCTTTTACCTGCGCGCTTACGTTTTTGCCGTCTAATATCGTCATTTTCGTCCTTTATTACTTTTTAATCGCAAAGATTGTATGATAGCTAATTTTAGATTAAATTTACGAAAAAGCGAAAGAATTTATGAAAATTTGGCTGATTTTAGGGCTACTTTGCTGTGCGGCGTTTGCGAGCGATTTTATCACGAAAAACGAATACGCGAAGATGCTCTATCAAAACCCGCGCGGCATCGGCTGCGACAAGTGTCACGGTAGCGGCGGCGAGGGTAGCGTAATCGCAAAATACAAAGAAGAAAATAAAAAAACCAAAGTAAAAGAGGAAAAGGAACTGGTAGCTCCTAGGATAAATAATCTTGATTTAGAGACGTTTAAAAAAGGCGTACTTGGCGCAAGGAGCATGATGCCTAGCTACTTTTTAACCGATGAAGAGATAAATTTGCTTTACGAATACGTGATAAATTTCAACAAGGATAAAAAATGACGAACAAAGAAGCTTTTGGACTGGCGAAAATTTATATCCCGGGCGGCGTGGATTCGCCCGTTCGCGCGTTTGGCAGCGTCGGCGGCGAGCCTTTTATAGTAGATCGCGGCGAGGGTGCGTATCTAGTCGATATCGAGGGCAACCGCTATCTGGACTTCATCCAGAGCTGGGGGCCGCTCATCTTTGGACACTGCGACCCGGATATCGAGAGCGCGGTGATAGCGACGGCTAAAAAAGGACTAAGCTTCGGCGCTCCGTCAAATTTAGAAACAAGGCTAGCTAAACTAATCTGCGACGAGTTTCAAAACGTAGAAAAAGTGCGTTTCGTAAGCTCTGGCACCGAGGCCACGATGAGCGCGATACGCGTAGCGCGCGGCTTTAGCGGCAAGGACGGACTGATAAAATTTGAAGGCTGCTATCACGGACACAGCGACGCGCTTTTGGTAAAAGCGGGCAGCGGCGCTACGACGTACGGCAACGCTTCAAGCGGCGGCGTGCCCGCGGACGTGGTAAAAAACACCTATTTAGCGCGCTACAACGATTTAGAAAGCGTACGGGCGATATTTGAGGCAAATAGGGGCAAAATAGGCGCTCTCATCATCGAGCCTATCGCGGGAAATATGGGGCTGGTGCCTGCTAGCAACGAGTTTTTAAGCGGACTTAGGCGACTTTGCGACGAAAACGGCGCGGTGTTAATTTTTGACGAGGTTATGAGCGGATTTCGCGCGAGTAGGCGCGGATCGTTCGAATTTAACGGTATAAAGGCCGATCTAGTAACGTTTGGTAAAGTTATCGGCGGAGGCTGCCCGGTGGCGGCGTTTGGCGGACGGGCAGCTATCATGGACTGCCTAAGCCCGCTAGGCGCAGTGTATCAAGCAGGCACGCTAAGCGGCAATCCCGTAGCTATGGCCGCAGGCGTCGCGAGCCTAAGTAAAATTTTTGCCGATGACGGCTTATACGCCGAGCTAGGCAAAAAGGCTAATTTGCTAATGAGAGGCTTTGCCGAGGCCGCTAAAAAGCACGGCATCGCATTACAAACGACGGTGCGAGGCTCGATGTTCGGGTTTTTCTTTAATCAAAACGAGGTTAAAAACTACGACGACGCGCTAAAAAGCGACGTAAATTTATACGCCAAATTTCACGCAAGTATGCTAAAACGCGGCGTTTATCTAGCGCCTAGCCAGTTTGAGACGGGCTTTGTTTGCAAGGCGATGAGCGACGAGGATATAGTTTTTGCCGTTAGGGCCGCCGACGAGAGCTTTGACGAGATCACGGACGAGATGCACGACGAGCACGAGAGGATGCAAGGCGTAAAAGCCAGGATCGCCGAGCTGGAGGAGCGACTAAAAGAGGCAAAACTAGAGCGAGAAAAGATAAAAGAGCAGATAAAAAACAGTTGGGGATTTGTCTGATGGCTAGGATAAATTTAGGCGAGGTCGTAAAAGGCGCCGAGCAGCTAAGCCTTGGCATCTCTATTGTCGTAGCGATTCTTATCGGCTCTGGCGCGGGATACTGGATCATGAAGGAAACGGGCTGGACGTGGACGCTGTTTGCGGGCGTAGCCGTGGGTATCGCAGCGGCCGCGCTAAACGTCAAAAAGGCCTACGACGCGCAGATAAAAAGCCTTGACGAGCTAAAAGACAAAGGTAAATTTAAACCCGCGAAAGACGACGACGAGGACGATGAGTGAATTTTAAGCTCCTTGCCGTTTACGGCGCGTTTGAGGCTTTGTTATTGCTAAGCTCTGCGGTATTTGGCTGCGCGTGGTTTTATAGCTCGCAGGTTGCTTTTGCGGGCTCGCTTTTGGTGCTAGCCGCGACTTTTAGAGCCTACAAAAAACGCGTAGAAAACGGCGTGCGAGACTACGACGCCTGCGCGGATGACGACATAGACGAGTGGGGCGAAAATCGCGAGGAGTTTCCAGACTGCCCAGCGGAGGCTAAATTTGACGGGCATGACCCGCACCGCAAAGATGGTAAGCGCCCAGACGCGTTAAATTCGGAGGACAACGCAAAAACAGACGCGCAGCTAAATTTAAAAGACGAAAACGAGCGGGTTAAATTTGACGCGGCAACAGAACAAAACGAAGCCGTGCAGGGCAAATTTTACGATCCAAATTTAAGCGGCGCAGATCAAAATAGCGAGTCAAATTTAAGCCTGGCAAATGAGTCAAATTTGAGCAAATCAAATCAAAACAGCGGAACTAAGCCCTCAAAAAAGCAAAATTTCGCGCGTAATTTAAAGCAAAATTCGCCCAACTACTTCACCGCTTTCGTGCCTTTTCGGCTGATCGCGTATGCGGTTTTAGTCGTCGGATTTTTAGCGTTAAAAAGGCAAGACAACCTTGATATCGCCGCGTTTTTGATCGCGCTTGCGGCGATGCCTGCGGGCGCTTTGATATACGGAGTAAAAAGCAATGAGAAATAGCTCGATAATAACGATCAGATCGATGTTTGCGCTATTTGTGGGGATGGCGTTTTTGTTTGTAGGAAACGGCCTCATCATCAGCTCTGCGGGCGTCGAGCTAAAAAAAATGGGCGCGGACGAGCTGGAGACGGGATTTGTTATCGCGGTATTTTTCGTGGGAGCTATGATAGCTACGATATTTTCGCATAAAATCGTCTCAAAAGTCGGCCACATCAGGAGCTTTGGGATCTTTGCGTCGCTTTTTGGTATCGCAGCGATGTTTCACGACCTTAGCCAAAATCTCTACTTTTGGGCGTTTTTGCGCGGGTGTTTGGGATTTTGCTACTACTCGATTTTAATGATAATCGAAAGCTGGCTCAACGCGCGCGCTAGAAACGAAGTGCGCTCGCGAGTGTTGGCATTTTACGAGATCACGTTTTACGTATGTTTTGGGCTGGGCATCCTAGTGCTATCGCTAAATTTATCCACCTCTCACGTGCTTTTGCTTAGCGCGGCGTTTATTTTGTTTTCGAGCATTCCTTTAAATTTGATCCGCATCAAAGAGCCGCCGATCCCTGAAAAAAAGAGCGTCTCGATCCCGAGAGTCTTTGCGCTCGTGCCTTTGGCGCTCATTACCAGTATCGTAGCCGGCATCCTCATAAACGGCTTTTTTACGATGGCTAGCGTTTATATCCTGCTGCAAGGATACGGCGCGAGGGAGGTTTCGTTTTTTATGACCGTCGCGATGGCAGGCGGCTTTATCGCCCACTCTCTCATCGGCGGCTTTTCGGATAAATTCGGCCGCCGTCCCGCGATAATGTGCTGCGCGGGCGTGTCGCTATTTGCGGCTATTTGTTTTTTAGCGCTTAAGCCCTCTATCTATGCGCAGTACGTTTTGTCGTTTTTTCTGGGTTCCGGCGCTTTTTGCCTTTACGCGCTATCGCTTGCTCGCGCCAACGACGTTTTAAAACATAAAAATCAAGGCATCGAAGTAGGGCGCGCCGTGCTTTTTAGTTACTCTTTCGGCTCGCTTCTTTCGTCCGTGATAATGGGTGCTAGTATGAAAATTTTAGGCTTTGACGGTTTTATGTGGGTTTATGCGGCGCTGCTTGCGTTTCTCATCGCGTTTTGCCTCACGCAAAAGACCGTTCCGCTTGAAAGCAGGCGAGGCTTTGAGCATAGCCCCGGCACGATGGCAAATAGCTAATGAAAATCTCAAATTTGACGATATAGCCGTATGGAATCAGTAAATAACGCTATAAGCTCGCAAATCGCTACCCAGGCCGCTATCGGCGGCGCGCTACCCAAAACCGGCGGCGTAGGCGGCGCAAACGCCGGACAAACGGGACAGGCGGGCGAAACTAAAAATCTTTTTAAAAACCAGCCCGCGCCCTCGCAAAATTTAGACTCCGAGGCCGCAGATAACGCCGTAAAGGATATAGATAAGCTCGTAAATAAGCTTTTAGACGAGCTAAAATCAAGCCCTACGCAGGCCAAAGAGCTGGCCGCGCAGGCTAAAAATCTCCAGCTCTCGCCAAATCTCGCAAAAGATATGAAAAGCCTCGCCGCGCTTGCCGAAAACGAACCCGATCTAAAGGAATTCGCGCTTAAGCTAAAGGAGTTTTTAAAACCAGTCGCCGACATAAAAAGCGCGCCGCTAAACGAGCAGATAAAAAACTCGGGTATCATGCTGGAGGCAAATTTAAAAGATGCGGTAAGCAATAAATTTAACCTGCCTAGCGCGATAAACAAGCTATTTGGCGATATAAAAAATCTCTCAAATCAGCAGCTTTTGGAGCAAATTTCAGCCTTAGCTAAGGACGATAGCCTAAGCACGAACGAGAGCTTTGCGAGGCTTGATCAAATTTTACAAAACGCTAAAGCTACGGCCAAAGATACGCTAGCAGGATCGCCTTTTAAGCAGCTTTTCGAGATCGCTAACAAGCTCGAAAATGCGGCTAAATTTATGGATAAACAAGCAAACGCCATGAGCGGCAGCGGGCTAAGCCTAAACGAAAAAACACTAAACGCCGAGCTAAATAAAATCTCGCAGCTACTGGCAAACGCGGGCGAGAAAATGCAAAATTTAAACAGCGAAAAGCTAAGTCAAAACAGGGGTTTTGCTTTAAATTTCGCCGAGCTAAAAAGCGCGGTAAAAGATCTAACGCACGAGCTTAGCGCGCTTGTGGCCTCGCAGGATAAATTTAACGATTTCGCGCAAAAAATGGTCCGAGACGGCGCGGAAGGAAGCGAGGGCTCGACGCTGCAAGACAAGCTGCAAAATGCGGCCAGAAAGTTAAATTTCGCCCTGCAAATCGCCGATAAAGCGGGCTTTGAAGCAAAAAATAGCTTAGGCGAAGTCGGCAAGCTAATCAAGCAGCAAAACATCGCTCGCGGCGAGCTTGGCGCAGTGACGCCAAAAAGCGCCGAAGAGACGGCAAAACTCCTGCAAAACGACGTAAAAAGCGCGCTTTTAAACATGCAGTCAAAGTCCCCTGACACTAGCCCCGTAAAAGACGCCGCCTCAAAGCTGCTCGCTCAAATCGAGATGCACCAGCTAGCCTCCGCGGTCGCTGGCGGCGTGCAGACCTATCTGCCCTACGTCTGGGAGGGCGTTGATGGCGGAAATATCAGGTTTAAACAGGGCAAAAAGCAAAAGCACTACGCGCAAATCGATCTAAATTTTCAAAATTTCGGCCAAATCAACATCATGGTGGCGCTTAGCGAAAACAAATACATCGACCTTGTGATAGCGACGCAAAAAGAGGAGTTTAAGGAGCTCATCTTAGGCGGCGCGAAAGAGCTAAAAAGGGCTATCGGCGAGCAAGGCTTGATAGTGTCGAATTTTAGCCTAAAAACTATGCCTAAACTGCGTCTTAGCGGCGTTTACGGCGGTCTGGATAAGCTTGATATGGGCTTTGATAAAAAGGCATAAATTTGGCAAAAGTGCAAAAAACTAAAAAAGCAGTGGCTCTTGGCTACAACCGCCAAAAAGATAATGCCCCAAAAGTGCTAGCTACGGGTTCTGGCGAAGTGGCGAAAAACATCATAAATCTAGCCAAATCTCACGACATACCGATCAAAGAGGACGCCGATCTGATCGAGGTTCTAAGCAAGGTCGATCTAAACGAGGAAGTCCCGCCAAATCTCTATAAAGCAGTCGCGGAAATCTTTAACTTTTTGTATCAAATGACGAATAAAAAATAGAGCGCTCGCGGTAAATACAGACGAGAGCGGGTTGCTTGCAATCGTAAATTTGAGCGCGAACTAGTAAATTTAAACGAAAAAGACGGTCGGGATAATAGTGATTTTAGCCTTGCCTTTTTTGATCTTATTTTTGGCTCTAGTTTTTGCTAGCGGTAATGCTTCAAAAGGCGCAAGCTATCCGAAGCACGCGCTAGAAAAAGCGGTAACGAACGATAAAAAGAGCCTCATCTAAAGAAAATAATCAAGTAAAATTTGACGACTATTCCGCCGTTGTCGCAAGTGCAAAAACCTCATCCAAAATTTACCGCGGCATTTAGCTAACATAAAATTATTTGCATTATTTTATGTATTTTTGCCTTATAGCTAAATTTAATACGAATAAAGATAAAATAGCCGTAAAATTAACTTAAAAAACGGAATAAATTTGAAACAAAAACTGGTCTTAGTCGGCGCCTCGACGGGCGGTCCGGGACATTTAAAAAGGCTTTTTAAAGGGCTTGAGCTAAACGGAGCTAGCGTCGTTATCGCGCAGCATATGAGCCTAGCTTTCATCCCTAGTTTTATCTCGCAGTTTGACAAGGAGTGCGCGGCGGAGGTCGTGATGCTGGGCGCGCCCACGCAGCTAAAAAGCGCGATATATATCTGCGAGAAAAACTCCGAGATAATCTCTGCTAGCCCACTCATGGCCGGCATGTGCTCGCCGGCAAAGGAGACCACGTACAACCCTAACGTAGACGTGCTTTTTCACTCCGGCGTGCAGGCTTGTAAGTTTGCCGACGTCATGGCGATCCTGCTAACGGGTATCGGCGACGACGGCGCTCGCGGGCTAAACGAGCTATATAAAGCCGGCGCTAAATGCATCGCCGAAAGCGAGGAGAGCGCGATCGTCTACGGCATGCCAAAACGCGCGAAAGAAATCAACGCAAATTTGAAATCGCTACCAATCGGCGGTATAAGAGCGGAACTAGAAAGGTTTTTACATGTTTGAAAATGCAAATTTGACGCCCGCTCCCAGCGATGCGGCGGGGCTAAATAAATTCGTCGAAGTCGTCAAAAATATGTGCGGCGTGGATCTGGAGTCCAAAAAGGACATGATAAAGCAGCGCCTAATAAATTTCTGCCAGGCAAACGAAATTCCAAGCTTTGAAGCGTTAAGCTCAAAAGTCGTCGTAGACCGCTTTATGAGACAAGAAATCGTAAATTTGATCACCACGAACGAGACTTATTTTTATAGAGAGTTGCCGCAGCTACAAGCCGCGATTTATTACGCCAGAGAGGAGCTTGATAGCGTGCGGATACTGTGCGCGCCGTGCTCGACGGGCGACGAGGTATACTCGCTAGGTATGCTTGCGCACTCAAATTTGCTCGACGTAAACCGCGTTAGCATCGTTGGTATCGACATAAACTCCGAGGCTATCGATAGCTGTAAAAAGGGCGTTTATAGCGAGCGTTCATTGCACCGCTTAAACGACAATCAAAAAAATATCTACTTCACAAAACGCGACGGCAAGTACGAAATCAAGCGCGCGATGCTGCCTAGATGCGAGTTTAGCGTGGTAAATATCTTTGACGATGCGATCTTTAAGCTCGGCAAATTCGACATCATTTTCTCGCGAAATATGATGATTTATTTTAACGAGGAATTTAAGCTAAAAACGGTTGAGCGCTTTCATAAAATTTTGAGCGATCACGGCAGACTATACGTCGGGCACGCCGATCTGGTACCGTTTACGACGCTTTATAAAAAGCATATTTCAAACGGTACGACTTATTACGCTAAGGCTTGAGCGGGGTAAATTTGAGGTCAAATTTGACGTTAAATTTAACATGCCGAGACTGCTACGTTTTTGACGCGGAAGGCAAATTTGCCGTGTCAAATTTGATTAAATTTGCCACTTGCCAAACCCGCGCCGCAGGGCAAATTTACGCTAGCTCGTCTTTATAAATTTTACGCACGAATACCCAATAAATCGCTCCGGCAAAAAACATACAGCCTATCAGCGCCGTGATCAGTGAGAGGCTAAGCCCGAGCTCAAAAAGCAGCCCTATACCGCTAGAAATCACCGCTGCGACGCCTAGATAAACCATATCGTTATAGGCGATGATGCGGCCGTAAAATGCGGGATCGCACTTTTGCTGGATGAGCGTGTAGGTGTAGCTCCAAAGCGTCGAGGTGAAAAATCCCGCGCAGAAAATCCCGATAAATCCGATATAGAAGTTAAACTGAAGTGCGCTCCACGCGATGACGCCAAGCCCGTGACCGACGTAGATATAGACTAGGTTGGAGTTTGAGACGAATTTGCTAAGCACTAGCGGGCCGACGATAAGGGCGACGGCGCGGCAGGCGTTTATATAGCCGATGATGAGCGATGCCGAGAGCAGGCCTGCATACGGATAGTCGGCTAGCAGCGCCACTAGCGCGTCGTAGCTGGTCACGCCAACTACAGCATGTAGCATGATGAGATGTGCGATGAGGGGATTTTGTTTTACGTATTTTAGGCCGTTTTTTAGCATCTCGCGGACTTTTTCGCCGCTTTTTTTGGCTCGCACGGCGATATCAGTTTTAAGCAGGACGATAAGCGCCGCTCCGTAAAGAGCGCAGTCAAGCAAAAAGGCGCTTTTGATCCCGAAAAAATGGATATAAATACCCGCTAGCCCCATGCCTGCGGTGTATGAAAACGCCCAGATGAGCGAGTGGATCTCGTTTGCGGTTTTTATCTCGTCTTTGTTTAAAATTTTGGGAAACAGGCTCATCTCGACCTGAAAATAGGTTCCGCCGGCCCCGACTCTGATAAATATTATCGCAAATAGCAGCCACATCAAGGAGAGTTTGTCGATAAAAACGAGCATAAAAACCGTCACCATCTCTACGACCGTTAGCGCTATGAGCATAGGTTTTGGGCTAAATTTATCCACCACGATACCGCTAAAAGGCGATAGTAGCACGCCCGGTACGAAAGCTAGCGCTGCTGCGGCCGTGATAGCCCAAACGGGCGCGTCAAGCTCGATAAGTAGCGTGAAAATGCCCGTGTGCGAGAACCAAACGCCAAAATAGCAAATCAGCTGTATAAGTGAGAGGCGCGCGAAAACGGGCTGCGTTTTTAGTAGGTCGATAAATTTATTCATTTTGGCTTCGGGTCAAATTTGAGCGCTAAATTCGCCGTTTAGTTGACTTCTAGTTTTTTGTAGATGCGCTCTTGGGCGAAATTTTCTTTGATAAAGCTGTTTTGGTTGCTTATCTGGCGTAGCGTATCGCCGTTAATCTCGAAATTTAGCTTTTCGCGGTATTGATTCGTCACGCTTAGGGTGTTGCCCTCTATCTCGTATTTACCGCTTTGTAGCTCTCTTTGCGCGATCTTTTTTTGATAAACGGTGTCGATTTTAAACGTCCCGTCCGCGTTTAGAGTTAGCGTGCTTTTCGAGTTTTCGCCACAACCGTCGCAAAACGCCTTAGCCTCGTAAACTCCGATTAAATTTTCCTTATCTATCTCGGCTCCGCACGTTTCAAAAACCTCCGTGCCGCCGCATTTTTTGTTATTTACGGCGCTTCCGCCGGTCGCACAGCCCGCAAATATCATCGCAGCCGCAGCTAAAAATAAAATATTTTTCATGATTTATCCTTAAAATTTTGGCTAATTATACTAAAAATTTTCCGCTAAAATGGCGAAATTTTAGCAAAAAGCGGCTAGAATGATAAAAAATATTTTAAGGAGTAGTCATGGAAGAGAGCATCCCGTTTATCGTATTTGCCGTGGTCGTGCTGGCCTTTGCGGTCTTGTTTTTAAAAGCCGGTATCAAGATTATCTCGCAGTCTGATATCTACATCGTCGAGCGCTTGGGTAAATTTCACAAGGTGCTTGATAGCGGATTTCACATCATTATCCCTTTTGTCGATCAGATCCGCGCTCAAATCACTGTAAGAGAGCAGCTGGTAGATATAACCAAGCAGCAAGTCATCACCAAAGATAACGTAAATATCAGCGTCGACGGCATCGTGTTTTTAAAGGTCGTAGACGGCAAAATGGCCCTGTATAACGTCGATAGCTACAAGCGCGCGATCGCAAATTTGGCCATGACTACGCTAAGAGGCGAGATAGGCGCGATGAATCTTGACGATACGCTTAGCTCGCGCGACCGCCTAAACTCCGCGCTGCAAAGAGCGCTCGGAGACGCCGCCGATAACTGGGGCGTAAAGATCATGCGCGTCGAGATCTCTGAAATCTCCGTGCCTCAAGGCATCGAAGAGGCGATGAATCTACAAATGAAAGCCGAGCGCGAAAAACGCGCGATCGAGCTAAAAGCGCAGGCCGAAAAAGAGGCGCTCATCCGCAACGCCGAGGCACTAAAACAGGAAAAAGTATTGCAAGCCGAAGCCATCGAGCGTATGGCCGATGCGAAAAAATACGAGCAAATCGCGCTAGCGACGGCTCAAAAAGAGGCGATGGATATGATAAACGAAAGCATGGCGCGTAACGCAAACGCTGCCGAGTTCTTGCTCGCGCGCGACCGTGTGGCGGCCTTTAACGAGCTAGCCAAAAACGGCTCGAAAGATAAAATTTTAGTGCCTTACGAAGCGACCGAGCTCATCGGCTCTCTAAGCGTCTTAAAGGACTTTTTGGGCGCTAGGGCGGCGAAATGATACCCGCGTACTTGATGCTGGCTGCGGGTGTGGGACTAATCATGCTCGAGTTTATGCTCGGTAGCTTTTTCGTGCTATTTTTCGGGCTCGGATTTTTAGCGGTTGGAGTTTTGGGATTTTTCGTCGATATCGCTTGGGAGTATCAAATTTTACTCATCGCTATCATCTCGTTAGTCCTGCTTTTTGCGCTCAGGAAGCCGCTAAAGGCTAAATTTAACCGGCACGAAAGCGAAGTTAAGGACGACTTTTTAAACGAGAGCGGCGAGGGCGAGATCAGAGAGGGTATGGTTTATTTTAAAGGTACTTTGTGGCGCTACGACGGAAATTTAGCCGAGGGCGCAAAGGTGCGCGTGCTTGGCACCAAAGGCAATAAAGTCGTTTTACAGTGGGATTAAATTTTTATTCTTACGGTTTAAAACCGCTTTTAAATTTTTCAAGGAGTCAAAATGTTTATCGTAAATTTAACTTATGCTAAAGAATTAAGCGAAGTCGATAGCTTTATAAGCGAACACAATGCGTTTTTGGATAAATTTTACGCAGAAAATAAATTTATCTGCTCGGGGCGTAAGGTCCCGCGTAGCGGCGGCATCATCTTGGCAAATGCTAAGGATCGCTCGGAGCTTGACGAGATCATCAGGCAAGATCCGTTTTTTAAAAACGGTATCGCAAAATATGAAATTACCGAGTTTTCGCCGACGAAATTCGTACCTGATTTTGGGCGGCTTTTAGGCGAGTAAACGAACAGGGCAAGCTAAGATTAACCGGCTTGGGTAATACTAGTAAAATTGCAAAAAGGCAAACGACTGCGACTGGATTTGCGCGTTTGCCTGTATAAAATTAATCTTTAACGGCGCGGTTTAAAATACGGTCGCCGTTTTTACAACTTTTATAAAATTCTAGTTTAAAATTTAAACCAATTTTCTCTCCGTAAGCTTAAAATCTAGCCAAATTTAAAGAAACGGCTAGTTTGATTTAATATACGTTTAGTGACTAGCACTCTTTGAAAATAAATTTATAACATCCACTCCGGCTACTATCATGCCTATGCCGATGATTGCGGGCAAATCAAGCTTTTACCCCATAAAAAAATAAGCTATCGCCGATTTACCCTTTGAATTGATAAAGGAATTATAAACTCAAATTTTAAATATGTAAATTAACTATAAATGAATTAAAATTTAATCCCCGTGCTGCTTTTGCGAGCGTAAATTTGAGTGGAAATGCGATCAAATTTGACCTTGACCGCATTAAATTTTAGTGTTTGTGATGAGGACAGGCGTGCGCTTCGTCGCTTGCGCGGCTTTTGTCGTGATGAGCGCACTCTTTATGCTGCGCGCAGCCTTGCGCTTTTGCGTCGCATTTTGGGCATGGCTTTGATTTGGCGCTCTCGTCGCCGCAGCCCAGGCTTTTGTCCGCTCCGTGATTTCCGTGATGAGGGCACTCTTTCATCGCTGCGTGAGACTGTGCGCAGCTAGCGTTTGGCATGCTGTGATGCGGGCAGCTAGCGTCTTTTATCTGCGTAGCGTGGCGATACTCCTGCGCGTTTTGTTCGGCGGGAGCTGGTTTGTTTGCCGCGCAGCCTGCAAAAAATAGCGCCAAAATCGCAGCTAAAACTAAATTTTTCATCTTTTCTCCTTTGATAAAATGTCTCGCGATTTTATCAAATTTAAGCTTTATAAATCGGGTTAAATTTGAGCGGACGGCAAAAGCGGGTTAAATTTAAATGCCGCGCAAATTTGACGCCCCGTCTACCGCCAAAAAGGTCAAATTTCTTAGCTTGCCGCGTTTTTTACGGATTTCAAAATCATTTCTTTTCCTTTGCGTTGAAGCATGAAACGATATCTGCAAGACGTCAAAAAACGTGAATTTATCAAAGATAAAAGCGTTTTTCGCTAAACTCGCGTAAAAAATTTAAAGGAAAAATTTGAATAGACTAAGCGTGGACGAGGCGGTAAATTTGATAGAAAACGCCGAGCTTAACGAGCTTGGAGCGATGGCTCTAGCGCGCAAGCGCGAGCTGCACTCTGACGGCGTCACGACCTTTATCGTAGATAGAAACATCAACTACACGAACGCGTGCTGGGTGGACTGCAAATTTTGCGCGTTTTACCGCGATCATAAAGACGAGGACGCCTACGTTCTTAGCTTTGACGAGATCGGGCAAAAGATCGAGGAGCTCATCGCTATCGGCGGGACGCAAATTTTGTTTCAAGGCGGCGTACACCCGAAGCTAAAAATCGAGTGGTACGAGGATCTCGTGGAGTTTATCGCGAAAAAATACCCAAGCATCACGATTCACGGATTTTCGGCGGTCGAGATTGACTATATCGCGAGAATCTCGCGAATCAGTACAAAAGAGGCGCTACGCCGTCTGCGAGAAAAGGGGCTCTACTCGATGCCAGGAGCCGGCGCAGAGATACTTAGCGACCGCGTCCGCGACGTGATCGCGCCTAAAAAATGCGACGTGCAGACCTGGCTGCGCATCCACCGCGAGGCGCACGAGGAGGGGCTAAAGACGACGGCTACGATGATGTTTGGTACCGTAGAAACCACGCGCGAGATTGTGGAACACTGGGAGCATATCAGGAGCTTGCAGGACGAGACGGGCGGCTTTAGAGCGTTTATACTGTGGAGCTTTCAGGGGTTAAACACGCGCCTAGCCGCCGAGCATCCCGAGATCAAAAAGCAAAGCTCGAATCGCTATTTGCGCCTGCTTGCGGTTTCTAGGCTGTTTTTAGACAACGTGCCCAACATCCAAAGCAGCTGGGTCACGCAGGGCAGCTATATCGGGCAGTTGGCGTTGCTGTTTGGCGCAAACGACCTAGGCAGCACGATGATGGAGGAAAACGTCGTCAAGGCCGCAGGCGCTAGCTACCGTATGAATCAAGACGAGATGATACGCCTCATCAAAGACATCGGCGAAAAACCCGCCAAACGCAATACCAATTATGATATTTTAGAAAGGTTTTATTGATGAAAATCATAAATTTAAAAGCCGCAAATTTACAAATCCCGACCGTTTACGAGGCTAGCAAAACCCTGCCCGCGGTGAGCCTAAAGCTTATTTTCAAGGTTGCCGGAACTTGCGCAGAGGAAAAGGCGGGGCTTGCTAAATTCGTCGCTAAAATTTTTGACGAAGGAACGCTAAGCAAGGGCGCGGCGGGCTTTGCCAAAGAGCTTGAAACGCGCGCGATTAGCCTTTACGCGAGCGCGGGATTTGAGACCTTTGCGTTTGAGCTAAACTGTCTAAAGGAGCACTTTTCTTTTGCGCTTGCTAAGCTAAAAGAGCTTTTAGAGGAGCCCAATTTAAGCCAAAAAAGCTTTGATAAGGTGCGAACTCTGACTCTGGGCGAGATATCTGGCAACGAGAGCGACTACGACTATCTAGCTAGAGTCGCGCTAAACGGGCTGCTGTATCCTGGTACGAATCTAGCGCGCCCAAGCATCGGCACGAAGCAAAGCGTGGAGAGTATCACGCTAGAGGACGTTAAAAATTTCATCGCTAGCAAGCTTGATCTGGCAAATTTATTCGTAGTGCTGGGCGGCGAAGTGACGCCGGGGGAGCTAAATTTAGACGAGATTTTAAGCCCCTTAAAGACAGGCGAGCCGCGCGAGCTAAAGCTTTTTAAGACCGATGAAAAATGCGGCGAAAAAGCCATCATCAAACCTAGCGAACAAGCCTATATCTACTTTGGCGCGCCTTTTGACGTTTCCCGCGAAGAGCGCTATAAAGCCAAGGTCGCGACGTTTATTTTGGGCGAAGGCGGCTTTGGCAGTAGGCTGATGGAGGAGATCCGCGTGAAGCGAGGGCTGGCGTATTCGGCGTATGCTAGGAGCGAATTTGCGCTTAGCCACTCGCAAATTTGGGGCTATCTGCAAACCAAAAACGAAAGCAGGAGTGAGGCGGTCGCGGTCGTGAAAGACGAATTTGCAAAATTCGTCAAAAACGGCGTAAAGGCAGGCGAGCTAGCGCAGGCTAAAAGATTTTTGTTAGGCTCGCAGCCGCTACGCCAAGAGACGCTTTTTAACCGCTTAAACATCGCTCAGAGCGAGTTTTATAACGGCTTTAAACTAGGAAATTTTAAAGACGAGTTAGAAAAAATCTCGAAGCTAAAGCTTACCGAGCTAAACGCGTTTATCGCGGAGCATGCGGAGATAGAAAAGCTCAGTTTTGCCGTGCTTTACAATGAAATTTGATGAAAAAGACAGAATAAATCTAAAAAAAATCGGCGTAACTACTCTGCTCGACCTAGCGCTAAAGCTTCCTAAAAGCTTTGAAGATACGAGCCTGGCCGCCGCACCAAAAGACGGACACGTGAGCGTCGCCGTAGAGATAAAAAGCGCGTATCGCCAAGGCGGAATGCTGCACGCCGTATGCTGGTGCGAGGCGTGGGAGCAAAACGTCAAAATCGTGATTTTTAACGCCAAGCCTTGGCATCACGGCGCATTTAAGGTCGGCAAAAGCGTGTTTGTGAGCGGCAAATGCGCCTACGCCTACGGCTCGTGGCAGCTAACCAATCCCAAAATCGTCACAAAAATAAACGAAATCATACCCAAATACAAGCTCTCTCTCAGAGACGATTCGTTTAAAAATTTGATCCAAAAATACGTAAATTTGCCCAATTTACTAGAGGCGGGGCTCGCGCCTAAAGAGGCTGAGTTTTTGCTAGATCTGCACAAAGGAGACGAAAAAAGCGTGGCGATACTGGACGCGCTAGTACGAGAAAAAGCGGGCGAAGAGGTGCTAAAATTCGTCGAAATTTACAACTACCTAAAAAAGCTAAACGCTAAAAAAACTCACTTTAAGGCGCCTAAAATCAATCTTTTTGATATCTCTTCGTGGCTTAAAAATTTGCCGTTTGCGCCTACAACCGATCAGCTAAACGCTATCGCCGATTTGCGCGCGGACTTTAGCGGCGAGGATGCGGTTCGACGCGTCGTGATGGGCGATGTGGGCAGCGGCAAGACGCTCGTTATGCTAGCCGCCGCGCTTAGCGTCTATCCTCAGCCTGCGCTTATTATGGTGCCCACGTCGATATTAGCCGAGCAAATTTACGCTGAGGCGGCGCGTTTGCTGCCTGATTTTATGCGCGTTTTGCTTGTTCAAAGCGGCGACAAGCCCAAATTTGACGGCATAAATCTCATCATCGGCACGCATGTTTTGCTTTATCAAAGCTTGCCCGCCGCGCCTTTAGTTATGATAGACGAGCAACACCGTTTCGGCTCAAATCAACGCGAAAAAATCAACGCTCTAGCTAGCGGAGGACTTGGACAAGAGACGCAACCTGGCGGGGCGGAGGGCGAATTTGACGGTAAATTTGACGGCGGCGAGCAAGTAAATTTAGCCGCAACCGCGCCCGAAAAAAGAAATAAGCAAACAAAAGCGGCGAACGAGACCAAGGCTCACGTGGTACAGTTTTCTGCAACGCCGATCCCACGCACGCTAAGCATGATACAAAGCAGCTTCGCGGAGTTTAGCTTTCTAAAGCAGATGCCATTTGAAAAACACATACACACGCAAATTTTACAAAGCGCGGACTTTGGCGAGCTACTGGCGCATATTAAATCGCAAATCGCCAAAGGCAAGCAGATTGCCGTGATATACCCGCTCGTGGAGGGTAGCGAAAACTCGAACTATCAGGGGCTAGAGGAAGCGCAGGGATTTTGGCGGGCAAATTTCGCAAACGTCTACGTCACGCACGGTAAAGACAAAGAAAAAGAGCAGGTGCTGCACGAATTTCGCGAGCGCGGCGATGTGCTACTCTCGACGACGGTGGTCGAGGTCGGCATCTCGCTGCCCAGACTTAGCACGATCGTGATAGTGGGCGCGGAAAGGCTTGGTCTAGCAAGCCTGCATCAGCTGCGCGGACGTGTAGGGCGAAACGGCGGGAGCGGATTTTGCTTTTTGTTTACGAAGCTTAAAAATCCGCCGTCGCGCCTGAGGGAGTTTTGCCAGACGCTGGACGGCTTTAAGATCGCCGAGATAGACCTCAAAAATCGCCAAAGCGGCGACATCCTAAACGGCGCGTTTCAGCACGGCGCGACGTTTGAATACTATGACTACGAAGAGGACATCACGCAAGCAGCCAAAGATAGGGCGGGGCTTGGGTAAAAAGCGATTTAACGCTAATTTCAAGCCCTTAAAGCGCGTATTTTTGATTACGGCAAATTTTATAAGAGCCTTAGGATTGCTTGATACGCCCCTAGATTTGACGCATTTTAGCGACTTTACGCGGGATACTAAATTTAAAACCGCCAGTAAGCCGTGAAATTTTACCCGCTTTTTGATATTTCACGTTGCGTTTTGCGCTACTTGCGTAAATTTTAGGACTAAAATTCACTCGGTATCGCGTTTTTGTATTTGATTTTACTCGGCGCGCCGCAGATTTAAGCTTGCTGTGATTTTTAGCTTTAAATTTGACGGTATTTACGACCTTGTAAATAGCACGCGGCCAAATCGCGCGTTAAAAAAGGGCCACACGGATTTAGCTTGATTTAAGCTATTTTTTGATTCTACCGCCGCGATACCTGCTCTAAATTTATCCAAATCAGACTATAATCTCAAAAAAAGGATTAAACATGCAAGAATGGGCTTTATGGGCGCTAGCTTCGGCGGTTTTTGCCGCGCTTACGGCGATTTTCGCTAAGGTCGGGCTTGAGGGCGTGGACTCAAATTTCGCGACCTTTATCAGGACTCTCATTATCGCTGCGGCGCTGATTTTGTTTCTAACCTATGCCAAAAAGTGGCAGCCCATTGGCGAGCTAAGCGCGCGAAACTGGCTGTTTTTGACGCTTAGCGGACTTGCGACGGGCGCGTCGTGGCTGGCGTATTTTAAGGCGCTTCAGATAGGCTCTGCCTCGCAGGTAGCGCCCGTAGATAAGTTTAGCGTCGTTTTGGTCGTTGTTTTTGCGGTTATGTTTTTGGGTGAGCGCCCGAGCGTGCGAGAATGGCTTGGTATCGCGCTAATTGCTAGCGGCGTATTTACGCTGGTTTTTGCGGATAAATAATATCAAGTAGCGGAAGTTAAATTTAGAGAAATTTAAAGAAAAAATCATATTTATATGTAGTTTTTATAAAAAGAGGATTTTACTACGGTAACGGCTCTGCCTTAAGAAGTATCTTTTCGGCATTTTTGATGGTTTTGGTCGGTTTGTGTTTTACTTTGGTCATATTTACTATCAAGGATATGATTTTTTATAGCGATTTTAAACCGCTAAACGAACTAACGAAAAACATAGGGACGGTGGGGTCTGCAAACTACGGCCTAAAGGGCTACGGGAAGCTAAAACTGAGGCTAGACGACGGCTCGGCAGTATCATACTATATAGACAGCAGAGATGACAATAAATATAGACCGCTCATAAAAAAGAGGGCGGTTATATATAGCAAGGTAATGCCGCTAGGAAATAAAATTTTGCAACTAGAAGACGAAGCGGGCAAGGTTTACGTCAAATATAGCTACGAAGATGAACTGTAAACGCCACAGAGACGCATGGATTCGATCTACGCATGCTTAAAAATAGCCGCCTTTTTTCTGTTTATAGTGTGGTTTTTAAATCGTAGAGATCTCACGAAAACCGAAGGTAAAAAGTGAAATTTAGCGGTTTGCGCCGGCTTAAGAGATATTTTTGGCTGATGTTTTTTGAGCGGGGTTTTGGATGATAAATTTTGATATTTTTAAAATTTTTGCTGCCTGGCAAGACGGCGCAAAAAGCCAAGGTGGCGCGGTTTTGAGTCAAATTTACCTCGCGTTTTGCCGACAAAAAACGGTGCCTCGCTTCGTGTAGTCAGGCTTGAGCTTAGCTAAAACTAAGCCATCAAATTTGCGCTTGCTTAGATGAATTTTGCATCGTCAAAATTTAAAGACGTTAAGCTTCGTCTTTAAATTTTGTCTCATGCTCCAAAAGCCAAATTTTAGTCGCCAGCCCTTCGCCGCCGCTGTATCCGCCAAGGCCGTTTGAGGCGACGACTCTGTGGCAGGGCACGATGATCGGGATTTTGTTTTTTGCGTTTGCCGAGCCTGCCGCGCGAAACGCCTTCGGTCGCC
>CAURYE010000007.1:0-88202 GCA_963529235.1 uncultured Campylobacter sp.
CTCATAAACGGCGAAAAGCAGATCATGCAGCTTAGCGGCGTGATCCGCCCGTACGACATCTCAAACGCTAACGAGATCGACTCGCGCTACATCGCCGACGCCAAAATCTTATATAAAACCGAAGGCGACGTGGATAGGGCGACGAGGAAGCCGTGGGGGACGAAGCTTATGGAGGCGATCTGGCCTTTTTAAGCTTTTTTATGCTTAGCTGGCTGGCTTGTCTTTTGAGTGTCTTTGAATGAGTTTGAAATTTTCGCCCTGCGACAGACTATATGTCTAGTCTTGGGACGAAAATTTCCGCACAACATTCAAATCCATCTCAAAATACTTCGCCTTAATTTCTAAATTCAAATTTGAAGTCAAATTTGTAAATTTCTGCTTCAAATTTTATCCACCGAGACCCGCACTCTGAAAATGCAAATTGAAAACCCGCGACGCTTTGCGCAAGCAAAGCTATGTCGCCACATCTCACGTGCAGTGGGGTAGGTGGGGGTTTGGGGGCGGAAGGGGCGACGCTTCGTAAGTAGAAACCCCTTCCGCCTCCCAAGAAAAAGAAAAACTAAAAAATTTAGAGAATCTTAAATTTGACAAAACCAAATTTAGCATCTTAAAGATACGGGTCTCGGCGCGTAAAATTTAAAAAATTATCCAAATTTACGCCTTTCTAAATTTCGCTCACAAATTTACTCAAATTTAAGCCCATTCAAAGCACATTCCAGATTCTAAGCCCGGTTTTACGCCTTTTTAAACCTTAAAGCTGTATAATCGGGGTCAAATTTATCAAAAGGCGATACAGATGATAAAAGGTATTTCTGGCTCGCGCATGGTGATGGAAGCCTTGCGCGAAGAGGGCGTAGATACGGTTTTTGGTTACCCCGGCGGCGCGGCGCTAAACATCTACGACGAGACGTACAAGCAGAGTTATTTCAGGCACGTTTTGACGCGTCACGAGCAAGCCGCCGTGCACGCAGCAGACGGCTACGCGCGCGCTAGCGGCAAGGTCGGAGTGGCGTTTGTAACGAGCGGCCCGGGCTTTACAAACGCGGTCACGGGTCTAGCCACCGCATACTCCGACAGCATCCCGCTTATATTAATCAGCGGCCAGGTTCCGACCTCGCTTATCGGCACGGACGCCTTTCAGGAGATCGACGCCGTGGGCATCTCTCGCCCGTGCGTGAAGCACAACTACCTAGTGCGCAGTATCGAGGAGCTGCCGCGCATCCTAAAAGAGGCCTTTTATATTGCTCGCTCTGGACGCCCGGGGCCCGTTCACGTCGATATCCCAAAGGATATAACCGCGGCCGTCGGGGATTTTGATTACCCGACCGAGATAAAGATGCCCACATACAAACCGACCTACAAAGGCAACGCAAAACAGATCAAAAAGGCGCTTGAAGTCATCGCAGAGGCCAAACGTCCGCTACTATATCTAGGAGGCGGCGTCGTAGCGGCGAACGCTAGCGAGCTAGTGCGTAAATTTAGCGCAAAGACGGGCATCCCAGCGGTCGAAACGTTGATGGGGCTTGGCGTCCTAGCTCACGAGGATAAAAATCTACTCTCGATGGTCGGCATGCACGGCAGCTACGCGGCAAATATGGCGATGAGCGAAACCGATCTAATCATCGCGCTAGGTGTGCGCTTTGACGACCGCGTGACGGGCAAGCTAAGCGAATTTGCCAAAAACGCCAAAATCATCCACGTCGATATCGATCCTAGCTCGATCTCAAAGATCGTAAATGCGCACTTCCCGATCGTGGGCGATCTAAATTTCGTCCTAGAAGAGATGCTGGAAAAAGTAACCGTAAACGAGCAAAATTTGACCGCGTGGCGCGAGATATTGGCTAGATATGGCGCGCTAAATCCGCTAGACTACAAAGATAGCGACGAAGTCCTAAAGCCGCAGTGGGTCGTACGCGAAACGGCTAAAATTTTAAAGCAATCCGGCAAAGACGCCGTGATCGCCACCGACGTCGGCCAGCACCAGATGTGGGTCGCGCAGTTTTATCCGTTTGATAGGCCGCGCCAGCTGATAACTAGCGGAGGCCAGGGGACTATGGGATACGGCCTACCCGCAGGAGTCGGAGCAAAGATAGCAAAGCCTGAAGACATCGTCGTAAATTTCACCGGCGACGGCTCGATCCTAATGAACATCCAAGAGCTGATGACCGCCACCGAGATAGATAAGCCCGTCATTAACGTTATCTTAAACAACAACTTCCTAGGCATGGTGCGCCAGTGGCAGACCTTTTTTTACGGCGAGCGCTACTCTTCGACCGACCTTAGCCTGCAGCCTGATTTCGTAAAAATCGCGGAGGGATTTGGCGCGGTAGGCTTTGTTTGCCGCACGAAAGACGAGTTTTGCTCCGCGCTAAAAGAAGCGATAGCCTGTGGCAAAACGGCGATGCTAGACGTGCGCGTGGATAGATTTGAGGACGTACTGCCGATGGTTCCTGCGGGCGCAGCGATATATAATATGATCTTAAAAAGCAAGGAATAAAAATGAGCATAAGAAGAGTGATTTCAGTCATCGTGCTAAACGAGCACGGCGTTTTATCGCGCATTTCCGGGCTTTTTGCGGGGCGCGGATACAACATCGACACGCTCACGGTCGCACCGATCCCAGGCACCGAGCTTTCGCGTATCAGCATCGTTACTAGCGGCGATGAGCGCGTGCTCGAGCAGATCGTAAAGCAGCTACACAAGCTAATACCGACCTACAAAGTCATCGAAAGCGGCGAATTCGTCGAAAAAGAAATGGCGCTGGTTAAAATCCCGCTTAGCGAAAATTTCGGCGGACTAGACGCGATACTAAAGGCCTACAACGGCATCGTAGCCAACACCAACGAAAACTACATCGTCGTCATGGTTAGCGACGACGCGAGCAGGATAGAAAATTTCCTCAAAGCTATCAAAAAATTTAACCCAACAGACGTCGTGCGCGGCGGCTCTGTGTTAATGGACCTATAATGAAACTAAGCGAAATTTATAAAATTTTAGGACTGGAATTTAGCGGCGAGGAGCTAGAGATTACAGCTCTAAATTCGATCTCAAACGCTGGAGCCAGCGAGCTTAGCTACTGCGATAGCGAGAAAAATGCTAAATTTATCGAGGGCTCAAAGGCGGGCGCGATTTTGGTCGCGTCAAATTTAAAAGAACTCGTCGGTGCGAAAAGTAGGGCGGTAGTGGTGGAAAACCCGCATCTTGCCTTTGCTATTTTGAGCGAGTATTTCGCAAAAGAACTTCTAGCATCCCAGCCGCAGCCGGCGCAAATTTCGCCAAGCGCAAAGATAATGCCAAACGTCTATGTGGGCTCTGGCGCCGTGATCGGCGATAATACGCTCGTGATGGCGGGCGCCTACGTCGGCGATAACGTAAAAATCGGCGCAAACTGCGTCATCCATCCAAACGTCGTAATCTACAACGATACCGTTATCGGCAACGGTTGCCGCATCAACGCAAACGCCGTCATCGGTAGCGACGGCTTTGGCTACGCGCACACGAAAACGGGCGAACACGTGAAAATTTACCACAACGGCAACGTCGTTTTAGAGGATTTCGTCGAGATCGGTGCGTGCACGACGATAGACCGCGGCGTGTTTGAAAGCACGGTCGTAAAAGCATACGCCAAGCTCGACAACCTTGTGCAAATCGGCCACAACTGCGAGATAGGCTACGGCTCGATACTAGTCTCTCAGGTAGGGCTCGCAGGCTCGACCAAGCTTGGACGCAACGTCGTGATGGGCGGACAAAGCGGCTCTGCGGGACATTTAAAAGTCGGCGACTTCGCCCAGATAGCCGCGCGCGGCGGCGTGTCAAAGGATATCGCTGGCGGTAAAAAATATGCGGGTGCATATCCGATAATGGAGCTGGCCGACTTTTTCAAACTGCAAGCTAAGATCGCGAGATTTTTTAAGAAGAACTAAAATTTGACGGCTGTTGCACAGTAGCCGTCAAATTTGACTATCAAAGGCGTAAAATTGAACGCAAAATCCATAGAAAAAAACAAAAGAAAAGAAATTTTAAAAGCTATAAAAGAAAAAGAACTAGCCGAATTTAGACAAAATTTGCCTATGCCAGGGGATAAATTTGTACGGCTTTTGAGCTTTTGGACGCCGAGCTTCACGCGCACGGCTGTGATCGCAGCCTAAAACTCACCGAGCAAATCCTCTTAAATTTGTGCGTAAAAGACGTTTTGAGCGTGCTTGCGTGGCTTGAAGAGCAGGGCGGATACTGTGACTGCGAAGTGATTATGAACGTTGAGCAGAAATTTGAATATTTGGATGAAAGTTTGTAAATTTTATTCGCTTGCAAAATGCTGAAATTCGTATTTAAAAAATTCACTTTTGCAGTTCTTACTACAAATATCCTCTTTAAAATCAGTCAAATCCCCCTGCGTTTCATACTCCAGTGATTTTCTATCCGAACGATCGCGCGCAGCTTCATGTAAATTTTGCGAAATCCTCTGTATTCTCCGGTCTTGTTTTTTATTCACGTCGCTATACACAAAACCGTTATTTACAGCCAATACCATTTTTCAAATTTTGTTTTCATAGCTTTGATTTTCTCAAATAATTTAGGCGACTTAAATTTTAACGTGAAAAAATTTGAGATGAAGGGGAGGGTCAAATTTAGCAGAAGTAAAAAAAAATTCCAAATTTGACGCCGCAAATTTAAGCCGCGTCAAATTTGAGCCGAATTTACGCTATTTTTTATAGCTTTTTACAAATTCGCCGATCCTTGCGATACCTTTTCTGATACTTTCTAAATCGGTCGCAAAAGACAGCCTAAAGTATCCGTCCATACCAAAACCAACGCCGGGCACCACGGCAACCTTGGCTTTTTCTAGCAGCTCTTTGCAAAATTTCATACTATCAGGCTCGACCTCGGAGCAGTTAATGAAAAGATAAAACGCGCCGTCAGGCTTAAGCACGCTAAGTCCCGGTATAGCGTTAATCATCTCAACGCCCAGGTCTCGGCGCTTTTTAAACTCGCCCTTCATATACGCGATGTCCTCGTCGGCTTTGCCGAGCAGCGCAGGGATGGCGCCGGCTTGCGTTAGGGAGTTTATATTGCTCGTGCTTTGGCTTTGTAGCCTGTTTACCGCGGCGTTTAGCTCCTTAAATGGGCTAGCCATGTAGCCAAATCTCCAGCCCGGCATCGCGCCGCATTTGCTTAGGCCGTTTATCGTGATCGTGCGGTTAAACATATCCTCGCTCACTGCCGCGGTCGCGACGAATTCGCCCTCGTAATTTAGCTTTTCGTACATTTCGTCGCTAGCTACGATGATTTTCGTACCTTTTAACACTTCGCCCAGCGCCTCCAGCTCTTTGCGGCTATATATCGCGCCCGTCGGATTGCAAGGGCTGTTTAAGACTAAAATTTTAGTTCTAGGAGTGATCGCCGCTTTTAGCTGTTCGGGAGTGATTTTAAAGCCGGTCTTTTCGCTAGTTTCGATAAAAACGGGATTGCCGCCGCTAAATTTGACCATCTCCGGGTAGCTCACCCAGTACGGGCTTGGTACGATTACTTCGTCGCCCTCGTCGATTAGCGCCTGAAATACGTTAAAAAGCGAGTGCTTGGCGCCGACGTTAGTGATGATTTGATTTGGCGCGTAGTTTAGGCCATTGTCGCGCTTTAGCTTTGCGGCGACTGCCTCTCTTACTTCGGGCGTACCAGCTACGGCGGTGTATTTGCCGCAGCCCTTATCTAGGGCGGATTTTACCTCGTTTTTGATGATCTCTGGCGTGTCAAAGTCCGGTTCGCCCGCGCCGAAACTGATCACGTCCTCGCCGCGGGCCTTCATCTCTTTTGCCTTGGTGCTGATTTCGATGGTTAGGCTCTCGCCTAGCACCTGAACCCTTTTTGATAGCATTTTTACTCCTTTATTAAATTTAAGATATAGTTTTTAGATAACCGTTATCGTTTAAAAACAGATACATTTCGCCTAAAATTTGCTTGCGCTGCGAGTCGGTTACGAGCTTTGATTTTTCGATGCGCTCGCTTAGGATGTCTTGGATCTCGTAGACGTCGTAGTCAAGGTCCTCCATGATATCAAGGATCGATTGGCTCTCTAATAAGTGCGAGATTTCAAATCCATTCTCGTTTATCTCGATAGTAGCTTCGGTCGGGTGGGTAAAGAGGTTGTGCTTCATACCCAGCACCTCCTGATACGCTCCGACTAGGAAAAATCCTAAAAAGTACTCCTCTTGTTCCACGTCTACGTCGTGCAAAAACAGAGGATTTTCCTCGTCGTCAAAGCCTATTTCGCCATCAGAATCGCACGTGATATCCCACAGCGACGCCGAGCGGGTAGGGCGCACGTCTAGGCGGTCAAGCGGCATGATAGGGAAATTTTGCTTTAAACCCCAAAAATCAGGCAACGACTGAAATAGAGAGAAATTTACGAGATAACGCTCCTGTGCTTCCTCTTGCAGCTTTAAAAGCTCGGCGTTGTGCTGTTTGGTGCCGAGGATTTTAGCCGCTTTTTTTATGATTAGGTGGGTTAAAATTTCAGCATTCGAGCGATCTTGCAGATCGACGTAACCCAGATCAAACAGCGTGAGTATACTCTCCATATGATCTATGCTGTCGTGCAGATACTCTATCGCGTTTGACGGTTTTATAGTGCTTAGCAGGTCGTTTAGCTCGGTGATTAGCTGAGGATTTTTCTTTTTTAGTACGAGCTTTTCCTCGGTGTAGTCCTGGCTAAAGAGCTCCAAAACCGGCGCAACCAGCACGGCGTGCGAAGCCGAAACGAAGCGGCCGCTCTCGATAAAGATATCAGGCTCCACTTCGTTTCGCTGCGTCGCCATAGTTTTTAGCAGATAGACCACGTCGTTTGCGTATTCGCTAAGCGTGTAGTTTCGGCTCGAGTTTTCCTTAAACTGCGAGTACTCTATAGCTAGTCCGCCGCCTAAATTTATAGCTTTTAGGTTTTTCGCGCCCATTTTTCGCAGCTCGGCGTAGATGTTTCCTGCTTCGATTAGAGCCTTTTTTAGCGGGTGGATTTCGGTGATTTGCGAACCGATGTGAAAGTGGATCATATTAAACCGGTCGAGCAAATTCGCCTCTTTTAGCAAATTTACTGCTTCGATTAGCTCGGTCGCGGTTAGGCCGAATTTGGAGTTTATGCCGCCGCTTTTAGCCCAGATACCAGATCCGCTGCTATGCAGCCTGATGCGCAGACCGATGTTTGGCTTTGGCGCGAAACGCTCTTTTGCGATGGCGATGATAGCCTCAAGCTCGTTTAGTCCCTCGATCGTTAGCGTGATGTTGTGTCCCATTTCGGCCGCGATAAAGCCGATGTTTATCATCTCTTTATCTTTAAAGCCGTTTACGGTGATCGGCGCGCCTTCGTTGTTATACGCCATCACTAGCAGCAACTCGGCCTTTGAGCCCGCCTCCAGCCCGTAGCCGTATTTTTGGCCGTGACGGACTAGGTTTTTTACAAAACCCGGATATTGATTTACTTTTAGCGGATAGACGGCGTTAAAGCTGCCTTTGTAGCCGAATTCGTTTTTCGCGCTCTCAAAGCTTTTGTAAATTTGCGAAATTTGCTTGTGTATGAGGTGAGGGAAGCGCAGCAATAGCGGGCCTCGGTAGCCTTCGCTTCTGATACTTTTTACGATGTCGATGATGGCGGGCTTTGAGCCGGTATTGACGCAAATTTTACCGTTTTCGACGATGAAGTTGTTATTTCCCCACAAATTTAAACCGTAATCATACATTTAAAATCCTTTTAAGTTCCGTCTCCAAATCAACCAAATCAAGCGTTTTTTCGGCTTTTTCGCTCAGATCTTTTAGCCAAATTTTATCTGATTTTAGCTCGTCCTCGCCGACGCAAAGGCAAATTCTAGCGTTAGCGTTATCTGCGGCGTTTAGGTGCTTTTGTAGTTTTTTAGGCTCATAGCTCACAAGAACCGGGAGGCTTTTTCTTAAATTTATCGCTATTTTATAGACCGCGTCTACGCCATCGGCGTCCATCGCGCCGATATATACGCCGCCTCTTGCGCTCTGGCTCTCTCGGCCGCCTAAGATTTCCATTATGCGCTCGATACCCATCGCAAAGCCCACGCCGTAGCTAGCCTTGCCGCCTAGGTACTCGACCAGCCTGTCGTAGCGTCCGCCGCCTGCGACCGCGCTCTTTGCGCCGATCTCGCTTGAAACGAACTCAAACGCCGTCTTGCAGTAATAATCAAGCCCGCGCACGAGTTTTGGATCTATCTCGAATTCCACGCCGTTGCCGCTTAAAATTTCTTGCAGCTTTTTAAACTCGACCGCGCATTCGTCGTTTAGGCTGCCGATTATCAGCGGCGCGTTTTCGTAAATTTTCTGACAGCTCTGGGCCTTACAGTCTAGCACGCGGATAGGATTTGTGAGTTTTCTGCGCTTGCAGTCCTCGCAAATTTGACCCTCGTGCTCGTCTAAAAATTTAACCAATTTTTCGCGGTATGCGCCCATACTAGCGGCGTCTCCGAGCGAATTTATAAGTAGCTTGGTTTTGATACCCAGGCGCGAGAAAATCTCGTTTATCATCAAAATAACGCTCGCATCCTCATAAACGCTAGGTTCGCCGAAGCACTCGCAGCCAAACTGATGAAACTCGCGCAAACGTCCTTTTTGCGGGCGCTCGTAGCGAAACATCGAGCCGTGATAAAAGTACCGTCTCACGCCGCCCGCGCGGTCGAATTTAGCCTCGATAAATGCACGCACGACTCCCGCCGTCCCCTCAGGGCGCAGGCAAACGTCGTTGCCGCCCTTGTCCTCAAACTGATACATCTCCTTACCCACGATGTCGCTGCTTTCCCCGACGCTGCGACGAAAAAGCGCCGTTTGCTCCAGGTGCGGAGACAGCACGAACTCGTATCCGTAGTTTTTCGCGACCTCTTCGCAGATTTTGATTATCCTCTCATAAAGTCCCGACTGCGGCGGCAAAACGTCCTTCATCCCCCTTAATGCGCTAATCATTTATAAACTCCTTTATCAAATTCGTTATTTTTTCTTCGTCCATGGCGGCATCGATCGTGACGTAGCGGATGTCTAGTTTTTGCAAAATTTCCTCCATCGCGTCCTGCACTCTTAGTAGATACGCAAATCCTCTAGCCTCTATGCCGTCCATCTGCGCGCGCGAGCCTAGGCGCGATCTTAGCGTGCTTTCGTCCGCTTTAAAAAATACTATTTTTTGCGGAAAATTTCCTTGTAAGGCAAATTTGTTTAAGCTTAAAAGCTCTTCAAAGCTAAAATTTCCGCCCGCCAGAGCGTAAGCCATGCCCGAAACGAAACCCCTGTCGCTAAAAATCATTTTATCCGAGTTAGGTTTTATTATCTTGCCCGAATGCTCGGCTCTATCGGCCAAAAATAGCAAAATTTCAGCCCTTTTATCTAGACCATTTTCTTTTAGTAAAATCTCGCGCAAATTTTCGCCAAGCTTCGTGCCGCCGGGCTCTTTGGTTACGATGGCTTGCGGGAAAACAGCCGCCAGCCGCGCTATCTGGGTGCTTTTGCCCGCGCCGTCGATACCTTCAAAAATCACGTACATTTTTCGCCTTTAAATTTGAGCAGTATTTTACAAATTTATAGCTAAATAGCGGCTTTTAAAGCGCGTAACACATAACCAGATTAGGGCGATTTTGTTTCTACCGCATAAAAACACCGCAAGATTTTTGCGCCAAATTTTAACAAAATATAAAAATATTCTAAATATAATTTTAAATCAATCCTTTATATTCGCTGATTAGTTCAGGGTTTATCGCCTTAAAATTTTTACGCAAATCGCCTAAATCGTGATAGCTAGCTACGATAACAAAATCCGGCGTCGCGTCTATTTCAAGCTCGCAAATATCTGCTTTTAGCTGCTTTGCACACTCTAAAATTAGCTTTTTAGCCTGCAAATATCTATCGTTTAGCTGCGTTTCTTGATTAAAAAGGCCAAAGATTTTTGCCGTTTCGTCATCCTCGTTTATCTCGGCGCTAAATTCGTAATCAGCGACGTTCCAGATGATTAGGCTTTTATCTTCTCGGCAAAGCTCCTCGCGCTGCTTTTGCGTACCGAAGCCGATAATAGGCGGCAATGAAGCCTCGCCGTCGTAAGCTAAATTTATGCAGTAAAGTTTTTGACTCGGCGCGTGCATTTTGATCGTCTCTTTTAGCGCGGACAGCAGCCTTTGTGCGGCTAATTCGTATAGCTTTTTGTAGCTCATTTTTTTATCCGGTTTTTTATAGCAGACGTAGCCTCCCTCCAAAGTTATCGAATTTAGCTTGCCTAGTTCGTCGTACTCATAAAAATAGTCGCGGTCTATTTTCGCTCCGAGCCGGTCTATGCCGCGCCACTGCTTTTGCGCTAGTTTAGCATTTGGGTAAATAAAATTTTCAATCCAGTATCCGTTATCTATAAATACAGAATAAATATTAACTAACAAACCGCCCTCATAAACATATCTTTGTACGCTCACGCATTTTTTGTCGTAATAATCAAATCTATAGCCCAAAACCTCGTCTTGTCCGTAAAAATAAAAATCCTCGTAAAATCGCTCCTCGTCTGCGTATTGTTTTACCAAAACCACCCGCTCCTGCGCGTCAAATCCGTAGTCGTAGGCATCTGCTAGATTTTTGGGCGACTCTTTTAAAATTTTACCCCTTGAAAAACCGTGAAGCTCAAAGTAAAACGGCTCTAAATTTATATAGCTAGTAGATGCCCAGCGCCTGTTTACGACCTGCGCCTCAGCCTTGTTTTTTAGGGCTAAATAGTCATTACTCGCGTTTTCAAAAAGCCTGCGTAGATTTTTTATTTCACTCATTTGCTCAGTCATTTTATCTCCAAATTTTAATTAGTTTAGCTATTTCTCGTTGCTATAAATTTAATTGCTATTAGCCTTTTCTACCCAAAGCGCAAAGCGATATACTCGCGTTTGTTGCCAAATTTACAACCCAATTTCCCCAAAGCAAATCTTTAGCGGCTTTTGCGCAACCTCATACCTTGTGCTTTTATTTTAATTTAAAATACATTAAATAATGCGTCAAAAATAGCTTTAACGCAAAAGTTACGCAAATTTATACCCAAACTGTCTAAAAACATCAAATTTTACCGCATTTATGGGTTTTATTTAGTCGCGAGCCGCCTTTAAATTTTCTAAAATTTCGCTTGGAACCAGCTTGCTAACGTCTCCGCCGTGGCTTAAAACCGAGCGCACGATCGAGCTTGATATGAAGGCGTTTTGGAGGCTCGGCATCAGATAAACGGTCTCAAGCTCATCCCAAAGTGCGGCGTTTGCATAGCCGATTTGCAGCTCGTACTCAAAGTCGCTAACCGCGCGAAGGCCGCGTATAACGACGTTTATACCTCGGCTCTTAGCAAAATCCACGAGTAAGTTATCAAATCCGACGACCTCGACGTTTTTTAGATTCGCGGTTGAAATTTTAACCATTTTGACGCGCTCTTGCAAGCTAAAAAGCGGTTTTTTGCTCTCGCTGGCCGCTACTGCGACGACGACCTCGTCAAAGATCTTTATCGCGCGTTTGATGACGTCTAGATGGCCGTTTGTGACGGGATCGAAGGTGCCGGGATAGATACAGGATTTCATTTTTAACCTTAGGATATTTTTGGACTTGATTTTACAGCTTTTTGCCTAAAATACGGCTTTTTGAGCGATTTTAGGCGCTTAAAATTTAAAAATAGGGCGGTAAAGGCGCGAAATGTTGCGGCTATTTAAGATAACGATGCCGCAATGCAAACGGCGCAACTTTTTTGCGCATTAAGATGTGCGGCTTTAAGGCAGTCTAAAGCATTATAAACGATGTTTATATAAAATTAAATACAAACCGGTTAAAGCTAGGCGGCATATATTTTAGATGAATTAAGCAAATTACGTCAAATTTAACGATAAATATTGATTTTTGACTGCGCGCTTACGACCATCTTTGATAAATTCGGTGTTTGATGTCTAGCAGGTCAAGCCACTTGCCGATGATAAAATTTTCCATATCTTCGAGGCTATTTTGAGCCGAATAATATCCCAAAACGGGCGGCGCAATAACGGCACCAAGAGCGGAGATTTTTGCCGCATGCTCAAGCGTCAGCGTAGAAAACGGCATCTCTCTAACGCCCAAAACAAGCCTCTTTCGCTCCTTTAGCGCGACTGCGGTAGCGCGAGTTATCAGCGTATCGGCAAAGCCTGCGTGGATTTTGGCTAGAGTGTTGATAGAGCAGGGCGCGACGATAGTAGCATCTATGCCAAACGAGCCCGAGCTTGGAGCCGCAGCCAGATCAGAGTCATCGTGGATGACGACGCGATTTTGCAGATCTTGCCAAATTTGATAAATTTCATCTTGTTTGGCGTCTTTTTGAACGCGGTTTCTATCAATGCTGCATTGCTTTTGAAATTTACGGTCGTCAAATTTGCTTGCTATTTCACCGTTAGGGCTTGCGTTTTTTTCGCCGCTATTAGATTTACAAATTTGCCAGTTTGCATTATTAAAGCCGCAGTTATCCAAACCTGCGAATTTTAAACCATTATCGCTCAAATCTTGCGCATTATCCGCAAATTTGCCGCTTTGGTTTTGCGATCTTTCGTCTCCGCATCCAAAATCTAGCTCGCCTTGAGCGGAGCCAAAATTTGCAAATTTTGCGTCTTCGCGACCTTCGTCAAATTTGGCGCTATTTTGGTTTGCGTTAAATTTTAAACCCGCCGCACCGTTTTTATAAAAAAAATCCGTAAAATTTAGCTCTTTTTCTAGCACGTTCATTGCGTTTTTACTCACGCACAGATGTATCTCGCTTCTTTTTGCTATCTCGCTGGCGAGCTTTAGCCCTAAATTTACGCCGCTTGCGCCGCTGATACCTAGAAAAATTTTCATCTTATCATCACCTGTTTTTTTGAGACGATTTGCGCGCTAAAGACATTTTTGTCGTTATTTTTAACCTTGATGGTTTCGCCTAGATTGCCGTTTTCTAGCGCCGTGACCTCGACGATGATGCTAAGCGCCCCGTCGCTAAGCACCGCATTGACGCGCTCGCCTTTTTTTATGAGCGGTAGCGGGGTAAACTGCCGTAGCCGCAACACTTCGCCGCTTTTTATGTTTTGTTTGGCCGCTAGCCTCGCGTTTGGCGCGTTGCTCATCATGTCGGGGCTAAACTCGCCAAGCTCGACCCAGTCCTTTGCAAAGTCCCCGATACCTAGCATCTGGCGCGTCACAAGCGGCTTAGTAGCCCTTAAAACCGGCATTTTAGCACTGATTTCGTATCTAAAAAATACGCTTGGCTGCGAGCCGTTTGGTGCGACGAAACCGGCTCTAAAGCTGCCTTTTGGATTGATTTTATTTACGTAAATTTTATCGAATTTGTATTCGTGGAAATTTTTAGGAAGTTCGTTTTGAGGCTCGATAAGCGGAAATTTGACAAATTGCAGTCCCTTAAACTCGCTCGTAACCTCTTGCAAAAACGCGCGCTGCACGAGAGCTAACGCGTCGCAGTTTTTTACAAATACCGTCTCTCCGCCGCTTTTGTCCTCAAGCTCTACGCCGCGCTTTTTTAAAATTTCCGCTAAATCTTGCGAATTTATTTTTGCGGCTTTGTTTTCGCCTAAATTTAAAATCTCGTCGCTTTTGTCCGTAAAGCCCAAGTCCGCAAGCGTGATTTTGCCGTTTGAAACGCAATACATCGGCCAAAGCGCTAAATCTGAAGAAAATAAAAAAATGGGAAAAAATAGTAAGAAAAAAATGGAGCGGGAAACGAGATTCGAACTCGCGACCCCAACCTTGGCAAGGTTGTGCTCTACCCCTGAGCTATTCCCGCACCGTTTGAGAAGTCGCAATTTTAGCAAAAACGTTTTCATTTGTCAAGAAAATTTCAAAATTTTTACGATTTCGCCCGCTTTTAGTTCGCCGAGGCTTTCGCTTGTTACCAAAACGGCGTTACTTTTGATGAGCGGAGTTATCATGCCAGAACCGAATTTATTATTATCCGTCACGCTAAATTTGCCCCCCAAAAAGCTACCAAGCACGATATTTTGGCGTCCCGATTTTATTTTTACGTCTTGATTTAGGGCGGCGTCAAATTTTTCAAGCTGTGTGCCCTTTAAAAAAGGAACGACTAGCAAAAAGCACATCAAAAACGCCGCCATCGGATTTCCAGGTAGGATAAAGACGATTTTTTTATCTTTTATAAACGCTTTGCTCGGCCGTCCGGGGCGGATATTTACACCGTCGAAAAGCTCGCTAAAGCCTAAATTTAAAAGCGCCGTTTTCATAAAATCAGCCTCGCCCTTGCTCGCTCCGCCGCTTGTTATGATGACGTCAAATTCAGCCGTCTCTAGCGCATGCGTCGTACTTTCTAGATCATCCTTAATAATGCCTGCGTACGAGCTAGCAAAGCCGAAGCTTTGAAGCAAAGATGCGATACCGGCGCCATTTGCGTTGTAAATTTGCTCCTCGCTAGCGTTTTGCCACGGCTCGACCACTTCGTCGCCGCTTGAAAATATACCGATTCTTAGCTCGCGCTCTACGCAGACGCAGTAAATGCCCTGAGCAGCTAGCATCATTACTCTTGCGGGCGTTAAAATTTCGCCTTTTCTTAGCAAAATTTCGCCAGCCTTGACCTCCTCGCCCTTATATCTTAAGGCGTTAAATTTTTTGACTTTGCTTTGCGGCGAGAGCTTGCCGTCCTGCAAAATAGCGTCTTCAAAAGGTACGACGGTGTCGGCGTTTGTCGGCATTTTTGCGCCCGTCATTATCTTTACGCATTCGCCTTTTTTTAGCGCGATTTCAGCCTCATCGCCCGCCAGCACGGTTGCCGCGACGCTTAACGGCTCGTTAAAATCGTCAAATTTAAGCGCGTAGCCGTCCATCGCGGCGTTGTCGAAGGATGGCAAATTTTTAACGGCAACGACGTCCTGTGCTAAAATTTTGCCCGTCGCGCGCTCAAGGCTCGCAAACTCGCCGCAGCCGTCAAATTTAGATTTTTCTAGGATCAAATTTTGAGCAAGCTCTAGCGTCATTTTACTCCTCCAACCTGCGTATTTTTGCGCCCAGAGCCGCCAGCTTGCGCTCTAGCCCCTCGTAGCCTCTATCTAGGTGATAAATTCTGTGCACGCGGCTAGTTCCGTTTGCTGCAAGAGCCGCTAGCACTAGGGCAGAGCTTGCGCGCAGATCGGTAGCCATCACGTCTGCGGCGTTTATCTCGCCTCCGCCGTAGATCGTCGCGATGTGGCCGTTTAGACGGATATCGGCACCCATGCGCGTGAGCTCGCTAACGTGCATAAAGCGGTTCTCAAAAAGCCTCTCGTCGATCGTGCTAACGCCGTTTGCCACGAGCGATAGCGCCATAAACTGCGCCTGCATATCGGTCGGAAATCCCGGAAATTCCGTCGTCACGATCTCGACGGGATTTACGTTTTTAGCCGGCATTATCGTGATTTTGTCGTCGTCCACGACGGTTTCAAAGCCCATTTGGTTAAATTTAGTAAGCACGGCTCGCAGATGCGCGGCATTGGCGTTAGCGATAGTTACTTGCGAGTTCGTGATCGCTCCGGCGCAAAGATACGTCCCGGCCTCAATCCTATCGGGGATAACCGTTATCTCGCCGACGTCCAGCAGGCGTCTATCCGTGCCCTCGATCACGAGCTCGTCCGTGCCGGTACCCTCGATTTTTACACCGCCTGCAGCTAAAACTTCGCAAAGCTGCACCACTTCGGGCTCCTTGGCGACGTTGATCAGATGCGTCGTGCCGTGAGCGAGCGCGGCGGCCATGACGATGTTTTCGCTGCCAGTTACCGTGATCTTATCAAACACGATCTGCGCGCCCTTTAGCCCATCAGGCGCCGTGGCTACGACGTAGCCTTGCTTTATCTCGATGTTTGCGCCCATCTTTTCGAGCGCGCTTAGATGTAGATCGATCGGTCTTTGTCCGATCGCGCAGCCGCCGGGCAAACTCACCTCGCAGTGGCCAAACCTAGCTAGCAGCGGGCCAAGAACCAGGATAGAGGCGCGCATTTTACGCACGATGTCGTAGTTAGCCTTTGTGGAGCTAACGTAATTTGAGTTGATTTTTAGAGTGTGATCGTCCGTAAATTCGCATTTTGCGCCTAAATTTACGAGCAACGTCGCCAATGTTTTTATATCTGCGACGTTTGGCATATTTTTTAGCGTCACGTCGTTTTTTATGATTAGAGCCGCGGCTATGAGGGGCAGGGCGGCGTTTTTCGCACCGCTTACGGCGACCTCGCCGCCTAGTTTCGCGTTTCCTTCGATTTCTAGATAATACATATTCTTAAATCCTTAAATAAAACCCAAAGTATAGTAAAATTTAGCTTATAAATTTAAATTTATGCCGATATTTACCGATTTATTTATATAATCTTGATTTTAGGCGGCTCGTCTCTACGGCTTGTCTCTTGGGTAAATTTAAATGATCTAGAAATTTTCTCCCTCGATGAACTATTATGTTCTATCTTCGGTCGAAAATTTCGTCGAAACATTTAAATTTATCACAAGATACTTCGCCTTGAAATTTAAATATAAAATAGGATTATTTAAATGAAATTTACCATTTTTTTACCGCTTGCGTCGATTGCGGCTTTGATTTTTAGCGGGTGCGCGAACGATGCGCCCAAAATTTACCCGACCGATCAAAGCGGACAGATTTTAAACGCGAGATTTTTAAACTCTCAGCAAGACGTATTTAACGATCTAGGCGGCATAGCTCTTTCAAATTTTATGCAAGGCTTTTTGGGCAAAAAAGACGGCGGAGACTGCTCGGGCTTCGTCTCGCTCGTAAATAAAAATATAAATAACGTTTACTTTTCAGAGACGAATTTGCTCAAATTTTACGGCGAAAACGGATCGAAATCTCAAGCTATTTATAATTTTTACAAAAAGCGAAATTTGATCTCGCAAACAAGCCCGAAGCTCGGAGATTTGGTGTTTTTTAACAACACCACGAGTCGAACCAAAGGCAAAAACAAACAAACCATAACCCACCTTGGCATCATAGACCGCATAGAGGACGACGGAACTATAAGATTTATGCATAATACCAGAGGCAAAAACAAAAGCGGATTTATAAATCTATTTCAGAAAAACAGCCATAAAATAGGCGGCAAAGAGGTAAACTCCTACATCGTAGCGTGCAAAGGCGGCGACGCCACTTGCCTAACGTCAAACAGATTCGCCGGCTTTGGTAAGGTTAATTTTTAGCTAAATTTATGTCTAAATTTTATATGATAAAGCCTTTAAAAAGGAGCCGTTTTTGAAAGCTACGATATCGCTCATCGCGTTAAATTGTCTAGTATATTTTGCCGTTTATTGCGGCATTTGCGGCACTAACGCGACGCTTGGGCTAAATATGTTTTTCACGGACGGGCTTTACGTCTGGCAGCCGGCGACTTCGATGTTTATGCATGCAAGTTTAGCCCATCTGCTGATGAATATGGCTGTTTTGTATCAGTTTGGATCGCTTCTAGAGCGGTGCTACGGCAGCGAAAAATTCGCCGTCATCTACTGCATCGGAGGCGTTTTGACTTCGCTGTTTAGTTTTGTTTATATTTATATTATGTTTAAAACTAGCGGAACTTTTATAAATTTAGTAGGAGCTAGCGGCGCAATCAGCATGCTGCTAGGAGTTTTGGCGTTTTTGGACGCGAGTAGCAGAAAAGGGCTAATAATCGCTATCTTGCTAATGAGCTTCGCACCCGTAGCCATGGGCGTAAACGTCGCCTGGTACGCGCATATCATCGGCTTTGCGCTAGGGTATTTCGGGGTAAAATTTAAGGTGATAAAATGAGATTTTTCGATCAAATTTGGGAAATTTTAGAGTGCGGCGACAAGGAGCTTAAATTTGACAAATTTAAACGATTTTACGCCGAATACAAGGCCGGTAAATTTGACGCGCAAATAGAAGAGGGCGATAAATTTGACGAGATAAAACCGCTCGAGCGCCCAAGCTACGCGGCATTTTGCGAGGTCGTAGCGATGAGAGAAATCGGCGGCAAAAAGCAAGCGGACAAGCAAAAAGCCTTCCTTCACTCGATCGCGCATATCGAATACAGTGCCGTAGATATCGCGCTAGATGCGGCGTATCGCTTCCGAACTCTGCCAAAAGCCTACTATGACGACTGGCTAGAGGTCGCACAGGATGAGATCAGGCACTTTAAGATGATTGAGGATCACATGGCTAAATTTGACGTGAAATACGGCGAATTTGCCGTGCACGACGGGCTTTTTATCGCTTTGCAAAATACCTCTGCGTCGCTACTCGAGCGCATGGCGGTGCTGCCTAGATACATGGAGGCAAATGGCCTTGACGCAAACGCTTTTATGCTAAAAAAGCTGGAAACCGAGCGCGAAAAAGACGGGAGCAAGGCGCAGCTTTGCGAAATTTTGCAAGTTATCTTAGACGAGGAGATCTCGCACGTCTCAAAGGGCGATCGTTGGTTTAAATTTGCCTGCGAAAAAGAGGGCGTAAGCCCCGAAATCTACGCGCAAATCGTACAAAAAATCTACCCTAAAGCATTTTTGCAGTCCCGCGAGCTAAACGTTAGCGCGCGCCTAAAATCAGGCTTTAGCGAGGCAGAGATCGAGCACATAAAAAATCTATCAAAGGCTGGAAAGGTGGTATAAATGAAAAAAATCTACTTTATCAGGCACGCGAAAGCCGTAGAAGAGGGCGAAAGCAACGACTTTGAGCGCGATCTAAGCGAGCGCGGCAAAAAAGACCTAGCGTTGATGTGCGAACGGCTAAAAAAACACGAGGTAAAGGCGGATGCGATATTTGCCAGTCCCGCCAAACGCTGCGCCAAAACGGCTCAAAAGCTAGCCGAAGCAGTCAAATTTAAGAAGAAAATCAAATTTAAAGACGAGCTATACGGAGCCCAGACGCATGACCTTTTGACTTTTGTAAGAGAGCTTGACGACAAATTTCAAAGCGTATTTGTCATAGCTCACAACGACGCTATAACTGAAATTTGCGAGCTTTTAAGCGACGCCGCTATCGGAAATATCCCGACTTGCGGCATCTTTTGCATCGAATTTGACGGTAGCTTTAAAGAACTAAAAGAACACGGTGCAAAGGCTCTGTTTTTTGACTATCCTAAAAAACATAAAAAATAGGGCTGCTTAAAAAAGCTCTATTTTATTTTCGCATTTTTAATCAACTTAATTACTTCAAAAATCATCTCAAAAAACATACGATAACAAGCAAAATATTTAGCAAAATAAGCATAAAAATTATCCGTTAAATTTAGCATGAAATTTAACGGATAAATTGTTTTAATTCAAAAAGTAAAACGTTAAAAAAGACCTTGTTTTCGGTATTTGCTGAAAATATTAAAGCAATACGAAAGAGATATAAATATTTATTTGAAAATTACAGTTTTCAATACAAAATAGCAAAAATAGTCTGTATTTTACCTTCTAAAAAAACAAACTAGTAAAAAGCTTATATAAATTTAGACCCAAAGGAACTTAACAATATCTATATTACCTCCTACTACTACTCGTAGTAGCAAGTCCTAGCCCTTATGCTCGTACTTTCTTTGAAAAAATTTGAGGGTTTTAACTTATCTTAAGCGTAAAAATTAATTTGATTTAAATTCTTTGAATTCTTTGGCAAAAAAAGCATTTAGATCGTGTAGGCTACAATCATCCATCTGGATGAGTTTTAGGCGGTATTTCTTGTAAATTTTGATTTTTTTACTTTTTCTTTTTAAATATTGCGGCGTCTCAAGGCCCCAGAATTCGATATAAATATTGCTATGCGTCAGGTAAAAATCACTAATTACGCGTTCTTTTGTCGGAGTTTTCTTTTCGTAGATAAAATCTATTCCTCTATAAAATAGCCAATTTGCAATAATCAGCTCAGCACGACTTTTTACAATGTAGCCGCTATCGCTTTTGTATCTAGTTTGTTTGATTTTTTGCTTTTTAAATAGCTTTAAAGCCAGCAAAACGATTAAGAACAACAACAAAACGATTAAAATTTTTGAAAGATTAAAGCTCATAAACAATTTTCTCTGGAGTAAATGAAGAAAAATTAGTTTTGGTTGCGGAGGACGGATTTGAACCGCCGACCTTCGGGTTATGAGCCCGACGAGCTACCACTGCTCTACTCCGCGATGAAATTTGAGTGGATGGGGTAAGAGGATTCGAACCTCTGAATGATTGGACCAAAACCAATTGCCTTACCGCTTGGCTATACCCCAATGTCTGTAAAAAAGAAAGGTAATTATATATATTTTTACCTTATTTGTCAAGCTTTTTGGCAAATTTTTGCAGTTTTTTCAAAGTTTTTCCATAAAAGCCGTGCTGTATGAGCCGTTTAGGCGTCTGTTTATATCGTCCTGCCAGCTTGCAGGCAGCGCTTCTAGCGCTCTAAATTTAGGCAACAAATCCAAATTTTCGCTTGGATTTAAAAACAGTTTATTTATCTGCATTACGCTTAGAGCATTTTCGTTTTTTTGCAAGATCTCTACCTCGCAGCCGGCCTTACACGACCCGTTTTCAAGCACCTTGTAGTACCAGCCGGTTAATCCAGTGGCAAAAATCTCTTTGGCCAAATTTGCATTCCCCCAGCGTTTTGCGAGCTTAAAGCACGGTTTTCTAGGCTGAGTTACTTGTAGCACTAGCGAGCCGATTTTATGCACGTCGCCTACGTTTACGGTAGTCTCATCCAGCCCGCTAACGGTCAAATTTTCGCCCATCGCGCCTAACGGTAAATTTTTAAGACCCAGATAAGCTTCCCACGCGGGGTAGTTTTCTAGCGAATTTGCAAACACGGCTTTATTTACGCCGCCGTGATGCTTAGTGTCGGCCACCTCGTCGCCCTCAAAGCCAAGCTCGCCCGCGTAGATTTCGCCCGTTTGGGCATTTTTAAATATCGCCGAGTGCCATGCCTTGCCCAGCTCGTCCGTAGCCGCCACGCTGCCGTACTGTCTTGCTTTACCTATCAAAAGCGCTTTTATAAATGCCATCTTGCCCTCACGCCACGTTCTGCAGATTTAGCTTGACCTGCTCGCCCTCGTCGTTAAACTCAAATCTCACCGCCCTAGCCCCGAAGCTCTTTGCGATCGCCTCTAGCGTGTCGCGCGCGGATTTGTGAATCTTGGACTGGAGCTGATTTATCAGGCGCACCGACATCTTTTCGACCTCGGCGCGCGCCTCCTCTATGAGCCTGTTTTTATCCTCCTCGCTAAAGCTGCTACCGAAAAATCCGTTTAGCGAATCAGGCAATAAAAACGGGATAAATTTGCCGTTTTTCTCGTCGTAAAATTTCATATTCGCGATCGAAAATTTGTATTTGCAAGGCGGCATCTTAATAAGATACTCCTCGCTTGCGACGTTTACGATCTCTAGGCGCGGACTCGTTAGGTCGTAGATGAAGTTTATCTCAAACTCAAATATCATCGAGAGCTTTTTCTCACTCACCAGCCAGCGCAGATACTCCTTGCCGAAGGTGCCGAATGCATGGTCGGTCTTAGTCACGATCTCTTTGCTGTAGACCTGAAAAACGGATAGCTCGCCGATGGATTTTAGCTGCGATATCTCGGTGCTAATCTGCGTAGTAGCAGGCTTTTGCGCGGTTTTTAAGGCTTTGTTAAATCTAAAAATCGTAAATACGCAAATTGCTAGCAAAATTGCTAAAATAAAGCTCGTAACATCTATCATCTTTGCTCCTTTAAAAGGCGATTTTAGCGAAATTCGTTAAAATAATCGTTAAATTTGAGCTTTTGGTTGTTTCGTATCGGCATAAATTCGGATCGTAAATTTAAATTTAGCGAGCTTTTAGAGCGGGTGCGGTTTGGCAAAACCCGCACCTTTAAGATACGGGTTTAAATTTGACTCAAATTTGCTGCAAATTTAGCAAGCAAATTTGAGCTCCAATTTAACCGCCTAAAACACCTGAATAAATTTAAAATCATGCTCCCTAAGCACTTTTTTGATGAGCTCTTGGTGGTCTTTGCCCTTGGTTTCCAGAGTGATCGTGATATTAGCGTCGCCGTACTCTAGGCTCGTAGAAAAGCGGTCGTAGTCGATCTTTACGATATTGGCATTTGCGATCTTTAGGCTATCGGTTAGGCTCATGAGTGCGCCTGGTTTGTCGATCAGCGTGATTTGCAGCGCCATCTTGCGGTGGGATTTGATGAGACCCTTTTCGATGATGACGTTTAGCATTTGCACGTCGATGTTTCCGCCGCTTAGTACGATGCCGATACGCTCACCGGCTTTAAATTTGACCTTGTTGTGCAGGATACTAGCTACGCCGACCGCGCCCGCGCCCTCGACTACGATCTTTTGCGTCTCGAGCAGGAACAAAATCGCGTTTGCGATCTCCTCATCATCGACCTGCACGAACTCGTCCACGCACTCTAGGATATTTGCCAGCGTCGTCTCGCTCGCGTCACGAACCGCGATACCGTCGGCGATCGTGCGTACGCTTTTTGAGTTTATGCTTTTTTTAGCGCTAAAGCTGTTAAACATAGCAGGCGCGCCCTTTGCGCTCACCGCGACCACGCGGATATCGGGATTTACCTGCTTTACGCAGCTTGATATGCCGCTGATTAGCCCGCCGCCGCCAACCGGTACTATGATAGTCTCAAGCTCGGCCAGATCATCAAGCATCTCAAGCCCCACCGTGCCCTGCCCGGCCATCACGTACTCGTCGTCAAACGGATGGATAAAGCTCATGCCCTGCTGCTTGGCGTACTCTACGGCGTAGGCATAGGCCTCGTCGAAGTTATCGCCCTTTAGGATGACTTCAGCACCTAGATCTTTGGTGCCTAGTACCTTTAAAAGCGGCGTGGACTCGGGCATCACGATGGTAGCAGGCGTTTTAAACTCGCGCGCCGAGATAGCCACGCCTTGGGCGTGATTGCCCGCACTTGCTGCGACGACGCCTTTTTTGCGCTCGTTTGGGCTTAAATTTGCGATTTTATTATACGCGCCGCGGATCTTGTATGCGCCGGTGCGCTGGAGGTTTTCTTCTTTTAGATAGATGAGTGCGCCGCTTGCGAGGCTTAGTTTCGCGCTGTAGGCAAAGGGCGTCTTGTATACAAAGCCGCTTATCGTGCGCTTGGCTTGGATTATTTTATTTAGAGAGATCATTTTAGCCTTTCGTTTTTGTTTAAATTTTACTTTTCGTCGCTTTTGCTCGCGCGTTTATTTACCGTATTTTTGCTTACGTTTTCTTTATTTTTATTTATATTTTCGTTTTTGCCGTTATCTGCTACGTTTACGGCGCTACCTCAAAATCGCGCATTGCTGTCAAATTTAGCCTAAATCAAGCCTTTGAAGCTCGATTTTTATACACTTATCCTGCACGAAATTTATCCCGTTTTCGCGAGCGACCGCTCCTGCTTCGTCGTTTGTTATGCCCAGCTGTAGCCACAGCGTTTTTACGCCTTTTTTGACGGCGTCCTTTACTAGCTCGCTGGCAAACTCGCCCTTTCTAAACATCACAGCGATGTCGATATCTTGGTCTATTTGGGTCAAATTTCTATAAACCTTGCGCCCTAAAATTTCATCAAATTTCGGATAGACGGGAAATACGTTAAAGCCGCGCTCGATGAGAAATTTCGCCACCTCGTTGCTAGGCTTGCTCTCATCAGGACTAAGGCCCACGACCGCGATATTTCTAGCGGAGGATAAAATTTGCCTTAATTCGCTAGGCATTTTTACTCCTTAAAAGCACGCCGCACTCGATGTGAGCGGTATTTGCAAACTGATCAAAGACGGCAAATTTAACCGCCTCATGCGTCGCGGCAAGCTGCGCTAGATCGCGTTTTAGACTTTGCGGCGAACAGGAGATATAGATGATATTTTCGTAGTTTTTGATGAAATTTATCACGCTCTCATCAAGTCCCGCGCGCGGCGGATCGACCAAAACGTGCGAGAAGTCGTAGCTAAAGATATCAAGCTCTCTTAAGCGGTTAAACTCGCGTTCGCGCCCAAACGCGCTCATTAGCTCCTCGGCGCTCATTCGCAAAAATTTGATATTATCTACGCCGTTTAGCTCGCAGTTTTTAAGAGCATTTGCGATCGAGCTTTTGGATATCTCGGTCGCCAAAACGCGATTAAATTTTTCCGCCATAGGGACGGTAAAGTTGCCGTGTCCGCAGTAAAGCTCGAGTAGATCCGTGCTGCGCTCTACGCAGCCCTTCGCCCATGCGACCATCTTTTCGTTTACGGCGGTGTTTGGCTGGATAAAAGCTCCGTCGCCAAATGTAAATTTATAAATTTTACCGCCGATATTTAGGCGGTCCTCTAAATTTAGTTCATTACTTAGCAGCTTTTGCCCCTTTGCCCTTGCAGCGATCGTTACGCGCAGGTCGGCAAGCTTGCGCACTAAATTTTCTATCTCGCCCTGCTCGGCTTGGCCCAGACGCTTATGATAGAGCAGAGTCGCCAGTATCCCGCTCGCGCACGAGATAAACTCGGCGCCAAAGAGCTTCTCCTTTAAAATTTGATTTTTCATAATCGCTTCAAGCAAACGCGGCATCAAATTTGCGATAGGAGCGGCTACCTTTGGGCACTGATCTATCATGATGCGCCTAGTTTTAGCGCCGTACATCGTATATCTTAGCTCCTTGCCGTCGCGCCAGATCCCAAACTCTGCTCTCGTGCGGTAAGCGGCCCTCTGCGAGGCGAAAAACTCAAATTCTCCGCGGTAAAACGGCTCAAATTCGCACCTTATGAGATCTTTTTTAAACTCAGCCTGCTCCTCATAAGGCATATCAAGAGTGCAACTACCGCATTCTCCTAAAAATTTACAAAATTTACCGGGCAAATTTAAACCCTCTGCCCGACGAGTCTAACAACCAAAGCCGTAATCAAAAGCCCAAACGGTAGCACTATCCAGATGCTTAGGCCAAGTGCGACCGGGAAATATCCAGCAAAAATACTAACCGCGCAAACCGTAAGCGCGTAAGGCATCTGAGTCTGGACGTGATCGATGTGGTTACACCCCGCACCCATAGACGAAAGTATCGTGGTATCCGAGATCGGAGAGCAGTGATCGCCGAATATCGCGCCCGTTAAAACGGCTGAGATATTAACTATCATATAAGCGTGCAAGGCGTCGCCCTCTAATCCACCGTGAATGCCGACTGCATTAGCTAGCGGTATCGCAAGAGGCATCAAGATACCCATCGTGCCGTAGCTGGTTCCGGTAGAAAAGCTGATAAACGAACCCAGCATAAAAATAGCCGCCGGAAGGACGATCTTTGGCGTAGACTGCGAAAGTAGTTCGACTAGGTACCTAGACGTGCCAAGCTCCTTGATAACCGAGCTAAGCGACCACGCAAGAAGCAAGATGATGATCGTAGTTATCATAGTTTTCCAGCCCTTGCCCCAGGTCTCTATCGCCTCGCGCACGGTTAAAATTTTTCTATAAACGGCCATAAATATCGCTACTACCGTAGCCAGTAAAGCCGACTGAAATAGCGCCACGGACGCATCGGCAGCGCCGAAAGTAGACTGAAACGCCTGAAACGAAAGCGGAGCGGCCTGCACTAGCGCAAACTCCGCCGCCTTGCTCGCATCCGCTTCTAGCGCGCTAAATCCGCTAAAATAAAAACTAACGAACGCTCCTAAAATCAGCACCAAAAGCGGCACTACGGCGTTTGAGCTTTGTAGTTTGATATTTTCTTTGGGCTCTAGAGTTTTGTCTTCGACATCGTCTATGCGGGTATTTCCCGAGTGTAGCTCGCCCACTCTGGCTCTGCGCTCGGCCTTTAGCATACCTGCAAATTCTCGCCCCATAAATGCGGTGCAGACGATAAAAAATAGCATGAAAAGATTGTAAAATCTATAAGGCATCGTCTCGACAAATATGCCGAATGCATTTATATTCGTTACGCCGATTTGACCGTAGCCGTCTTTGATCAGCGAGATCTCAAGCCCGACCCAAGTCGAAATGACCGCTAGCCCGGCAACCGGCGCGGCCGTAGCATCGATGATAAATGCTAGCTTTTCGCGGCTGACTTTAAATTTATCCGTTATCGGTCGCATGATCGGCCCCACGATGAGGGAGTTTGCGTAGTCGTCGAAAAAGACGAAAAGCCCCATTACCCAGGTTGAAATTTGCGCCGAGACGCCTGTTTTTGCTTTTTTGCTTAACCACAGCGCGACGGCTTTGGTTCCGCCCATTTTGGTGATGAGCGCGACTACGCCGCCGATACAAAGCACCTGAAGCACGATGCCCGCGTTCCAGCTATCTGCTAGCGAATCCACCACTCGGCGTACGATATTTATAAACCCTTTAACAAAAGCATAAAGTACGTTTGAGTCCATAACGTTTATGAGAAACGTCCCGCTAAAAACGCCGATAAACAGCGACAAAACGACGTCTTTGGTGATAAACGCCAAAACTATCGCCACCACGGGCGGTATGAGCGTCCAGATGCCGAAAATTTCGGCATTTTTTTTCGCTACTTCGGGATCTACGGCCAGCGCCAAGATCGGCAAAAGCGACAAAAATAAAATCTTTTTCATCAAAAACTCCTTTTTGTTTTTCGTCGGTTTAATCAAATTTTCCGCCCCGCGTGCCATCGGTCGGTATTTAAGGCGTAAATTTAGCTAAATGCGGCTTAAATTTTTGTTTTAAATTCGCTTATCGGTCAAAAATTTTAGCCCTTTATTAAAATCTTATGTTAAAAATGAAGCTTTTGGAGAAAATTTGCTTAAAATGGCGCCAAACTCCAAATTTAAATTTGCTCGTAGTTTAGATTTTGAGAGAAATTTTAGCTTTGATTTATCGGCAGAATTTGATATTTAGCGCGCCGTGCGTCATTTGCACGAAAGAAAGTTAAATTTAGATTTTTGTTTCAAGCTTGAGCAGGCTGGGGCAAAGCAAATGTAACCCAGCTTCCGCTACTCAAATTTGCGATCAGGCGTAAATTTAGGGTTAAATTTGACCAAAAACAGCTAAATTTAATCCTAAAATCCGTAAATTTGACTGCAAAGCCTACTTTTTCTCTATAAAAAGCCCGGCCCAAGTCTGCTGCGTCGCCATCGCCTCGACTACGTTGATATTGACGCGGTGAGGCATATTTAGGCAGTTTAGCACTATCTGCGCGATATCCTCAGCGGTGATGTACTCCACGCCCTCGTAAATAGCGTCGGCCTTAGCCTTATCGCCGCCGAAGCGAACCTCGCTAAACTCGGTCTTGCAGATACCCGGAGCTATCTCGGTCACGCGTATGCCGGTACCGCGGATGTCGTTGCGTAGGTTTCTGCTAAACTGCTTTACAAACGCCTTGCTCGCGCCGTAAACGTGACTACCAGGATACGGCCATGCGCCCGCGGTCGAGCCTAGATTAAAGATATAGCCGCTCTTTCGCGCGATCATGAGGGGCAAAACGGCCTTGGTCGAGTATAAAAGGCCTTTGATGTTGGTATCGACCATTGTCTCAAAATCCTCGATGCTAGTCTCCGCCGCGCCTTCAAGTCCCAGCGCTAGACCTGCATTATTTACGAGCACTTCGATGTCGCCAAACTCCTGCGGCAAATTTGCCACGCCGTCAAAAACCGCCTTTTTATCGCGGATGTCGGCAACGATGATATGCGTATTTCCAAGCTGCTTAGCTAAGGCCTCGAGCCTTTCTTTGCGGCGAGCGAGCGCTACGATCTTGTAGCCTTCGCGGCTTAGCGCCCTAGCTATCGCTTCGCCAAATCCCGACGTAGCTCCCGTGATAAAAGCCGTTCCTTTCATATTTTCTCCTTATTCGGTGATCAAATTTGACTCAAGCCCCATCGCCCTTAGATACTGCGCGTTGATCTCTTTTTTACCGATGATCGCGTAGTCTAGGGCGTTTAGTCCGTTATCATCCACTGCCTGCACGTCCGCGCCGTTATCTACCAAAAGCTGTAATATCTCCACGTCCGCCGCCCCCGCCGCGCTCATCAGTACGCTTTTTGACGTCGCGTCAAAATCGCAGAGTTTCACGAAGCTTGGCAGCTGGACGCTCAAATTTGAGCTATAGGCAAGCTTGGTGCTAAGGTCTATCAGCCTTTTGTTTACCAGCGCTCCGTTTTTGAGCAGAAATTTGACCAAATTTATATCGTTTAGCTGCACGGCCTTAAAAAGCGGAGTGATACCGAGCAGATTTTCGTAGTTTACGTCCGCTCCGCTAGAAACTAGGAGCTTTACGTTATTTAAATTTTTAAGCGCGAAAAACAGAGAACTCTCAAAGCCGTAGTTTAAATTTACCCCCGCGCGCAAAAACTCTCTTATCACGTCCTCGCTTTTTTCGTAAAGAAGCGCGGCGTTAAAGGCGTTTTGCAGCGAGCTTTGCGAGACGGCGCCCGAATATATCGCCTCATTTATGCCGTATTTTGTAAAAGTCGGGTCGCTAACCTTTCTCGCAAACTCGTCCATATCGCCGTTTTGCAAAGTCGCGGCGGCAAATTTTAAAAACTCGTTTGCAACCTTTGAAGCGTAATAAATCGCGCTGCCTTCGTCTATTTTGAAATTTGATTTGTAGTAGTTTACTAGCGGCTCAAGAGCGGCGTTGTAGTCTTTGTTAAAGTCCTTAAAAACCGTAAAATTACTTAGGCTTTGATGTCCCCAGTAGCGAAGTCTGGCTCTGTTTTGCGATACGAGTTTTTCGTATTCATCGGGATTTTCTAGCTCTTTTGCGTAAATTTCGGGCGCATAGGAGGCTTTTAAAATCTTAAATTTAAACTCGTTTAAATTTTTAGTCGCCAAATTTCCGACGCAAGCAAGGCTTTCGGAGCGGATCTTTTGAGCGGCCGAGAGTAAAATTTGAGCCTCTTTTATCCCCAGGATAGAGTCATTGCAGTTTGGCTCAAATTCTCCCGAAAATGTTAAATTTTGAGAGAAAAATCGCTGCTTTTCGGCCAAAGCATCATCGCAGCTAAAATCTGCAAAAACAAAAGAAAACGACAAAAATATGGGCAAAATAAATCTCATCGTATGCCTCAATATCTTTTAATTTTGATAATTCTACCAAAAAATAATTTGGTAAAAATAAATTTACCGCTCATTAAAGCAAACGTCCGCAAACGCGGCTTTGAGCTTCTCGTAAAGCGGAGTAAAAGGCACGCCGTTTACGCGCACCTCGGCGATAGACGTGATGAAGTTCGTATCTCCGCTCCAGCGCGGCACTAGATGATAGTGCACGTGCTCTGCGATACCAGCACCGCCTGCTTTGCCCAGATTCATCCCGATATTTACGCCCGCCGCGTTTAGTTCGCGTTTTAAAATTTTCACGCCCTCGCGCACGTAAGCGCTCATCTCCGACCAAGTTTGCTCTTCTAGGCTCTCGATATTATCGGCGTGCGCGTAAGGTATCACCATAAAGTGCCCCGGCGTATACGGGTAGAGATTCATGATCCCAAAACACCGCTTCGCGCGAAACAAAACGCCAGTCTGCGCGTCTTTTTCGGGATGATTTACGACGTTGCAAAAGACGCAGCCCTGCTCCTTTTTACCGAAATATTCGCTCCTCCACGGCGCGCAAATGTGATCCATCCTAGCCCTCCTTTACGGTTTTTACGGCTTTTGCCAAGTCCTCTTGCCTCATAAAATGCTCGCCTATCAAAAACGCGTCGGCTCCTTGCGCATGAAGCTCTTTTAGCTGTGAATGCTCGTAGATACCGCTTTCGGCGACGATGACGCTTACATTTTTGATTTTAGAAAACAGCTTCTCGCAAAGGCTCATATCCATCTCAAACGTGCTTAAATTTCGGTGATTTACCCCGACTATCTTTGCGCGTGCGAAATTTGACTTTTCTACGTCCTCTTCATCGTGCGTCTCCACTAGTGCCTCAAGCCCTAAAGAGCGCGCATAATCAAGCAGCCGCTTTAACTCGCCCGCGCTAAGAGCCTTTGCGATAAGCAAGATAAAGTCGGCTCCGTAAACGAGCGCTTCTAAAATTTGATACTCGTCTATGATAAAATCCTTGCGAAGTAGCGGCAGCGAGCTTGCCTGTCTGATAGCGACTAGATACTCTAAATTTCCTTTAAAAAAATGCGGCTCGGTTAGAACCGAGATGGCGTTTGCGCCGCCTTTTTCATACTCTTTGGCTATCTCTACCGGCGCGAAATTTTGCCTTATTAGCCCCTTGCTAGGGCTTGCTTTTTTGACCTCGGCGATGATTCGATATGGCTCGTCTGAGCTGCTTTTTAGCGCCTTTACCGCGTCTTTTATCTCGCGAGGATTTTTGGCCGCGAGCTCTTGCAGCTTTTCAAAAGGCGTTTGCGATTTTCGCAGCGCCAAGTCCTCTTTCGTTCGTTCGATTATCTGATCTAGTATCATTTTTTACCCTTTTTTAGGCACTCTTTGATAGCGTTTATGTGCTCTTTGCCTTCGGGCGAATTTACAAATTCCTCGTTATGAAGAGTTTGCCGCATTATCTCGTCGGCCTTTTTGCACTCGCCTAGCTTATAGTATCCCCATGCTAGCGAATCTAGATAAAACACCGATCCCGGCTCTAGCTCGAGGGCTTTATTTACCAGATCTATCCCCTTTTTTGCGTCTATATCGTGGTCGATGAGTAGGTAGCCGTAGTAGTTTAGATATAGCGCATTATTTAGCTTTACGGCCGATTTTTCAAAGTTATTTATGACTTGCTTTAGGCTATCTTGATCTATCTTTTTGGTTTGTTTGTTTGTGTCTCTTTCGTATTGATATATCGCCATTTTGGCTTGATATTCGAGATTAAAGCTCTTATCAAAGGCCTCCTGCGCCTTTTTATAAGCCTTGGCAAAATCCCCCGTCGCGGCGTAAAGATCCATCAAAGCATCGTCGTTGTAGGAGTATTTTTGCAAAAATTTGATCGCACCGTCGTAGTTTTTTTGATAGACGTAGACGCCAAGCGCCTTTTCGAGATAGTTTTTTTCTCTCGTCGCTTCATAAAGCCCCTCGTAAACATCGATCATATCGGAGTAGCGGCCGTCCTGTGCATAGATATCTACTAGCGCCGTGCAGGTCTCGACCTCGCAGCCGTCTATACGGCGCGAGCTCTCTAGGTATCTGATCGCCTCTTTTTTATCGTTCATTTTATTGTATAAAAGATCGACTATTCGCAGTAGATTTTCCACGCTCCTATCTAGTTCGTATGCGCGCTCTAGCTCGCCTAGAGCGGCTTTGTTATCGTTTTGCATCGAGTAAACGGCAGAGAGCATGACGTGGTTTTTAGAAATGTCCTCTTTTTTGACGAGTTCTTTCATTATTTTTGCGGCTTCGTCTAGTTTGTTTTCGCTCATCAAATTTGCGCCCTGTATGCGAAGCACGTCCACGTCGTCTTTTAGCACCTTTTGGCTGAGCGCTAAAATGCTTTTAAAATTTACGTTTTTAGAAAAAAACGCGAGCCTGAGCGCCTCTTTTAGATAGTCCGTGTTTTTAGTCTTTTCGTAAAGCTGCTCGTAAAGCTCGGTCGCCTCGTCGTGCTTAGCGTTTTCGACCGCCATTAGCGCCTTGATAACGTATAAATTCTCGTCAAAGTCCTCTTTAGCGGTAGCAAAACAAACAAGCAAGGCCGCCAAAATAAATTTTAAAATCGCCTTATTCCCGCACATTCTTTCTCCAATTCATTGATTTTATCCTTAAAATAGTCCCAAAACGGAAAGGTGCGGCATTGGCTCGGGCGAAAGTCGTAAACCGAGCAGTTTTTTGCCGTTTCGTCAAAAAATACGCACGCAAATCCGCCCTCATAGGGCTTTTCTTTGAGGCTAAATTTATATCCGAATTTATCTAAAAACCTCGATCTAAACTCACCCTCGCTTATTTTTAAATGCTCCGCTAGCGCCGAAATTTCCGCCGAGCTTATCCATATATAGCCGCTTTCTCCCGTGCAGCATTTGCCGCCGCACAGCTCGCACTCGCTAGCGTCAAATTCATAACTAAAGCCATTTTGTCTTAGCAAATTCACTGCTCCGCGTCCTTGCTTTGCGTATTTGCCGCGGCAAAAATTTGGGCCGCTTTTTTGCTATAAACTCCGCCTTCAAAAACGAAAATCGCAGGCAAAATTTGAGCTAAGGATTTTGAGCTTTTTTTGGCCTCGATGAGTGCTAAATTTGCCGCACCATCCGCCTTTGGATGCACAAAACAAAGCCTAGCAAGCGTAAATTTAAACTCGCTCAAACAAAATAAAATTTCAGCTAGGCGCTTAGCGTCGTAGCAAAAGCTAAAAACTCCGCGCGGCTTTAGGAGCGAATTTGCCCTACCTACAAGCTCTCTAAGGGGCAAATTTTCGCTGTATCTAGCGGTGCGCAGATGATCGTTCTCGCTTTTTTTCGCGCCGTCGTGATAAAATGGCGGGTTTGAGACGATGAGATCATATCTTTTTTCGCTCTTAAATTTAGCAAAATCAGCCGTTATAAACTCGGCTTCAATGCCGTTTTGGCTAGCGTTTGCGGCGGCTAAATTTACGTTAGCTTCTAAAATATCAAGCAAGCTAAGCGAAATTTTAGGAAAATCGCGCTTTAAAAGCAGTCCCAAAACCCCGCTACCGCAGCCTACGTCTAGTACCTCGCCGCACACTCCGCCCTCACGGATAAAGTCGTACAAAAACATCGTATCGCTGTTGTAGCGGTAGCCGTTTTTGGGCTGAGTGATTATCATCTATAGACCTTTATGACAAAGCCTTGCTTATCTTCGGATGTTATTATGTCGTTGCTGTAAGATATGCGCGAAAAGTCGCCGAATTCATCTTTTATCAGCTCTCCGGCGACCTTGGCGCGCTCCTTGCCGATACCGAAATTTGCATACGAATCGATCTTTTCAAGTTCGTCTTGAGGGATAGTTTTAGCTACTTTTGAGGTGGCGATAAAGTTACCGCGGCTCACTATCGGCGTGATTTCAAAATAATAATTTGAATTATAGCTCTGCAAAAAGTCGCTTACTTTATTTTTGCACGTTTGCGTAGGCTTATCCGAGCCCGCGCTCATATCCGTGCACTCGACGGAGGCGATGAAAACTACCTTTTTAGGCACTTCGGCTCTAAAATTTAGCTGAATTATCTTTTTTAGGTTTTCGTTTTCGCTCATTAGCTCTTCGTTTTTGGTTAGTATCTGCGCCACTTCGCCCTTTGCGAGATTTCTTTGCGCGCTGGTTTTAGCTAAATTTTCCTTTGTTTGATTTAGGTTTTGCGCCTCGTTTAGCGCTTGCTTTTTTAGCTCCGCTATCTCCTCGTCTTTTTTTGCTATTTGGTTTGTTAGCTCGTTTATTTGCTCTTTAAAGCTCTCGTTTGATTTTAGATTTTCATCGACTAGAGCAGTGATTTTATTGTTTAAAATTTTATAGTTTTGGATATTTTTTTTACCGGCGGCGATCTCGTCTGCTAGCAGCTCTTTTTGGGCGATTAGCGATTCGTTTAGCTCCGAGATTTTGGCGTCTGATTTTTGCAAAAGCTCGTCTTTTTTAGCCGATTGCTCTACTAGCTCGTCTATTTTGGCTTGATAGTCGTTTTGAGCGCTAATCGCGCTTTGACGAGCATTTTCGAGTTCTATTTTTAGTCCGTCTATTTGAGCTAAAAGCTTTTGCGATTCTTTTTCAAAGTCTTGCGCTTGTTTTTCTATTTTTGCGTTTAGTTCGCTATTTGCCGTGTTTAGCTCGTCGTTTACCGCTTTTAGTTTATCTTTTGACTCGGCCTTTTTGTTTGCGATTTTAAGACTTGCTTCAAGCTCGGTTATTTTTCTTTTGCCCGCATTGAGCTCTTTTTCTAGCGATAAAATTTGATTTTTATTGGAGCTTTGTAGGGATGAAATTTGAGCGTTAAATTCGCTCGAAACCCTCTTTATCTCGCTATCTTTTAGCCCTATTTCGCTCATTAGCCTTGCGTTTTCGTTCTTTAGTTTCGCCGCCTCCGCCGCTACTGCTTTTAGCTCGTTTTCAAATTTTGCCTTGCTAGTTTGCGCTTCGTTTTTTAGCGCGTCGTTTTGAGCTTCTAGCCGTTTTAGCGCATTTTGATTTTCGTTTTGCGTTCTAGCGCTTGATTCGTCAAATTCGCTCTGCTTTTTTTCAAGCTGAGCCTTTAAATTTTTTATCTCTGCTCGTAGCGAGGTTAAATTTTGCTCTAAATTTTTATTTTTCTCGTTTTGTTCTTGCGCTTTGGCTAGTTTTTTATTTAGCTCATCGATCGCGCTTAGGCGCTGTTTGTCGTTAGCGCCGGCGGCTTGCTTTCGTCTAGCTTCCAGCTCGGCTTTTTGCTCGTTTAGCTGATTTGTTATCTCTAGATTTTTACCAACTAGATCGAGGTTGTCATCGTATAGGAGTTTGTTTTGCGCGCGCAGAACGCGGATTTGTTCTCTTAGCTCGGACTCGTTTCCCGAAACGGGCGCGTCGGTATCGTTTGCGTCCAAATTTTTTTCATCTATCAAATTTGGCGAAATGCGATTTTGCGGGGTTAAATTTTTATCGTCTTTAGCCTGCGCAAGCTCGTCTTTAGGCAGTTCCTCGACATTCATTACCTGCACGGCGAGCTGTTTTGAGCTCTGGTCGCCGCCTTGTTTAGAAAACTCGAAATACAAATAATAACCGCCAAGCGTAAGCAAGCAACCGCAGATAAAAAATAAGACTAAATTTAACGCTCTCAACTCTACTTTTCCTTGATGTTTTGAACTACCTTATGCGCGTGGTTTAGCGCTAGCACTATCGATCCGCCGTTTTTTAGCACGATGTCGCCGCCGATATACAGCCCGCCGACGCTGCTTTCGTAGTGCTCGTTTACGATAGGATCTTTATCCGCGTCAAGCTCTACTCCGCATTTTTGTAAAAAATCCACCGGGGTCGAGCCGCCGATAGCGTAGACGACTCTGTCGTAGACTCTGATTTTGCCGTTTGAAAAGTGCGCCCTCACGCGTCCTGACTCGTTTTCTATCTCGGTGATATCGTGATTTAGGCGGACTTTTAGCTTATTTGCCTTCTCCAGCTCCCAAAGAGCGGCTAAATTTACGTCGTTTACGCGGCTAAATTTATCCTTACGGTATGCTAGCGTAGTTTTGTTGTATTGGCACAGCTCGATAGCGTACTCTACGGCCGAGTTTCCGCCGCCGACGACCAGCACCTTTTCGCCGCTGGAACAGGAGTTTAGATTAAAATTTACGACTCCGTTTAGCGAAGGTGGGATTTTATAATCGGGTTTGTTCGGACGTCCCATCTTACCGATGCTTATCATCACGTTTTTGGCCTTGTAGTCGCCCTTTGCGGTGTGCACGAAAAACAAATCGTCCTTTTTTTTCACACTTTCGACCTCGGAGTTAAAAACTGCTTCTATCTCGTCGCGGTCTAGCAGCTTATCAAAATAATCAAGCGTGCTTTCTTTCGTGCCGTCCTCGAAGGACACGATGCCGTGAATGGTACTGTCTTGACCTTTGTACTCCTTGTCCACGCGCTTGTTGTCTTTGTAAAATTTACGTATCGTTTGACTGTGATTATCGCCCTTTTCGAGAAGCAAGACTTTTTTTAATCCTTTCGCCCTAGCCTCTACGACGGTCGCGATACCGCAAGGACCGCCGCCGATAACGATAATATCGTAAACATCGCTCATTAATTTTCTCCGATTTTGATAATTTTTCATTAATGTAGCGAAAATTGGATTAAATTTTAAGAAATTCGCGAAATTTGGGGCAAATTTAATTTAAAAGCGCAAAAAGCGGCCAAATTTAAAAGGTAAAAGGCGGGCGTGAGCAAATTTGACTCGTTTGGATTCCACAAATTTACGAGCCAAATTTGAGTCTTACTAAATTTTACAAATTTATAAAAGGACTCAAATTTTACCGAATTTACGCCTGCTAAAGCTAAATTTTCTTTAAAAACTCAGCGATCAAAAACGCTAGTTCTAGCGACTGGTCGGCGTTTAGGCGCGGATCGCACTGCGTTTCGTATCTGTGCGCGAGATCGTTTTCGTTTAGCTTAAACGATCCGCCCGTGCACTCGGTCACGTCCTGACCCGTCATCTCTAGATGCACGCCGCCCGCATGCGTACCTTCTGCTCTATGTATCTCAAAAAAGCTCCGAACTTCGCTTAAAATTTTGTCGAATTCGCGCGTTTTGTAGCCGTTTGCGGCTTTTATCGTGTTGCCGTGCATCGGATCGATACTGTAGACGATATTTAGGCCTTCGCTCTTTATATCGCGTAGGATTTTCGGAAGTCGCTCGCCGATTTTATCTGCGCCCATTCTAATTATTACGTTTAGTCTGCCCGCTTCGTTTTTTGGATTTAGCGCATTTGCGAGCGCGATGACGTCCTGCGCGGTAGCGTTTGGCCCGATCTTGACGCCAAGAGGATTATGAACGCCGCTTAGAAAATGCACGTGAGCGTCGTTTACGCCGCGAGTACGCTCGCCGATCCAGAGCATATGCGCCGAGCAGTCGTACCAGTCGCCGGTGAGGCTATCCTCTCTAGTGAGCGCCTCCTCGTACGGCAGCAAAAGCGCCTCGTGCGAGGTGTAGACCTTAGTTTCGCTAAGCGCTGGGGTATTTGAGGCGTTTATACCGCAAGCCCCCATAAACGCTAGAGTTTGGCTCAGCTGCCTAGCTAGCTCGCCGTATTTAGCGTCAAGCTCGGGCTTTTTGATAAAGCCTAAGTTCCAGCGATTTACCTCGTGAAGATCGGCTAGACCGCCGCGAGAAAAGGCGCGAAGCAGGTTCATCGTGGATGCGCTTTGATAATACGCCTCGATCATGCGGTTTGGATCGGGTACGCGGGCATCAGGGTTAAATTCAAAGCCGTTTATGATGTCGCCGCGGTAGCTGGGTAGCTTTACGCCGCCTTGCTCCTCGTAGTCCGAGCTTCTAGGCTTGGCAAACTGACCCGCCACGCGCCCTACTTTTACGACGGGGCAGCGTCCCGCAAAGGTTAAAACGATCGCCATTTGTAGCATTACCTTAAACATATCGCGGATATTTACGGCGTTAAAATTTGAAAAACTCTCCGCGCAGTCGCCCCCTTGTAGCAAAAACGCCTCGCCATTGCAAACTTTAGCAAGGTCTTGCTTTAGGTTTCTAGCCTCGCCTGCAAAAACTAGCGGCGGCATCGTTTTTAGCTTATCCTCGGCCTTTTTTAGCAAGACCTCGTCGGGGTAGCTTGGCTGCTGTAAGATATTAAATTTTCTCCACGAATCTCTACTCCACATCTTTAAACCTTTCTTAAAAATAACGCCGATTTTAGCTAAAAGAAATTTTATTACAGATAAAATTTCAAATTTTAGCTTCAAATTCGCATTTTTTCGCCGCATAAGCTCTGCTTAACGACAAATAAATATAATTTCGCCAAAAAAGCGGAAAAATGAAGGACAAAAATCAAACCAAAATCGGCTTAATCTACGGCCTGTCGGTCTTTATTATCTGGGGTGTTTTTCCTATTTATTTTAAACAACTTGGCGCGCTTTCGGCCACCGAAATCGTCGCTCACCGCATCCTTTGGTCGGTGCTGCTTTTGTTTTTACTGCTCAAATTTAGCCGTAAGCTAGGCGCCGCAAAGAAAATTTTAAGTAACAAAAAAACCGCGTTTTGGCTATTTGTCACGGGGCTTTTAATCGCCGCAAATTGGTGGATCTACGTCTACGCCGTAAATATCGGCAAGATCGTGGAAACTAGCCTGGGATACTTCATAAATCCGCTAATAAACATGCTCCTTGGCGTGCTGATTTTAAAAGAAAAGCTATCGCGAGCGGGCAAATTTGCCGTCGGCATCGTCTTTGTGGCTATCGGAGTGCAAATTTACGACGCGGGCGGCCTACCTATAATCTCTATTATTTTGCCTATCACGTTTGGATTTTATTCGCTCATTAGAAAGCGCCTTAGCGTGCCTTCTTTAGAGGGGCTTTTCGTCGAGACCGCACTCATAGCTCCTATCGCGCTTGTTGCGCTATTTTTCGTCGCCGCTAGCGGGCAAAATCACTTTAGCTTTTCGTGGTTTGGGCTTTTGATTGCTCTTTGCGGGCCTGCGACCGTAGTGCCGCTTTTGCTTTTTAACTCGGCGGCTACTAGGCTAAATTTAAGCACGATCGGCTATTTGCAGTATATCTCGCCTTCGATGCAGCTTTTGCTTGCCGTTTTTTACTACGGCGAGCAAGTTAGCGCGCTTAAGGCGCTATCGTTTTTGCTGATCTGGAGCGCGCTAGCTGTGGTTAGCTTTAGCGCGATTTATAGTAAAAAAAGCAAAATTTCAGTATAACCGCCAATTTAAATCAAAAAAGGAAAAACAATGTCATCCATCGCATTTTACGCCGTCATCTGCGTCATAGCCGCGTTAGTGCTCTACGCGCAAATACAAAAAACAACGAGAAAGATCGACGAGAACGGCACCCTAGCAAACAACTCCCCCGAGGCCGCGCGTCAAATTTCGGTGCAAAAGTACAAGGATTTTTGCGAGATCATCAACGGCGAGCTAAGAGAACTAAAGATGAAAGCGCTCTACGACGACGCCCTAAAAAACGAGGACCTCAAAGAAAAATTTTTAGAAAGCCTAAGCGAGATGAGCAAGAAGCTGACGTTTATCGAGACGATGAATACCGCTAGAAACCCCGACAAATGGGAAAGCGAGCTCTTTGAGGTGCTGAGCCGCCTAGACGATCTCGTCACGGAAAATTTCAAAGACGGCGAGCGCGCGGGCGACGAGATCAGGCAGCGTCTGGGCGCGGAGTTTAGCAAGCTGCAAAATTAAATCTTAAGTAAAAACGGGGTAATATCGCTTTTTTGATTTAACTCTATCTTTCTAAGGAAAAAACGGATGAGCTATACCAAAAAAGACCTCGTAACCGCTGCAAATTTAACCAAAGACGAAATTTACCATTTCCTAAATTTAGCCAAGGAGTTTAAGGCATTAAACAACTCCGAGACCAAAAAAGCAAAGTCGCTCTACGGCAAAACGACCGTAAACGCCTTTTTCGAAAACTCGACTAGGACGCGAACGAGCTTTGAGATCGCAGCTAAGCGCCTCGGAGCCGACGCGATAAATTTCACCGCCTCAAACTCCAGCACCAAAAAGGGCGAAACGCTCATCGACACCATCCACAACATCGTCGCGATGAAAACGGACGTCGTAGTCGTACGTCACTACAGCTCGGGCGCGGCTAAATTTATCGCCCAGAACACGGACGCTCACGTCGTAAACGCAGGCGACGGCCTAAACGAACACCCTAGCCAAGCGCTGCTTGATCTTTTTACCATACTGGAAAATCGCGGCAGTCTAGAAAATCTCACGGTCGCCATCATCGGCGATATCTTTCACAGCCGCGTAGCTCGCTCAAATATCTACGTCCTAAAAACGCTCGGAGCCAAGGTTAAGCTATTTGGCCCGCCGATGTTTTTAACTGGCATGGAGGCTTTCGGCTGTCAAATTTGCTCCGATATGCGCGAGGCCGTCGAGGACTCGGACGTCATCATCATGCTACGTATCCAGCTCGAGCGCCAGGATGATGAGATAGCGTTTCCGTCCGTACGCGAATACTCCAAATTTTTCGGCCTAACCGCCAGCAAAATGCAATACGCCAAAGATGGCGTCATGATCTTGCACCCTGGTCCGATAAACCGCGGCGTCGAGATAAACTCCGACGTAGCCGACGATCCGCGCTACTCGCACGTACTAAACCAGGTCGAAAACGGCGTCGCCGTCAGGATGGCGATCCTAGATACTCTCATCAAAAACAAAGGCGCAAAATGAAAACTCTCATCAAAAACGGCACGATCGTAAACCACGACGGTTCGCAAAAAGCAAATGTACTAATAGACGGCGACAAGATCGCTCTCATCACGGCTGACGAACCTGCGGCCGATAAAGTAATAGACGCTAGCGGCAAGCTCGTAATGCCGGGCCTCATCGACATGCACGTGCATTTTCGCGACCCAGGCCTTGAGTACAAAGACGACATAAACACGGGCTCTGAAACCGCGGTCGCGGGCGGCGTAACCACCTGCTGCCCGATGGCAAATACAAATCCCGTAAACGACAACGCAGTCGTCACGCGCGATATGGTAGCTAAAGCTAGAGCTCGCGGCCTCATCGACCTACTGCCTATCGGCGCGATAACTAGCAAGATGGACGGCAAAAAGTGCGTAGAGATGGGCGATATGACGCAGGCGGGCGCAGTGGCGTTTAGCGACGACGGCCTGCCCGTAGCTAGCAGCGACGTGATGAGATACGCGCTTGAATACTCAAAGCACTTCGGTAGCTTCGTCATCAACCACTCCCAGGACTGCTCGCTATGCCGCGGCGGCCATATGAACGAAGGCCGCGTCTCGGCGATACTAGGCATCAAAGGCATGCCGCGCGAGCAAGAAGAGATCATGGTCTCGCGCGATCTACTGCTAGCCAAGCTCACGGGCGGCCACATCCACATCGCGCACGTTAGCTCCGAGTGGTCGCTAAAGCTCATCGCGCAGGCTCGCGCGGCCGGCATAAACGTGACCTGCGAGGCGACGCCGCACCACTTTACCTACACCGAGGACGAGCTGCTGGGATATGATACGAACTTTAAAATGTCGCCGCCGCTTCGCACCAGATCCGACGTGGACGCGATCAGAGAGGGGTTAAAAAGCGGCCTAATCGACGTCATCGTCACCGACCACGCCCCACACCATAACGACGAGAAATTTTTAGAATTCGACAAGGCGCCTTTCGGTATCCTTGGCCTACAAACGCTCGTGCCGCTCACGCTAAATTTAGTCCGCGAGGGCGTGATAAGCTACGAGAAAATGGCGGCTCTGACGTCTTATAATGCGGCTAAAATTTTAAAACTAAAAGACAAAGGCGTGATCGCAGAGGGTTACCTCGCCGACATCGCGATAATCGATCCAGGCTTTGAGTATCTCTACGATAAAAACCTAAATAAATCAAAGTCCCAAAACTCCCCGCTACTAGGCAAAATGCTAAAAGGCGCGGCGGTAATCACGATAAAAAGTGGAAAAACGGTGTTTGAGTTTCCAAACGTCGTGGCGTGATCCGATTAAATTTGACGTAAATTTGAAATTTGACTTTGCGGCGGTTAAGGCTGCCGTATGGTCAAATTTTAACAATGACTAAAATAAAATTTGAAACCATAGGACAAGTATTGCAAAATAAACCCGCGACTAAAACCGTCGAAAATACAAAAGAGCAGTTTCTTAAAAACATTTTTATCGCTTATGTCGTCGCCTCTTTCGGGATTTTTATCATCCCCGAGGATATATTATCTAATTGCAAAATTTGCTGCAGTTTCGTAGAAGTTATGAAGCAAATCTTTCCAAATATCCAAATTTTTAGCGACATAAGTCCGTTTAAGCAAGAGATGGAATTTTACGCGAGCTATATGTGGGCGCTTGGGCTGCTACTGGCGATAATTTTGAGTGCATTATTCGTTATTTCTGGTAAACGGAAAGCGCCGAACATAAGCTGGCCGATGTCGATGCTTGGTCTTATACTTAGCGCATTTATTATATATGATTATTTCTTTGGTTGCGTAGGCGTAGACGGCATAGTTTTACGCGACGGAACTCGTATCAAGATAACGTTTGATACAAAATTTGAAATATTTGCCGTTATAACGGTTTTTCAACTTTTTTCTCTTTACTTGGACTGTTTTCATCGGCCATCTTGTTGCGAGAATTATTTTTTAAGATTTTCTACCTGGAAAAAGAGAGCAAATAAATTTAAATCAGTTTAAAATTTGCGGTTTTGTCTCGGCAAATTGGAAAATGCAGGTCGTGCCGCGCGTTTTGATTATGAGAAAATCGGCCTAGATTTATCAAGCCAATTTTTTGCTAAAGCTAAATTCGACGGCAAGTTTGCCAAAGCCGAATTTGACCCGCAATTTGGCCGTGCGTTTTATTCAAATTTTAGCCGCTTGCTCAATCCGTCTATTTTGACGCCTTGCCGGCTCGCTAAAGCTATCCTTTTAGCGGCTAAATTTAGCCTTCAAGCCGAGTATAAATTTAAAAATTTACCAAATTTGCCGCCTGACTTGAGCCGTAAATTTACGCTTACGCATTTTTATCAGCTCAAATTTGCAATCTCCGCCGAGTCAAATTTAAAAACCGACTTGCTTAAATTTAATCCAAAGTCGGTTTGCAAATTTATCAAATTTAAAAGCTAAACGGAGCAAATTTACGCTGCCGCAAGCCGCCCCAAAACGACGCGAGTAAATCCACGCCGCCGGGCCGGCTCAACCGATGAATAAAAACCGATCAAGCCGAGCGCAAACGACGCAAATTCGTCAAATTCGGTTCAAATTTAGCCTCATGCGTCCTTGCCGTTTATCGCATACGCCGAGCGCAAAAACACGTCCGTACCCGATAGCAGCGCGCTCTCGTCAAAGTCAAACGCGCCGTTGTGATGCCCTGCGGCGAGCTTGGTGCCGATCATCAGATAGCCGCTCTTGCCGCCTGCTTTTTGCACGGCGTGCATAAAGTGCGCGAAGTCCTCGCAAGCGCCGAAATTTAGATCCCGCACGATGAGCTCGTCCTTGATAAAAGGCGACTGGCGCGCGGCGCGCTCGTAGATATCGGTGATTTCCTCGCTGCTATCGCCCCCGCTCGTGCCGCCGGTTAGCTTCACGTCGTACTGCACGCCGTACATCTGCGCGACGCCCGCGACGATGTCCATACATTTTTGAAACATAAACTCATTTAGCTCGGTCGTTTCGCCGCGCGTTTCGCAGGCGATGTAGCCGTTTGGCGCGATGACGTTTCGCCCCTCGCCCGCTCGCAAAACGCCCACGTTTATACGCGTGACGCCGTCGGCATGACGCGTGATACCGTGCATAGCTAGAGCCGCCTGGGCTGCGGCTAACAGAGCGTTTGCGCCTTCTTGCGGAGCACCCGCCGCGTGAGCCGATCTACCCGTGAAATTTACGTCGAATTTCGACGTCGCAAGAAGCTTGTTCGTACCGCAGATGATGCCGCCGCTAGTCTTTGCCTGAAAGCCGATATGACCGCCCAGCAGGTAGTCCACGCCATCTAGCACGCCTGCTTGCTCCATCGGCACAGCGCCTCTGGTGCCCTCCTCGGCGGTTTGAAATATAAATCTAAATTTGCCTTTAAAATCGTCCAAATTTTGCGCGATGAGTTTAGCCATCGCAAGGCCGATCGTGATGTGACCGTCGTGCCCGCAGGCGTGCGTGATGCCGTCTATATCGGCTCTAAAGCCCTCTTTAAACGGCCTGTGCGCCTCATCCTTGCTCTCGGTCACGTCCACGCCGTCGATGTCGAATCTAAACGCGAGCGTCTTGCCCGGCTTGCCCGTATCAAGCTCGGCCACCACGCCGGTTAGCCCATCCTCCATCACGGGTAAAAACTCGCGCTCGTCGGCGCTTAGCAGGCTTTTTGCGCGCTCTAGATATTTTTCTTTGTCTTTCTCGCTGCCAAGACCTGCTCTGGCTTTGGGTTTCATTATCTCGCGTCCCATTTTTAGGCTGTAGCCGAGCTTTTTTAGCTCGCTAGCGATCTTTGCCGTCGTAAAAAACGTGAAAAATCCGGTTTCTGGATGCGAGTGAAAAAACCGCCTATTTTTTACCATTTCGTCTTTTAGCGCTTCGACTTTTGCTGCTACCTTGTCCATTTTTGCTCCTTAAAATTAAAATTTTATTATTTTTCTTAAGGCTAGATTATACACCAAGATTAATTTTAAAAGCTTAAATTTGAGCCCAATAATGATAAATTTAATGCTGATTTTTCGCGAGCCGACCTGTTTGGCGTAAATTTGATTTTTTGCCAATGGATACTATGGTTGTTTTTTAAACTGCGATTGGCGCCAAAGCGGTGCGGGTAATGCGAGGTAAATTTATATTTTATGGAGCGGTTTTAAAATAAAATTTGGGGCGTTAAATTTGAGTTCAAATTTAAAATGTCGTCAAATTTGAACTCAAATTTACAAAACGAGACAAAAAGGCAAATTTGCCGCGCGGACCGACTAGCCGCAAAATAAACTCCGCGCAAAAGCTCAAATTCGCTCTTCAAGCAGCCTATTTTAAGCTACTCTTTAGCTTCATTATCCGCTCGTAGGCTTCCTCGATACGCTCCTTTGGTATCTGCTTAGCGCCCACCGCGTCCACGACTAGCTGCGTGACGAGTTCCGCGGTTCTGCGTCCGTCTATCTTGTAGTCGCTAAAGAGCATCACGTCGCCGCCTGCATTGATAAAGCTTATCACTTTTTCTTGCAGCGTAAAGTCCTTTAGCCCGCCCATGAGCATGTCGTCGCTGATGACTACGCCGTCAAATTTGAGCTCGCCGCGCAATAAGCCGTCGATAACGGCGGGCGAGAGCGAGGCCGGCAGCTCGGAGTCGCGCTGCATGAGGTAGATGTGACCGACCATTATCATTTTAGCTTCGTTTTTGCGAATCGCGTCAAAATACGGCTTAAGCTCGCCGTAGTCGAAATTTTCTATCACGACCTTGGCAGTGTGGCTGTCGGCCTCGACGTTACCGTGGCCGGGGAAGTGCTTCATCACAGCTATCACGCCGCGAGCCTGAGAGGCTCTCATAAACTCGCTCGCATACAGCGAAACCTCGTCTATATCGGTACTAAAAGCTCTGCCGCGCGAGCCGATGATGGTGGATTTTGGATTTAGCACATCTACCACAGGAGCGAAATTTACGTTTACGCCGACGTCTTTTAGCTGCTGCGCCATCTTGCCGTAAAGCTCGCCAGCAGCGGCTAGATCGAGCGTTTTTGCCACTTTTTGCGCCGAGATAAAGGTCTCAAAACCTTCTTTGTCCTTAAATCTCGTGACACGTCCGCCCTCCTCGTCGATAGCGATGAAAATGCCCTCTTGCGCCTCTTTAAATGCGCTTGTTAGCGCCTTGAGGTTCTTTTTGTCCGAGATGTTTTTACCAAGCAGTATCACGCCGCCAAAGCGCTGATATTTAGCCTCCGAGACGGCTTCTTTGGCGGTTTTGGGATCAGAGCCGTTGAAACCGACCATTATCATTTGAGCTATCATTTTGCGAAGCGTCGGCTTTTCTTGCGTTTGCGCATCGGCGGCGTTTAGCGCGGTCGGCAAACCCGCCAAAAATAGCGCCGAAAAAAGAGCGGCGATAAATTTTTTCATATTTTTCCTTTTTTATTTTTGTGGATTTTACACTATTTTAGATAAATTTAAGAAATTTAAAACCGTTTTTTGATGCGGGCGGCGCTTTTGACGACCGATCGCTCGCAAATTTGGGTTGGCGTTAATAAAATATTTGATATAATTTTTTGAAAATATTTTTTAACATTTTAGTTAAAAGGGCATAGATGATAAATTTAGATATTAATTGTGTTATAAATATCCCGTTAAAAAACGATATAAGGCTAGATAAAGACGAGTATATTTTATGTGAATATAGGGGAAAACATATTAAAAATCTTTTTATTAAATTTATATTTGCCGTGGTTTGTATAGCTGTATTTATATATACGGTAATATCTAAAGACTTCGCCGATCAAAGCCTATTTTTAAAGGTTTGCGCTGCTATTTTTGTTATTTTTTGCATGTTATTAATGCATATTTTTATTATAAATTTGATCCACAAAGGCTTATACGTAACAAACAAAAACTTAATAGCCTTTAACGGAGCGAAATTTGATTTAAATTCTATTTTTATACTTGATACGAGCGCTCGCGAGCATACGGGATTTCGCATTTGCAAGGGTTGGAGAAATATTTTAGAGATAAAATGCACGAATGACGACGCGCAGCTAGATGTCTTTTTGCTATCGCTATCCGCAGTTTCGGGCAATAAAATTATTTTAAGATTTGACTCAAAAGAGCTAAGGAAAAAAGCTAACTCGGCAAATTTGGTTAGATTTAAATTGATGACATAAATTGGATTTTTTATAATTAAACAGACTAAATACTAGCTAGAACCCAAATTTTACGGTGCTTTTCACCCAAAATCCAGCCTAAAAATTCAGCAAATTTAAACCATTTAAAATAAACCAAAAAGTCGACGATTTAAAAACCGTCAGCCCGATAATATCAAATTTAGCCCTATTTTGCAGTCTTTACGAGCGATAGCAAAACGCTGGATTTATTTTTTCAAGTAGGCCTCTCAGGCTCTCGCGTACGTCTTTGTCACTCGTTACTTTCAAGGCTTTATTATCTGCGTGTAGATATACCCTTGCCGGCGAATTCTGCTCGAATGAAGCGTCCGTGCCGTAGGCAATCCCGTATACGTCTTGAGATTCTAGCCGGTTTTCGTCATAGCATAGTCGCATAACGAGGGCAAAAGATTAGTGCGCTAAATTTGCTCCGCTAAACTCCAAGAGCTTTTTATAGCCTTGGTATTTAACTATCATTAAGCTTTGCAGCTTTACGAAATCGCGCAAAGGCCGCCGCAAGCAAGTCCGTAAAATCGCACCTTCTAAAATCTGTCTAGGCCGCTAAAAAGCTAACGTAAATTTACAGCCTGTTTAACGGAGATAAAACCGACTACCCACCAAATCCTACGTCATGCGGATCAAAAACGCTCGAAAATAAGCTCGCACGCCGAATTTGGCTGAAAATGCGCCTACATAAAGCTCGGCGCGTCGTTTGAAAAAAGGATCAGATCGCCCGCTTTGGTGTTTTGCGCTAGGGTTTCTTGAAGATTGGATTTGTCCTTGACGACGATGACTTTTGGCCTGCTTAGGTGCTTTAGCAGTGCGACGGCGTTTAGCGAGCTTGTTAGCATGACGACGTCAAAGGTCTTATTGATGATTTTACTTAGCTTTTCGTTCTCCTCGTCGCTGCTCTCCATGATGCCGGGCGTCACGAGCACCTTGCGCCCTTCGTAGCTACCGACTAGCTCGTAGCTCGCGCTCATACCGTTAAAGTTACCGTTAAAACCGTCGTCGATGATGATTTTGCCGCCCGCATCGATACGCTCGAGTCTATGCTCGACGTTTTTTAGGCGCGCGAGAGCGACGGCGATCCTAGCCTCGTCTAGCCCCAGATATAGCGCGGTTTTGACGCAGACGGCTAGGTTTGCGGCGTTAAATTTACCAAGCAGCGGCGAAGCAAATTCTCTCTCGCCAAGCTTAAATTTGACCCCATCCAAGCTCGCCTCCACGCTGCTTAGATCTTTATCGTAAATTTCTATCTTCTCGCCCTCGTTTGCCTGCGTGCTGCTGTGCACGAAAGCCTTTTCTAGGCGCTTTGAGCCAAGGGCTTCAAGCTTCGTGGCGCGGATATTTTCAAGCGTCTTAAAGTACTCGATATGCTGCGCGCCGATCTCACCGACGATAGCGATCTGTGGGCTCAAAAACTCCGTGATCTGCGCGATGTCGCCTTTGAGGCGCGCACCCGCCTCGGCGATATATATCTGCGTACTGGCGGCAAGTTCGTTGTTTACGTCTTGGATGAGGCCTGCTAGCGTGTTTACGCTGCGAGGGGTTTTACGGCAGGCGAAGTCGTTTTTAAGCAACTCAAATAGGAAATTTTTGATGCTGGTTTTGCCAAAACTCGCCGTTATCATGATGATTTTAAGCTCAGGCATCGAGGCTAGCTTTTTGCGCGCGCTGTTTTCGTAGGCCTTAAATTTAGCCTTTTCCAGTAAAAAACTAAGCGCGAAAGAGAGCACGAGCGGCAGGACGACGCCTAAATTTACGCGTTGCTGCGTCGCAAGATAGACAGCGTAGCTAGCGATAACGGCAAGCGCTAGGATAACAAAAAATCGCTTGACTCGCGGCGTAAAAATCAGCTTTTTATCGAGCTTTTTGTGCCAAAGAGCGAGGCTTGGCACCAGCGCAAAGTAAAAATAAATCCAAAAAAATCGCTCCGCTCCGTAAAAAAGCACGATCGGCACGATAAGGAAAAACACGTGCCACAGCGGCCTAGTGAAGTGAAACAGCACGCGCTCAAATTTGTAGGAAAACCACTGAAGGCAGGTGATGAGATAAAATCCAAGCGCAAACGTAAATAAAATCTGCGTCGCGGCAAGGCCGATATTTATGAGGGTTTCGTTCATTTTTTCTCCTATGTTCGTTTGAGCGGGCTTTTCCCTGCCGCTTTTGTCAAATTTGACGTTTTGCAGTTTGTTTTTGCGTGCTTGGCGTAAATTTGATAGTTTCTCCAAATTTGAGAGCAAATTTATCCGCCCTGCTTTTTTACGCCGTAAACCGCAAATTTATCAGCCGAGATTTTACAGATTTTGGGCTTAAATTTAGCTCGTAAATTTGATACAGACCCGCCAAACCCGCATAAATTTAATGCCAATAACCAAATCAAAAGCGCAAATACTAAATTCGCGCGCTAGCTTAAATCAAACGTTTGTTGCACAGGCTTTTTGGGGCTTTTTTGAGCGTCTTGCTCATCTTTTGGTAAAATTTGATTTTGCTCGTCGCTGCTTAAAACGCTATTTTTGAGTTCCGATTGATTTTGCGCGATTTCTTGCCCGTCAAACAAATTTTCTTTAAAAATTTGACCGTTTTTAGCGCTTACATCGTCAAGCTGCGGGTTTTGACCGTCAAGGCTGCCGTTTTGCGACTGCTCGTCAAAAAGGCTATTTTGGGAGACGGTTTTTGCGTTTATGACAACCTCTTGCTGCGAAATCGCCTGGGTAGATTCCGTCAAATTTTGCTCGGTAGCGTTTTTAAGATCGCCGTTTTCGTCGGCGCTCCAGACTTCCTTGCTCAAATTTTCATTATTTTTCGAGCTTAAAATTTTAACGCTCTCTATCCCGCTTTCTTTGTCTAAATCCGTCAAATTTAGCCCCGCATTTACGACGCCGTCAATGTAGAGCGCGTGAAGCAAAAAGAAAAAATGATCGCCCTTTAGCGCGTGAAATTCGCTGTTTTTGATGAGGCGACTTACGCGTTCGCCGCTTTTTAGAGGCGTGGCTTTGTCCTCCTCGCCCCAAAATATAAACGCCTTGCCGCCAAAGTCCGCAAATTTAGAGCTAAAGTCCTCATCGACGACGTTTTTTAGGGTCTCGTACATCGTTTTGCTCATGCCTTTTACGTCTTTCGTGGCGAAAAATTTGTATAAAAATCCAAGGCCGAACAGCTTTAAAAACTTAAACAAAGCGATCTTAAATCGCACCCAAAGCGGCTTTTTAGCTACGATGCCGGCCGAGCTTAAAAGCGCGAGATATTCGGGATTTAGCAGGGTTGCGACTTTACCGCCGAAGCTATGTCCAAAGATGATTTTAGGGCTTGCGCCAAGCTCGTCTAAAAAGGATTTTATGATTTTTGCGTAGTCTTTCGTTGCTAGCGCGCCGTGCATACTGCTCGCGCCAAAGCCCGGCATATCGACGTAAACGTGCCGAAAGTCCTTAAAATATGCGCCGAAAGCCTTTTTCATGATCTCTTTGTTTGCGCCCCAACCGTGCAAAAATAGTGCGACGTCCTTATGCGCGGGATTTACGGTTTCGTAGCTGATGCGGTAAATTTTGCCGCCGTATTTTACCTCTTTGACCGCCATTATTCGCCGCTTCCGGCTCGTTTTTTAGCCTCATATATGCTTTGTAGTACCTCGACGGCCTCGCATAGGCGCTCGTATTCGCCCATATTTAGCAGCACGGCTTCAAATTTGTTATTTTTAACGATCACGGCGCGCTTCATCTGCGCCTTGCCGACTTTTCCTAAGACGGCGCTAAAATTCCGCACCACTTCGGTCGCCGTGTAAATTTCATCTTTGCTAAAAGTAGTCATTTATGTTCTTTGCGTAAAATTTTGTGTAAAATATAGCGTATCATCCTTTAAACTTAAATTAAAATAGCATATTGTATTATATTTGGTTGATTTTTAGTTAAGCAGGAGAAATTAATGAACAAATATTATACAGTAAAAAAATGTAAAGACAATAAGACCGCAAGGCGCGCGTTTTCTATGATCGAGCTTATATTTGTGATAGTGATATTAGGCGTATTGGCTGCTATAGCTATACCTAGGATAAACGCTAGTAGAGATGATGCCTTGGCTGTTACGATGTTTACGAACATAAATCAGGTGGTAGACGAAGTACAAAACTATTATGCGTCTACGGGTAAGACCGACTTTGCATTTAAAAATATAGCTGCCCCCGATAGTCCAGATAGAAGTTACGATATATCTCGACCGCATTTTATCGTAGAGTACGGCGTAGACAACGGTCTTGATCCTGCACCCAGCAGCGGACGCAGATCCAAACCTTGGCTGTTTATGACAAAATTGGTTGACACTATGTACGGCGACTTCGTAAAATATTGCGTGACACTAAATGTGGGCTACATGTCTAATTCCAATAAATACGGCGTAATCATAAACAACAACTGGCGCTACAACGAACAAGGAGCGCTACAGCCCGGAGATAGCAGGGTATGCGACAAGTTAAGGACGCTAATAGAAAAAAAGTATAAATCAAAAGATGCGGGGTTTGATATGTATGAGATACCATTCATAAACCAGATAGAGGACTCCATACTCTATCCTCATTGATAAACTGGCGGTTTGTGAAACCGTCGTCATCCTTAGGACGCTAAATTCCGTAAAGCCCTACGATCATCTAATTTTATAAACATTTTGAACCACAAAAACTGCAAAGCATAATTTTCTACAATTTGCCTTTTGCCGACGTTATGGAGTTGATAAATTTGTAGTCGATATTTATCTCGCGCTCTTTGGGCAAGCTTGCGGCGAGTCGCTCCAGCGTCCCCTCAAAATCGTCAAATAGATAATTCGCCAAGCTGCCCGGATTTGGATTGATCTCGTTTAGATAGACTTCGCCGTTTATCTCGAAAAAATCGCAGCGTATCAGTGCCCCGTCAAAGCCGCAGTTGTAGATGCGCTCAAAGCTTTGTTTTAGCTTGGCGGCTAGCTCTGCGCCGATGTCGGCCTCGCGCGCCCTACTCTCGTTTGAAAAGCTCATATATTTTTGCTCGTAGTCTAAAAATTCCTTCTTTTTAGGCTCTTCGATGATGGAAAATTTGATCTCGCCGCCCGCCTTGCAGCCTGCTAGATTGTACTCCTTCACGCCCTCGACAAAGGGCTCTACTAGGATCTCTTTGTCAAACTCGTATGCCACGTCTAGGCCGTATTCTAGCTCGCTAGCGTCTTTTATCACGCTAACTCCTATCGAGCTTCCTAGGCGAAGCGGCTTTAGGATCACGGGTAGCGGCAGGCTAGGCGCCTTTTCTCTGCTTGCAACCTCGTAGTTTAGGGTATTTACGCCCGCTTTTTGCGCTAGCAGCTTGGTTAGCTCCTTGTTGTAGCTTAGCGCGCTAGCTTCCACGCGAGGGCCGATATAGCTAAGGCCGTAAAACTCGAGCAGCGCCGCGATCTTACCGTCCTCGCCGTCCATGCCGTGGACTAAATTTATAAACACGTCCGCCTCGATCTTTTTCTCGCCTAGCAAGCCGCCCACGAAAAATCCTCCCTGCTTAAGAGTGAGCTTTTTGGCGTTTTTATACTTGCCCGAGCTAAAGAAATTCGCCTTCATATCGGCGCCGTTTATCAGGTAAAATTCTCTAAATTTATCGCAAAATATAAATAAAGGCTCGTTTTTTAGCACCTTTTTTAGGGCTATGGCGCTCACGATACTGATCTCGTGTTCGTAGCTTTTTGCGCCGAATATCACAGCAAATTTCATATTTTTTCCTTTTTTATGCTAGTTTTTTTAGGGCTTGTTTGACGAGTTCGCCCGTATTTTGCGCGTCGCACTCGCTAAGCGCCTTGGTTATCTTTTCTCTTTTAAAGCCGAGGCTCTCAAGCGCCAAGATCGCTTCGTGCTGATAGCTAGGCAGATTTTCATCCATCGTCATCTTTGCGTCGCTAAGCTCGGCGATGATGCGTCTAGCCGTCTTTGCGCCGATGCCCGGCACCGTTTGCAGCGCCGCCGCGTCCCCGCTTTTTACCGCGTTTAAAAATGCGTTTGGATTTAGGCTCGAGCACACAGCCATCGCCGTCGCCGCGCCGATTCCGCTTAGTTTTATCAGCATCTCAAACATCTTTTGCTCGTTGCTATCTAAAAATCCGTAAAGCAAGTCCGCATCCTCGCGGATGATTTGCGTGATGTTTAGCTCCGCGCTCTGGCCTCGCTCGAGCTTTGCCGAGCAAAAAAGCGAGATAGCTACGCCGTAGCTCACTCCGCCGGCAGTCTTTAAGACGAGATTTGCGGGCTCTTTTTTGGTTATGATGCCCTCGATCGCTTTTATCATCGTTTTCCTTTAAAATTTGCGATTATCTCTAAAATTTGATTAATTCTTGCAAAAATTTATCCGTCACTTCGCTAAAAGCGGCATTTAGAGCCTTCATCGCGATTTCGCCCTCATCCGCGCCTGCGTCTTTTTGCGAGCTTAGCACGACGCTTTTTAGCTCCTTGCCGTCTTTAAAAAAGCTAAATAACATCGAAATTTGCGCTTTTTGGTCTTTGATTTGAAGCGTGAGTAAATTTGACTTTACGATTATATCCGCGTTTTTAAAAGAGGGCTTAAACGCGCACTGATTGCTTGCGGCTATAATCAAATTTCGCCTCGCCATCTCGCTTGGGAGCGCTAAAAATTTGATATTTTTTAGCGGACGAATCTCGCCGTTTGCGTCTATCTTTAAAACTTCTCGGCTCTCGTACGCGCCAAAAACCCGCACTTCTTCGATGAAAACCGTTTTTTCGGGCCTATTTTCGCACTCTTTAAATTTATCCTCCGCGCCGCCTAGCATAAAATAATTCGTCCTAGGCGCAGGCTTTGCCAAAACGCTACAACCGCTAAAAAACAGCGCCGCCAGAGCTAAAACCGTGCTTAAAATTTTCATTTTTCGTCCTTTTTCTGCGTATCTTTAAAGAAAAATTCGTACGGGTCGTCCTCGAGTCTAAAAAGGGTATTTCTAAAATCAGAAATGAGCTTTTGGAAGCTAAGCAGCGTCCTCTCCGTCTCGTCGCCGATCGTATTTAGCGCGTCTTTTACGTCGTATTCGCCGCTTTTTATTTTTTCTGAGATCGCGGTTTGTAGATTTTTTAGCGCCTGCGCGGCGTCTGTGGCTTTGACCGCAAACGAATTTACGAACTCAAGCGTACCAGAGGCGCTTTTTAGCGCTTTTTTTAGCTCGTTTAGCGTCAAATTCGCATTTGCCAAAACCTCGTTTGCGTTTGCGATAGTCGCGTTTATATCGAGATTTCCGGCGTTTATCTTTTTAGCGGCTTCATCAACCGAAACCAGGATAGACGAAAATTTAGCCGCGTTTTCGTCGCTTAAAAATTTATTGATATTTTTAAAAGTCGTTTCTAAATTTTGCGTTAAGTACTCGGCTCTATCGCCGATTTTGTCGAAAAAGCCGGCCTCAAGCCCGATGTAGGCCTTTTCGTTTTTACTAAAAAGCGGGCTGTTTGCGCTTCCTCTAGAGATATTTAGGTAGCCGATGCCGGTTATTCCTTGTATCTGGGCAGAAGCGGTACTGTCTTTTTTGATAGGCAGGTCTTTTCTCACGGAGAGCTCAAGCTCGATGAGAGCTTCTTTTTCGTCGGCAAAGCGGATATCTTTGACGCTGCCCGCGTCTACGCCGATAAATTTGACCGTGGAGTCCCTTTTTATGCCGCTTGGTAGGCTTGTGGTTTTGATGAAGTACGACCTGTAATCATCAGCCTTTTTCCCGTATCCGCCCAGCCACCACGCCGCGATACCTAGCGCGCTCACTACTAGCACGAAAAAAAGGCCTATCAAAGTATAATTTATTTTATTTCCCACCGTTTTTCCTTGTTTTTAAAAGCTCTTCGAGAGGATTTTCTGGCATTTTCATCAGCTGCTCAAAAGTCCCTTCAAAGGCTATCTTTTTATCCTGAAGTATCAAAAACCTATCCAAAATCGTACAAATACTATCTATATCGTGCGTCACCATCACGACAGTGACGCCAAGCGTATCTCGCAGCTCCACCACCAGCTCGTCAAACGCCCGAGCGCTACTTGGGTCAAGGCCGGAGTTTGGCTCGTCTAAAAACAAAATTTTAGGACTTAGCACTAGAGCCCTAGCCATAGCCACGCGCTTTTTCATACCGCCGCTTAGCTCGCTTGGGTACTGCAAAGCGACGTTTTCGCTAAGGCCTACTTTTTGCAGCCAAAACATCGCTATCTCGCGCATCGATCGCTCACTCATCCCGCTATACTCTTTTAGCAGGATGTAGATATTTTCCAGTACGTTCATCGAGGTATAAAGCGCGCCGAACTGAAACATCACGCTGCAAGCTAGCTTCATCTCCTGCCTAGCCGCTTCGTCTAGCGACCATAGATCGCGCCCTAGCATCTCGACTTTGCCGGCGCTTGGCTCTTTTAGATATATCATAGTTTTCATCAGCGTCGATTTACCCGTGCCGCTACCGCCCAGTAGACCGTAAATTTCAGCCTCGTTTACGTGAAAATTTAGCCCGTCGTGGATCACTCGGTCGCCGAATTTCGTCGTTAAATCAGTCGCTTTTATTATCATTTATATGCCTAGCTGCGTAAAAATAATCGAAAACAGCGCGTCCACCATGATCACGCCAAATATCGCGTTTACAACGCTCACGGTCGTATATGTACCCACGCTTTGAGTGTTTCCGCCGATCTGAAAGCCTCTCATGCAGCCGATAAACGCGATCACGACGCCAAAAAATGGAGCCTTAAAAAGCCCGACGTAAAGATGTTTGATATCCACCTCTTGACCAAACCTCGCTAGATAGCTATCAAAGCTGATATTTAGGTAGTTTTCCATCACGACCATCTCGCCTAGTATCCCCGCCACGTCGGCTAAAAACACGATAAGAGGCATGGCGACGATGAGAGCTATCACGCGAGGCAGAACGAGAAATTTAAACGGATCAAATCCCATCGTTTTCATCGCGTCGATCTCTTCGGTGATTTTCATAACGCCGATTTGTGCGGTAAAGCTAGACGCCAGACGCCCTGCTACGATGATAGCGGCGATGAGTGGAGCTATCTCGCGCAGGGTCAAAAGCCCCATCATCTCGACGATTATTATCGTGGCGCCAAAACTCGCAAGCAGGCTTGAACCCTGATAAGCTAGCACTATACCGATAAGAAAAGAGGTGAGGCACACGATGAAAACGGACTTTATACCCGCATCCTCAAAATATGCCAAAATTTCCTTCACGCGGATATTTTTTAGCATGAATATCTTGCTAAATTTGACCAAAAACTCGCCCATGAAATTTAAAAATGCGCAAAATCCCGCAAAAAAAGCGGTTAAATTTTTGCCGATTTGCGAGAGCGGATTTTCGCGCGCTTTGGAGTTTATGATCTGTTTTATTTTGGGATTTACCTCGCTATTTATCGAATCAAAAATCTTTTGCGCGTGCGGGGTTAAATTTATAAGCTCATAGCTTTTACGCGCATTTTGTAATGTATTTTTTAAAAATAGAGCCGCAGCGTAGTCAAATTCTTTTACGTCTTTAAAATTTAAGACGATTTTGCTAAATTTATTCGAGCTAAGTAGATTTTGCGTAGCCTTCCAAATTTTAGCGGGTAGCTTGTAGTTCCAGTCGTTTTTTAGGTTTATCTTTAGCGCTTCGCCCTCTTGCTCGCACTCAAAAAATTTACTCTTAAATTTTAAAGAAAAAGGCAAATTTAGACCTTTCTTAGGTTGTTATTTTTCTTGATAACGTAGTCTATATCGCCCTCCTCGGTCTGAACCTTTGCAATCTTTAGCACGCGGGCGATCTCGTTTTCTCTGGTGTTATAGGTTATATCGCGAGCAGGATCTACGAGCCTAAATTTAACCTCGTTAAATTCGCGCCACTTATCGTGATTTATCACTTTGGAGTTAAAAATCCCTTCTTGTATTCCTACTATCTCCTCTTTTAGCTCGGCGATCATATCTTTTTTTTCTCTAAAATCCTTTAAAAGCGCGTTATACTCGTGCACTAGCTGCTGGTACTCTTTTAGCTTCTTTATAAAAGTAGCCGGCGGCGTAATGCTTGAGTTTTTTAGCTCCTCGATCTTAGCTTTGATGACGTTTATCGGCCCTTTGTTTTCCTCTATGACGCATCTTTTAGACTCTAGGATTCGCGGCATTTTAGCGATTTGCTCTCTTATGATTTTTATCTTTGCCGTAGCTTCGTTTATCTTTTCGCCCGAGTTTTTTACCATGCTAAAATCTACTAAAATTTTATTATTTACGCCTTTTAGCCTTTTTATCTCCACGCTATCTGCTACGATTATTTTTGCATTTGACGCTAGAGTGTCGATGATTACACTTTCTGCGATTATCTCTCCGCCTAGAACCGACTTTATGCGAGCGATTTTAGCTTTTACCCTACCGCCTTCTAAACGGTCTATATCGACGCTGTCTCCCTCAAAGCTACCGATATGTACGGCTATTTTTGCTTCTTTGGCTTCGATTAGAGATTTTGCGTGGGTTTGTCCGCCTATAGATACTTTATTTGCCTTTACGACGGCGTTTGCGGCGACGTTGCCTTCGATATTTACTTCATTGGCCTCTACAGTCATGCCCGTGCCTATGGCGTCTTTATTTATATCTCGCTCTTTTACGTTTAGCGTGACGCTGGTATCTAGCCCCGCATCTACAGAACCGGTGGTTTTAAAAGAAATTTCATTTACGTCTAGCTCGTCTTTGATATCAAAGACTCCGTTTTTTTCATAAACGTAGCCAGCCTTTTTACAAAAATATCTTATGCCCGTCTCATCCTCTGCGCAGTAGATGTTTTCGGTGATTTGGGGCATTTTAGTTATCGTAGTTTTGGCTTTTTGGATAGCTAGGAGGTTTCCGCGCACGTCGCGGCCGCTAGAGCCGTCTTTAGCTTTTATGTATTCTATTATCAGCTCGTTTTCTATCGCTCCTAGCAGATAGCCTCTGTTTGCGTGATCGATTTTGCCGTTTTCGCCCGCATTTTTTATCTTGCTTTTATAATAAAATATCAAATCGTCATCCACCGAGGGTTTAGCCTCTACGCCCTGCGTCACCGTAAAAACGTAGTCTTTGTCCAGATATTCCTTCACTCTTAGCGCGGAGGTAATTTTGGCTATCTCCTCATGCATCGTTTTATCTCTGATACCGATTAGGATGCCTACTTTTATCATTTTTTTATAGATGAAATCAACCATCTTTTTGCCCAGTTCCTCGAAATAAACGGCGTCTCCTCCGCGCGAAACGGTAGCTAGAATTTTGGTTAAATTTTTATTGGCGTTTATAGCTATACTAGGTAGCACGGCCGGCTTAGCGCGCCTAAGGTCATAAAATTTAACTCTATAAAATTGCTTTAGGCTCTCTACCTTTTCTACGTAAAATTTATCGTCGTCAAAGACGCCCAGCTTGCTTTGGGCTAGCATTCTTGGCGATTTTTCTCCGACTATTTTGCACTCGGTTTTAAAGTCTAAAATTTCAAAATCTATAAATTTATTATCCACTCCGTACTTTCTAACTAGATTTAGCACCTCGCCGTACGGGCTTGGCGTTTCTATCTCGATGTCTTCAAGGTACGTTTGCGCGTTTTGGTTTTCTGGCACGTGATACTCTCGCAATTTTTTGATTTTCGGTCGATTATCTCTAAAATTTCATTAAAAACTCTTGATTTTACGTCTTTTAAAACTAAATTTGCCTATCATTGCGCTAAAAATTTACTAGGATTTTCGTGTTTATCAAAGGCTTTTTTTCAAACAGCATCGGCATTATGGTTTCGCGAGTTTTAGGGCTCGCGCGCGACCTGCTTACCGCTTCTACTTTGGGGGCTGGCATTTACAGCGATATATTTTTTATCGCGTTTAAGATACCCAATTTACTGCGCCGCATATTTGGCGAAGGGGCTTTTGCCAACGCTTTTTTGCCAAATTTTGCTAAATCAAATAAAAAATCGCTCTTTAGCGCCGAGATTTTTCTTAAATTTCTAGCCTTTATCGGCATTCTCACGCTTTTAGTAAATTTATTCGCTCCTTTTTTTACCTCCATTATCGCCACGGGCCTAGCGGATAGCGACATAAACGAAGCCGTCCCGCTCGTAAAAATAAACTTCTACTACCTAGCTCTCATATTTGCCGTTACTTTTTTAGCCTCGCTTTTGCAGTATCGCGGACACTTCGCGACGACGGCATTTTCGACGGCGCTGTTAAATTTAGCCATGATCGGCTCTTTGATTTTGGCCCGCGGACAAGAGCCTAAAATCGTAGCTTATTATCTTAGCTTTGGCGTCGTTGTAGGCGGCATTTTGCAGCTCATTGCGCACCTTATCGCTCTTAAATTTAACGGCATCTCAAAGCTATTTTTTGGCGGCCTAGTTAAATTTGCCCGCGGCAAAAGAGCCGATACAAAGGGCTTTTTTAGCAACTTTTTCCACGGTCTAGTCGGATCATCCGCGATGCAGCTAAGCTCGTTTATGGATACGTGGCTGGCGTCGTTTTTGGCGGCTGGATCGATCAGCTATCTTTTCTACGCCAACCGCATTTTTCAGCTACCTTTAGCGATATTTGCGATTGCGCTTTCTACCGCGCTTTTTCCCAAAATCACGCGCCAGATCAAGGCCGGCAGCGAAGCCGAAGCTCTAAAATGGATGCGAAAAAGCTTTGAAATTTTATATTTTCTGCTCTTTGCGGCAGCCATCGGCGGCATCGTTTTGGCTCAGCCCATCATCAAGCTGCTTTTTGAGCGAGGAAGCTTCACGGCATCCGATACGGCGGCGACCGCGAGCGTTTTGGCCGCCTATATGATCGGGCTTTTGCCATTTGGACTTGCCAAACTTTTTTCGCTTTGGCTTTATGCGCATTTACAGCAAAAGCTAGCCTCCAAAATCGCCATTATCACGCTCGTTTTTAACCTAGTTTTGGCGGTAGCCTTGATGCAAATTTACGGTGCGTTCGGACTGGCTCTAGCTAGCTCGCTGGGAGGGTTTTTGACGCTAGCTTTAAACGTCAAATTTTTTGGGATAAGGAAATTTTTAGCTATAATCGAGCCTAAAAAATTAATGCTTTTAAGCGCGGTTTTGGCTTTAGAGGCAGTGATTTTGATATTTTTAAGGAAATTTTTAGATGCAAATTTTTGATAGCGTAAAGAGAAAAAAAGTGGAATTCGAGCCTGTAAAAAGCGACTTCGTGCGCATTTACGTTTGCGGTCCGACGGTTTATGACGATGCGCATTTAGGACACGCTAAAAGCGCGATTAGCTTTGATTTGCTTAGGCGCACGCTAAGCGAGCTTGGCTACAAGGTCAAATTCGTGCGAAACTACACCGACATCGACGATAAAATTTTAAAGAAAATGAGCGAGAGCGGCGAGAGTCTAGAAGCAATCACGGATAGATACATCGCAAGCTACGAGCGCGATATGAGTGCGCTTAACGTACTAGAGCCCGATGTAAAGCCAAAAGCGACGCAGACGCTCAAAGAGATGATAGAGTACATCGAAATTTTGCTAAAAAACGGCTTTGCTTACGAGATAAAAGGCGACGGCATATACTTTGATACGGCAAAAGACGCGCAGTATCTGAGCCTTAGCGGTAAATTTGACACCGAAGCAAACGTCGCTCGCGTCGAGTCAAATTTACAAAAAGAGGATAAAAAAGACTTCGTGCTGTGGAAATTTGACGAGAAATGGTATGAAAGTCCATTTGGCCGCGGAAGGCCCGGCTGGCACACCGAGTGCGTCGCGATGATAAAAAAGCACCTAAGCAGCGGCGAAAAATTTGAGATCGATATCCATGCGGGCGGGCTTGATCTGCTATTTCCTCACCACGAAAACGAGGCCGCGCAGTGCCGCTGCGCCGAGCGTAAGAGCCTGGCTAAATACTGGCTGCACAACGGCTTTATCCAAGTAAACAACGAAAAAATGAGCAAAAGCCTGGGAAATAGCTTTTTTGTTAAAGACGCGCTAGAGCGAAATTTGGGCGAAGCGGTGAGATTTTATCTGATCTCTAGCCACTATAGAGCGAATTTTAACTTTAGCGAAGACGATCTAAATGCCGCAAAAAAGCGCCTAGATAAAATTTACCGCCTAAAAAAACGAGTTCTTGGCGTCGCGGCAAATTTGAGCGCGAACGAGAAATTTAAGAGCGAGTTTATGTCTGCGATGGGGGACGATCTAAACACCTCAAAGGCGCTTGCTAGCGTAGACGAGTTCGTCCGCAGCGCAAACGACGAGCTAGACGCAAACCCTAAAGACAAGGCCAAAAAGGGCGAAATCGCGGCAAATTTGGAGCTGATAGCGCGCGTGCTAGGTATCTTGCAAGTGGATGTATTTGAGTATTTTCAGTTTGGCGTGAGCGACGAGAAGCGAGCCTACATCGAGGATCTGATAAATCAAAGAAACGAAGCCAAAAAAGCCAAAAACTATGAGCTATCGGATAAAATCCGCGATATGCTAGCCGCAAACGACATCAGCCTCATGGATACGCCAGATGGCTGCATGTGGGAAAAGATATGAAGCAGATGAGCCTAAAAGAGGTTTTGCGGCGGTTTGCGCCCTATTTTATTGATTACAAGGTGCAGTTTGCTATAGCTATACTTGGCATGTTAATGGCAGCAGGCGGCTCTTGGGGTACAGCGTGGGTAATACAGCCTGTTTTGGATAAAATTTTTGTAGAAAAAAATCAGAGCCTCTTATATATCGTTCCATTTTGGCTTGTTATAATTTATTTTTGTAAAGGGCTCGGATCGTTTTTACAAGCGTATTTTACGGCATATATCGGGCAGGATATCGTGAGGAGATTTCGCGAGAAACTGCTAAAAAACCTGCTAAATTTGGATATGAAGTTTTTTAACGACTACCGCACGGGCGAGCTAATAAGCCGAAATATCAACGACATCGACCGTATTAGAAGTATCGTTAGCTCTATGATTCCTGAGATGACGCGTGAAGCTATTACTATAATAGGACTTGTCGGCCTAGTAATTTATCAAAATCCGCGTCTTGCTTTTTTTGCTTTAGTGATTTTGCCATTGGCTGCCTATCCATTGTCTGTACTTGCTAAAAAAATGAGAAAAATTTCCCGTGCTTCACAAGAAAAAAATTCAGACATCACATCAAAGTTAAGCGAAATTTTTACAAACATCGAAATCATAAAAGCCAATAACGCTCAAGCATTTGAACATGATAAATTTAAAGTCGAAAATAGCAAATTTTTTAGATTAAGCATAAAAAGCGTAAAAGTAAATGAGCTTGTTAGCCCTATTTTAGAAGTTATCGGTAGTATCGGTATGGCGATCGTCATTATAATAGGCGGCAAGGAAGTTATAGACGGCAATATGACTATAGGCGGTTTTTCATCTTTTAATGCCGCGCTTTTCATGCTTTATACGCCTATTAAACGCATTTCTGGCCTTTATAACAAGATGCAAGACGCCGTGGTCGCAGCTGAACGGACCTTTGAGCTACTTGATAAAGAGCCTCAAATTTTAAGCGGCAACAAGCCCGTGCCGGCTGAAATAAATTTGATAAATTTTAAAGACGTCAGGCTAAACTACGAGGGTAATGAGGTGCTAAAAGGCATAAATCTAAGCGCTAGCAAGTCCCAAACCGTCGCGCTCGTGGGCAGTAGTGGCGGCGGAAAAAGCTCAATCGTAAATCTACTCATGAGATTTTACGACGCAAACGGCGGAGCGATCGAGATAAACGGAGAAAATATCAAAAATTTTGACCTCGGTTCGCTTAGGCAAAATATCGGCCTGGTGACCCAGCGCGTCTATATCTTTAACGACACGGTCGCAAACAACGTAGCCTACGGCCGCAAATACGACGAAGCCAAGGTCGAGCTCGCGCTAAAAACGGCAAACGCGTATGATTTTGTAGCAAATTTACCCCAGGGCGCGCAGACGGTGCTAAATGAATTTGGCACCAATCTCTCGGGCGGCCAACGTCAGCGTATCGCCATCGCCCGCGCTCTCTACGACGACCCGCAAATTTTGATATTTGACGAGGCTACAAGCGCCCTAGATAACGAAAGCGAACAGCAGATAACCAAAGCCATCGCGAATCTACAAAAAGAAAAGATAATATTTATCATCGCGCACCGCCTAAGCACGGTGCAAAACGCAGACAAGATCGCCGTTATCAGCGGCGGAAAAGTGGTCGGTTTTGATACCGACGAGGCGCTTAGCAAGAGCTGCGAAATTTACGCGAAGCTAAAAGGCGAAGCCCTTGTTTAAGCCTAAATTTGATAAAATCGCTCAAAATTTAAGGATAAAATTTGAATTACGAAACGCTAAAATCCATATTTTTTAAATTTGACCCCGAAACCGCTCACAAAATCGTCGAAAAAACGCTAAGTATCTCAGACTGCGTATTTCCGGGGCTTTATAGCATCGTCGCCAAAAACTGCGTCGTCACGGACGCGGCTCTTTCGCAAAATTTACTGGGAACTAGCTTTTTAAATCCAGTAGGAATCGCCGGCGGCTTTGATAAAAACGCCACTATGCTGCGTCCGCTAGCAGCGCTTGGATTTGGGCACGCGGAGTTTGGCACCGTGACGCCAAAAGCGCAAGAGGGCAACGCAAAACCGCGCCTTTTTCGCCTAATCGAAGAAGAAAGCATCCAAAACGCGATGGGCTTTAACAACGAGGGCGCAGACGCCATTAGCGTGCGCGTTAGCAAGCTCTATCCGTTTGCGATACCGCTTTTTGCCAACATCGGTAAAAACAAAATCACTCCAAATGAAGAAGCGATAAAAGACTATGAAATTTTGGTTGCTAAATTTAACGAAATTTGCGACTGCTTCGTCATCAACGTCTCCTCGCCAAACACTCCGAATTTACGCGAACTACAAGAAGAAAGCTTTATAAAAGATCTGTTTGCGCGCCTATCGCCGATCGCAAAAAAGCCGATAATCTTTAAAATCGCGCCCGATATGAACGACGACAAGGCCGTGCAGATCTGCAAAACGGCCGTAGAAAGTGGCGCGAAAGGCGTAATCGTAAATAATACGAGCGTGGATTATTCGCTATCAAAATCTGCGAATTTGCAAAATTTCGGCGGACTAAGCGGCAAGGTCATCGCCAAACGCTCGCGCGAGCTTTTTAGCGCGGTGGCTAGCGAGCTTTACGGCAAGACGGTTTTGATCGCAAGCGGCGGCATAGACAGCGCCGAGGAGGCATACGCACGCATAAAATCTGGCGCAAATTTGGTTCAAATTTACACCTCCTTTATATTTAAAGGCCCAAACATCGCAAAACAGATCAACGAAGGTATTTTAAAGCTTTTAAAAGAGGACAATTTCGCCTCGATTAGCGAAGCGGTGGGCTGCGATATAAAAAACAAAATTTAAGGAAATTTATGCTTATAAAATACTCCAAAACAAAGCTCAAAAACGGCTTTGAGATCTATCACATCCCCGCTAGCAAGGGCTCTAGCGTCATCAGCGTGGACGTGTTTTACCGCGTGGGCTCGCGAAACGAAACCATGGGCAAAAGCGGCATCGCGCACATGCTAGAGCATCTAAATTTTAAATCCACGAAAAATATGAAAGCGGGCGAATTTGACGAGATCGTAAAGGGTTTTGGCGGCGTAAATAACGCTAGCACGGGCTTTGATTATACGCATTATTTCGTCAAATGCTCAAAAGGCAACCTAGACGAAGCTCTTAGGCTTTACGCCGATATAATGGAAAATTTGAGCCTAAAAGATAAAGAATTTCAGCCCGAGCGCGACGTCGTGACCGAGGAGCGCAGATGGCGCACGGACAACTCTCCGATCGGCTTTTTGTACTTTACGCTCTTTAACGTCGCTTTTAGTTATCACCCGTACCACTGGACTCCGATCGGCTTTATCGGCGATATCAGAAACTGGAGCATAGAGGATATAAAAGAATTTCACGAGACGTACTATCAGCCGCAAAACGCGATCCTACTAATCAGCGGCGATATCGATAAAAAAAGCGCGTTTGAGCTAGGTAAAAAGCACTTTGAAAATATAAAAAACAAAAAACCGCTACCTAAGTTGCACTGCATCGAGCCTGAGCAAAACGGCGCAAAAAGAGCTGAAATTTACAAGGATAGCGAGGTAGAGATGCTGGCGCTTGCCTTTAAGATCCCGCCGTTTAATCACGAGGATCAGCCTGCGTTAGGCGCGCTAGCGGAGTATCTAGGCAGCGGACAAAGCTCGGTTTTACAACGCGTTTTGATAGACGAAAAGTGCCTCGTAAACAGCGTGGACGTCTATAATATGAGCAATATCGACGAGAGCCTGCTAATAGTGCTTGCCGTTTGTAATCCAGGCGTCAAGGCGGAGGCGGTAGAGGACGAGATCTGGCGAGTGCTCGAAAACGCAAAAACGCAAAAAATCGACGAAGACGAGATAACCAAGATAAAAAATAGCTTAAAAAGCGATCTCATTTACTCGCTAGATAGCGCGTCGAAGGTGGCGAATTTATACGGCGGATATCTCGTTAGAGGCGATATAAAGCCGCTTTTTGAGCTGCCCAAAAAAACAGCCGCGCTAAAACCGGCCGATCTAAACGAAATTTGCAAAAAATACGCGAGAAAAGAAAAATCCACGACGATCATCCTAAGAAAGGAAAAAAGTGAATAAAAAAGCAATAACGGGCGCTATGACGGCGCTGATTACGCCTTTTAAAGACGGCAAGCTAGACGAAATCGGTTATGAAAAGTTAATCAAAAGACAAATCGCAAACGGCATCGATGCGGTCGTACCCGTAGGCACGACGGGCGAGAGCGCGACGCTAACGCACGACGAGCATAGAATTTGCATCGAAATCGCCGTAAATGCCTGCAAAAATACCGGCGTAAAAGTACTAGCAGGCGCGGGCAGCAACGCCACTCACGAGGCGGTAGGTCTTGCAAAATTCGCGCAAGATCACGGCGCAGACGGCATCCTCTCGGTAGCCCCATACTACAACAAACCGACTCAAGAAGGCCTATATCGCCACTACAAAGCAATCGCCTCAAGCGTAGAAATCCCGGTGCTACTCTATAACGTCCCGGGCCGCGTGGGCGTAGATATCCAGCCGTGCACGGTTTTTAGGTTGTTTAAAGAGTGCGAGAACGTCTACGGCGTAAAAGAAGCTACCGGCAGCATCGAGCGCTGCGTCGATCTGCTCGCGCACGAGCCAGACCTATCCGTCATCAGCGGCGAGGATGCGATAAACTACCCTATCCTCTCAAACGGCGGCAAGGGCGTGATCTCGGTCACGGCAAATTTACTCCCGGACGAAATCTCAAATTTAACCCACTTTGCGCTAAAAGGCGAATTTGCGCGCGCAAAAGCCATAAACGACGATCTTTATGCGGTAAATAAAATAATGTTTTGCGAGAGCAACCCGATCCCGGTCAAGGCCGCTATGTACATCGCAGGGCTCATATCAAGCCTCGAGTACCGCCTGCCGCTTTGCGAGCCGAGCGCCGAAAATCTCAAAAAAATCGAACAAACCATAAAACAATATAACATAAAAGGATTTTAATGAATTGCGAAAACGAATTTAAAGGCAAAACTCTAGTAATCAGCGGCGGAACGCGCGGTATCGGACGCGCCATCGTGGAGGAATTCGCCGCAAAGGGCGTAAATATCGCCTTTACTTATAACTCAAACGAAGAGCTAGCCAAAACCCAAGCCGTCCAGCTTGAAGCGACGTACGGCATAAAAGCCAGAGCCTACGCGCTAAATATACTAGAACCCGAGACCTACAAAGATCTATTTTTAGAGATCGACGCAGACTTTGACCGCGTGGATTTTTTCGTCTCAAACGCTATCATCTCGGGTCGTCCGGTCGCAGGCGGATATACTAAATTTATGAAACTTCGCCCTCGCGGTATCAATAATATTTTCACCGCGACCGTAAATGCATTCGTCGTGGGCGCGCAAGAAGCCGCAAAACGCATGGAAAAAACGGGCGGCGGCAGCATCATCTCGCTATCGTCGACGGGTAATCTCGTCTATATCGAAAACTACGCGGGTCACGGCACCGCAAAAGCCGCGGTAGAAGCCATGGCGCGCTATGCGGCGACCGAGCTTGGCGAAAAAAATATCCGTGTAAACGTCGTTAGCGGCGGCCCGATCGAGACGGACGCGCTTAGGGCTTTTACGAACTACGAGGAAGTACGCGACAAAACGGCCGAGCTAAGCCCGCTAAACCGCATGGGTCAGCCAGCAGATATCGCCGGTGCATGTTTGTTTCTCTGTAGCTCAAAAGCCAGCTGGGTCACGGGTCACACCTTCATCATCGACGGCGGTACTACGTTTAAATGAAAAAAGCAAATTTAGCCTGCGCTCATTTGCCGGTTGCTCGCATTTCGGGTAAATTCGGCGCTATAAATTTAACGCGCTTGCAGGCTAAATTTGATGAAAATTTAAAATTTAAAAGCAAATTTTGCGGCGCGGACGGTTTTATTAAATTTAATCCAAATTTGTCAAATTTGCTCAAATTTGACAAAGCGCCGAGCAAATTTGACAAAAGTGTAAATATGCAACAGGCAAAGTCTAGCCAAAACAAGACTAGCGATTTTTTCGCCTATTCCCGTGCTGCGCCGTCAAATTTTAAACTCCGAAATCAATAAGAAAGAACAAATAAATGAGCCTAAATTTACCAAACGCCCTAGCCTTCCTGCGCGTATTTCTCGCACCTCTGATGTTTTGGCTGCTACTTAGCGTAAATTCCTTCTCAAGCGTGCACGTTAGCTGGATGAACTACTTTGCCGCGCTTGTATTCGTGATCGCTAGCGTCACGGACTTTTTCGACGGATTTATCGCGCGCGCGTGGGATCAAAAGACCAAGCTAGGAGCCGTGATCGACCCGCTTGCCGATAAAATGCTGACTCTTGGCGCGTTTTTAGGACTCATGATGATAGACCGCGCGAGCCCGTGGGCCGTGTATCTCATCCTTGTTCGCGAGTTTTTTATCACGGGATTTCGCGTCGTGATGGCCGGCGAAGGCGTAGAGGTCGCCGCATCGATGGCTGGCAAGGTAAAAACCGTCTGCCAGATGGTCGCGATCGGCTTTTTAACCATGCAGTGGCCTTTTGGCGAGTTTTTGCTCTGGTTTAGCGTCGCGCTGACGCTGTATTCGGGCTTTGAGTACGTAAACGCCTATGTAAGGCACGTTAAAAATCAAGCCAAAAAGGAGTAAATTTGAGAACCGGAAACGCTATAATCTATCTAGCTAGCTTCGTCGTAGTCGCGGCGGGACTAAAGGCCGCCAGCGTCGTCGTGCTACCGTTTTTGATGGCGGTTTTTATCGCTATCGTGGCGACTCCTGCGATAAATGCGCTCGAAAAGCTCAAATTTCCGCGCGTTTTAGCCTTCGCGCTAGTTACGGCGGTCGTGTTTTTGTCGCTAGGGTTTATCGCAAACACCGTGATAAAGACGATAAACGGGCTAGTTAGCTACATGCCCGAGCTTCAGAGTAAATTTAAAGCCCTCGCCGATCATTACCACCAGATGCTAGCGAGCCGCGGCCTAATCGATCCCGAGAGCGTTGCCGCGCCCGCAGACTTTGATATAAATAAAATTTTTTCCGTGCTGGGCGGATTTTTAAGGAGCGGCACCGAGCTTGTTTCAAAGAGCTTTTTTGTATTTTTACTCGTTACTTTTATGCTTTTTGAAGTGCAGGTGTTTTCTCAAAAAGTCGAGTATTTTGCGAGCAAAAATCCGCAAACAAACCAGATCGTAGATACGTTTATATCAAATCTCAAACGCTATCTCGCGATCAAGTCCGCGGCATCGTTTGCGACGGGCGTTTTTATATTTATCGGGTTAAATTTTATCGGCGTGCCTTACGCGCCGCTTTGGGGGATTTTAGCTTTCGTGCTAAATTTTATTCCGACGATCGGCTCTATTATCGCGGCCGTCCCGGCGCTTTTGGTGGCGCTTTTGCTAAACGACGCAGCCTCTTGCGCTTGGACTACGGCGCTATATCTAGCCGTAAATATCGTCATCGGCAACTTTATCGAGCCGAAATTTCTAGGCAAAGGCCTTGGTATAAGCACGCTTGTAGTGCTTTTGAGCCTACTTTTTTGGGGATTTTTGTTCGGCGTCGGCGGTATGTTTTTAGCAGTACCGCTTACCATGAGCCTAAAGATCGCGCTTGACGCAAACCCGAGCACGAAGTTTATCGCCGTTTTGCTCAGCGATAAACTTGAGCGGTAAAATCAAATTTAAAGGTAAATTTTGAAAAGCATTATCTTTGTGGCGGCGATGCTAGCCGAAATAAAACGACTAATAAGCCAAATGTTTAGGTACACTCACGAAAGCGGCTTAGAGGGCTTTAGTCCAAATTTAATAGATGAAAAATTTAAACTAAGCTTGGTTAAATGACCGGCCAAAACTAAAAATAAATTTAAAACAAAGAGAAAATATGGATCACGGACTAAGAGATATCATCGTAGAACGAACGCAGAGCCTAGAACCCGCACTCAAAAAACAAGCCCGAAAACTAAATCAAAAGATAATCGACGTCAGCTTTTACCACAACGCTAAAAATTTAGCCAAAATCGGCGAGGTTATGAGCGATGAGCTAGGAGAGTTTTTGCTAGGCTGCGCACTAGACTACGATAAGACGCGCGAGGGCAAATTTGACGCGAGCGATAACGATTTAGAAACGTTGCGCGGAGTTTGGAGCGCGCTTAGCTTTTTGCATAAGCCCGAAATTTTAGACTATCTTAGCTCTCAGGCGCGCCGCAGCGTAGCGCATCGCTCATTTGCGCACAGGTATATTTTCGAAATTTTACGCCTGCAAGAAAAGGCCGGCCGCGCTCACCCGCTGCTTGGCGAGCTTTACGAGTATTATGACGCGCTGCGAGAAAAGCTGCCCGTTTACGAGCTTTTACGCCGCATAGGCGCGACGCCTGCTGATCCTTATGATTTTGAGTTTATACTAAACGCCGTAAATTTGGGCTACTGGTTTAGCAACGAGTATCTAGGGCAGGATGAGAAAAAGCGTAAATTTCATTTGCAGATCCGCATTTTTGCGCCATTTATAAACGACAAGACCTTTGATATACAAATCAGCAACGACGACGTTCCCAGGGCGCGTATCGACTTTGACGACGAGGGCGTGAACTTTTTGCAGCAAGTAGCGCCGGATGCCTTGCCCTGCCCCGACCTTTTAGACTTAAAGCCCTTTATCGTGAGCGTAAAGTCGCATTTTGGGATAGATTTTGATCTCGCAAATAAAGATAAAACCAGCCTAACCGCCGGCAAAGGGCTAAGCAGAGCCAAAATTTTAGCCTGGCTAAATGAGGTTTTTAGCTAAATTTACGCCCTAAATTAGCCTATTCGCGCTCAAATTTGACGCGCGGTAGAGGGCGGCTTATGGTAAATTTACGCCGAATTTTAAAATCGCCGCTTGCTTTTACGTTAAATTTAAAACGATTTTGCGTAGCTTGGGACGGCGGTTTACGTTAAATTTAGCAGATGAATTAGGATTTGTTTACATTTTAGGACGTTTTGCGTCGAGGCTTGACGGCTCGGTTTATCGTTTTGCGCAGTTTGCCGCGGTATCTCGCGTGCGATGGGCGCGGTATCTGCGGAGATTGAGCCGAGCCTCACCTCACGGTGGATAAATTTGCGATATTTTTACGCTTGCGAGGTCTTAGTCAATTGCGCGCGGAGCGTATTTGCAGCGCTTTACGCCTGCTAGGCGGGCTATTTTGCGCATTTTTATTTGCGAGATTTTGCCGCGAGATGCTTTTATCGGGGCAAATGCAGCTGCCTGCTTTTGCTGTTTTACTTTACCGCGCCGTTTATTTTCGTTTTAGTCGCGGTCTGATTGCTATTTTGCCGCGCGGCTTAGGCTTTTGCGCTTGTATGTAGCTGTACTCCCCGTAAATTCGGCTCCAACTGGCCGCAAACCTTTTACGTACCGTATCATTCGCGCCTTTTTAGCCGTGTCCGAAGGTTTAGCTAGACCGCTCCCTTACCCGCGCCTTTGCGATCTAAAATTTAACTCCGTCCAGCCGCACTCCGCGCCGCTTCTTTTTGCGTAAATTTGCCCGCCGCAAATGCCGTGCAAACAGCTCTTGATCGCGGTTTCAAGCGGAGTTTTATAAAATTTCGCTAAAATCGCGTTTAAAATCTACTTAAAAGGCAAATTTTGAAAGGAATTATACTTACCGCCGCTATCCTTGCGGTCGGGCTTTATGCGTATTCTTGGCACTTTTTGATCACGGTTTTGGTGATTAGCTTTCTTATATTTTTCCACGAGCTTGGACACTTTCTCGCCGCTCGCATGCTAAAAGTCGGCGTACTAAAATTTAGCGTGGGCTTTGGGCAAAGCGTCTACTCAAAAACCATCGGCGGCACCGAGTACGCCATCGGCGCGATACCGCTTGGCGGCTACGTGAGCCTAAAAGGACAAGAGGACGCCAAGCCGGGACTAAAAAACGAGGACGCCGACAGCTACACGAGACTCAGCCCTCTTGGACGCATTTTCATCCTTTTTGCCGGGCCGTTTTTTAACTTCGCTTTGGCGTTTTTTATCTTTATCGCGCTCGGACATATCGGGGTTGAGAGGCTTGCTCCGATAGTGGGCAAAGTGCTGGAAAACTCCGCCGCGGCAAGCGCCGGAGTGCAAAAAGGCGATAAAATTTTAAACATAAACGGCATCAAAATCAGCGAATGGGACGAGATAAGTAAAAACGTAAATTTAACCTCCACGGTGATCACGCTCGAGCGCACGGGCGAAATAAAAACGATAAATTTGATGCCTAAAATCGGACAGAGCGTGACGATATTTGGCGAAAAGATAGAAAAACCGCTCATCGGCATTTCGCCTTCAGGCGAGGCCGTCACGATACGAAATACAGGCTTTAGCTCGCTCAAATTTGCGCTCGTTGAGACCGTAAACGCCTCAAAGCTCATATTTACGGGGCTTGAAAAGCTCATCGTAGGCATCGTGCCGCTAAAAGAGATGGGCGGAATCATCCAGATCACCGACATCACCTCAAAGGCCGCAGGCATCGGCGTCTCGACCCTACTCATCATCGCAGCGCTGATCTCGGTAAATTTAGGCGTGCTAAACCTGCTGCCTATCCCCGCGCTTGACGGCGGACACATATTTTTCAACCTTTACGAGCTCATTTTCCGCCGCGAGATGAACGAAAAAGTCTATATCGGCCTCACCTACTGCGGCTGGGCGTTTTTGCTCTGCCTGATGGCGTTTGCGACCTTTAACGACGTGATGCGCCTAAGCGGAGCGGGACAATGAAACTAGCGCAAATTTTAGAACGCATCGAGAACGCTCGCACGGGCGAAGCCGTGAAGCTAATCGCCGTGAGTAAAAACGTAACGACTAAAGAGGTTTTGGAGCTTTTTAGGCAAGGGCAAACGAGCTTTGGCGAAAACCGCGTGCAAGAGCTCAAAAACAAGAGCGAAATTTTATCAAATTTGCCGATCGAGTGGCACTTCATCGGGCGGCTCCAAAGTAACAAAATAAATCATCTGCTAGCGCTTAAACCCGCTCTTTGGCAAAGCTGCGAGAGCGCAGAAGCCGCGCTTGCGGTGGATAAGAGGCTTGATCGCGAGCTGCCTTGTTTGTTACAGATAAACTCCGCGCGCGAAGACACGAAACAAGGCATCTCGCCTGAAGCCGCGCAGGATGCGTTTTTACAGATCGCGCAGGAGTGTAAATTTCTAAAACCCATCGGCGTGATGAGTATCGGCGCGCACGTAGATGACGAAAAAGTCGTGCAAAAGAGCTTTGAGACTACGCGTAAAATTTACGAGAATTTGCAACCTAGCGGCGCAAAAATCTGCTCGATGGGCATGAGCGGGGATTTTGAGCTAGCGATAAAATGCGGCTCGAATATGATTCGTTTGGGGTCGATTTTGTATAGTTAAAAGGCTAAAATATGGAAAAACGAAGAGATGAACTTGAGCTGCTACTTTTAAAAAATAAGCAGAGTAACAAAAACACTAATCCCCTTCCGATAATAGTTGATATAATCGGACTTATTGCCGGCTTTTTAACTCTATCTTTTGTTGCTCCTTATGATGATAGGGATGCAGTTGGATTTAAAATTTTAATACTTACTGATATCATTATATGTCTCATCTACGGCTTGATACCAAGACTACGAAACTGTAAATATTTTGTGCTTTTGGGTATTTTATTATTTATAAATTTTTTACTTTTATGCAATGTTGAAGGCTGGAATGAGGGGAGCGGGAGCGGAACATACTATTACGTATACTTTTTCAAACCGGCTAGCGATATGCTGTGGGGCTTGTTGTTAATATCCGCATTTTTATTTTTGATACCGATAGCCCTGTATATTTCGTTTCTACACTTTTTGTCTAGGGCGACTTACTACCTATCAAATTACGACAAATTTAAAACAAAAAATCAAGAAAAAACAAAGGACTAATAAATGGGCTACGACGTAAGCTATCATCCGATCAACGAAAACGAGATAAAGCAGTGGTATTTTGACGCATTAAAAAGCGTGCGAGAGGGCGACTGGTCGGTTGCGCAAAAGCTCGCAAAAGAGTACGGCATGGAGGATTTTTATGCGCAAAAATACATCGATACTCTTAAAATCGCGCTTGAAACCAAAGATGACGAGAGCTTTTCGACGGGACACGGCTACATACTCGCCGCCGTGCAGGGATTTTTTAGAAAATACTTCTACACGCGCGGCACGGCGTTTGGCTTTTTGGCGCAGGAACACGGCGAATTTAAGCGGTATCTAAGCAACATAAGCGGCGTTATACCGCCTGAAATAAAAGCTAAATTTACCGGCGAATTTGACGGAAGCTACTCATCGGGCGCGTTTATAAGCGCGGCAAATTTGGCTAAATTTTGGCAGGACTACAACGCAGGCGGCGATATGAAGCAAAAAACGGATGATTTTTACGCGCAAAATCTGCCCGCATTTTTGAGCGCGGTTAAATTTAGCGTTGAGGGCGGCTACGGACTGCTTGAGGCAACCGACGTCATCGTGCCAAACCCGCTCGATCTAAACAACTCCGAGTGCTACTCAAACCTTTTTAACTGCGATCCCGAAGGCGCATTTATATATGCCGATACGGCGGCGCAGCAGCTAAGCGAAGCGATGAAGCTGGATAAAAAGAAAAACGAAAGCGACAAAAACGAAGGCTCGGGCGGCTTTTTGGGCGCTATAAAGAGGCTTTTTGGCAAGTAAATCACATAGGTCAAACATTAGATTTCGTAAAAATATTTGGGATGTTAAAAACTATTTTAGAAAATCAAATCATAACTTGCCGCCGTTAAATTTAAAAATGCCTTTTCTACAAAAACATTTCTAACGCCGCTTCTCTTGCGTAAAATACAGGAAATTTACGATATAAATTTCCCGTACCGCGTATTTGATATTTTATTTTAAGCTTAAGTTTTATTTTTATACTTATACTATATAATAATAAAATTTTAAATATTAAGCACAAATATTTAAAAAATTTAACCCAAAGGTGTGAAAATGTCTTTAACTCAGTCTCAAATTTCAGGACTTTACGTCGCTTTATTCGGTAGAGCTAGCGAAGGCGCAGGCAACGAGGCCTGGCTAAAATCGGCAAACGCGAATAATTTAAAATTATCCAGCGTTGCAAATTTGATGTTAGACACGACGGCATCGAAGGAATTTTTCGGTAAAAGCCTAGAGAGCAATGAAAATTTCATCAAGCATATTTACGCTACTTTGCTAAACAAGGATGAAAATACCGATCTGGGCGGTAAAGCCGGCTGGGTAAAAATGCTCAACGATACAAACGATAGAGGCCACGTCGTAAGCGAAATTTTAAAGGCGGCGCTAAATCCAATCCATACGCAAAGCGCGGATGCCGCTACGAGAAACGCCCATAAAATGCTTATAAATAAAATAATCGCATCAAACGTCGTAGCCGATAGTATAAAAGATGTGCCTGAGGGCGACGTAAAAATAACCCTAAATTCATTTTTAAAAATCAATGATGCGGTAACGGCGACGTCCTCTGCCGAAGATATAAAAAACGCGATCCTAAGCAATAAATCAAATTTGAATCTAGACGGAGCAAAACTAGACGAATCGATAAGTAAAAACGACAAAATATCGGTAATATCTCAGGTAACGGGCAAGAGTCAAAGCGAGATAAAAAAAGAATTTCCAAACTATGACAAAGACTACTCTGTGGCCCCAAGTCCAAAACCACTTCCAAATCCGGATCCAAAACCGACCATAGAAAAAGTCGACGTTAAGACATTTTTGAAAAAAATCGCAAGCCACGCGGACGAAAACACTTCGTTTACTATAGAGGATGAAGCCGGAAATATACAAAGTAACATAGATAAAATCACGTCAAATTTAAAATACGTTTTATCGATCAAATTTAGCGGAAGCTTCACTTTAGACGCGAACAAAACCTCCGTAAAACTGCTAGATAAAATTTCCGAAGGTAAAATTTGGCTGCAAAACGCGACCAAAGATCATTTAGATCTGATAAAAAGTACGTCCGTAGAGAAATTTTTTATAGACGATAGCAAGGACTTTACGCTAGATATCGCTACTTTCGTATCTTTAAAACATAAAACCGCAAGAGGCGATAAATTTACGCTAAAAGATACTTCGGCAAATATCGTTAAAAACTTCGATCAAATAAAATCCCTCGTAGATAGCGTCAAAACCCTAGATAGCTCCGATAATAGCGAGATAAAGCTAATAAAAGCCCAGTATGACGTCATAAAAGACCTGGTATCGCAGGACGATAAAGATAACAACGTCTATAAAGTCGAGGAAAAAACGGGCAAAGCGGCTATGACTCCTACCGACGTAAAAGACGGTAAGGCTTTTGCTTGGGAATACGTAAACGATAGCACCGGAATAACATATAAAATACAATTTGGCAAAAGGGACGCTCAGCCCGAAAACTCGGATATAAAAGTCGATATGCCGGACGGTAAATTTTATAACGGCGAAAATATGATCAAAGACTACAAGATCAAAGCCTATAAAATCTATGAAAAAGGCGGCTACAAAGTAACGCAGGAGTACACTCCAAGCACCTCGAAATCAGGCGATATCGTTAGAGATAAATTTGACGAAAAAGGCGCGCTAGAGGAAAAAATATTAGAAAGATCCAGCGGCGAAAAGCTCACTCTATCTTACGAAGACGGCAAGCTAAGCAATGCCGTAAAAACCGACCCCGAGTACGCAAATACCGATATAAACTTTGAAGTTAGCAAAGATAGCGAAAATCTAGACTACAAAGGTACGCTATATCTAAACGCAAGCTCGCCCGAGCATCTAAGTATCCTTAATCCGCACTTTAACTATAAAGGCAAGGTCACGGTAACAGATAGCGCGCTAGATACGAAATGGACGGCCGACATCGGAAAAGACGAAGCGATATATAGGGCGTACGAAGGGCGATTTTCAGACGACGTAAGACTAGTGTCAAAGGCTGCATACACTACTCACAACAACTATGGAGTCGATAATTTTGATATACCTCAAACGCTTCGAGAAAATGCGAATCTAAAAAAAATAAGCATCGACGCTCAAACCGGCAACCTAGCAAACGGCTCGGAGTTTGGCGTGCTAGATAATGCTCAAGATAAAATCACGCTCCCGTCAAACATCACCGAACTATCAAAAGCCCAAGACGGCGTAAATCTGCAAAACATCGAGGAAAAGCTATCTACGCTTGGAGTCGGTAAGGCGCAGTATTTCTTGCAAAACGTAGGCGAAGACAAATTTAATGCCTATATGGCGCTAAATACGGACGGCAAAGAGGGCTATCAAGAGGGTAGCGATACCTTGATAAAGATAAAAAACGTCGAGTATAGAAGTAATTTTAAGCAGTTAAAAGACGGCGCGACATCTATCTACAACAAATTAACGCCTGATTTTACCGTCCCTACTCCGTCCACTTTCCAAAACGCGGTAGCCAAGGACGCGACCGGCGGAAAAAGTAAAATTTGGGAATACGAGGCTAGCTCTACGAAAAAATATCAAATCGTTTTTGAAAAAGAGCAAGACGAAAATAGCGGATTTAAATTTGCAGACGGAGTGTTTTTCGATAAAAACGACAAGCCGATAAACGCAACCGGCTGGCAAAGCAGAGCTAAAGTCTACGAGATAGACAAATCTACTCCAAACGTCGAGGTTATAAAAAGCCTAAATAACAACGAAGGCGGAAGGGTCATAGAAACCGTAACCAAGACCTACGACGCATCGGGCAAGCTCATAAAACAAACGCTCCAAGACGATATGTATAATAAAAACGATAAAACAATAGACGTAACCTACGAGAACGAACAGGTAAAATCAGCCGTAATAACAAGCGTCCAGTATGCCAATAAAACGGTTAAATTTGACGTCGGCTCCGACAATGAAGCTTCCCTGCTAGCAACAAAATCCGCGCTTACTATGGATTTATCTACGCCTTGGGATCTAAGCCCGCGAAATGACGTAACCAAAGGCTTTAAAGGTACTGCGACCATAACCGATAAGGCGCTAGATAAAAAAGCCGTAGCTAATGTCGGCGATACGCAAACGACATTTAAAATTTACGAAAATATAAACTCGGATAAAATTTCCCTCATTTCAAAGGCTAAAGGCAACAACGGATCGTTTTTAAACAAAGAGGAATTCGACGTCAAAGAGACTCTCGCTCAAAATCCTGATGCTAAAAAGATAACGATAGACGCAGGTAACAAAATGATGCAGATATCAAAGGGCGAAAAAATAAAACTACCTGATAATATCACTAAAATCTCAAAAGCAGCAGACGGAACCGACTCATCAAATTTGCAAACCGATCTTGCAAATTTGAAAGCGGGCGAAGGGGCTTATTTCTTGCAAAACGTGGGCGGAAATAAATTTGACGCGTACCTGGCGCTAAATACGGACGGCGTAGAAGGCTACCAAGAGGACAGCGATACTCTCGTAAAAATCGCTGGCGTGGCTTACCAAGCTAGCTTTAGCGACGTAAACGGCGGATATACGACGCTAAGCTAAATTCGTACAACGGGGCTAGGTTTTGGCCCCGTTTTATTACTCTTTAAATTTATAAGCTTTTAATTTTAAATTAACCGCTATAAATACGGAAAATATACCGAGCTTTTATCGCCTAAATTTAGCTTGTTTTTAGGATACGGCAACACGGTTAAAGGCTAAATTTACTCGTTTCCATAAAATCTAAATTTAAAAATATCAAGCAAATTTAGTTTTTTTGATTTTTTGCAAAATAGCCCGTTTGTGCCGTTTGGGCTTATTTGGGATTTTGCCGCTGCTGCCGGTTAAATTTATACGCAAACTAAAATCAGACCAAAAAAGAGGAAGGGTGCAAACTATACCGCCGTCGCTGCATCAAGTATAAAAGATCCGCCTTGCCTGTTTTAGACAAGGCGGCAAGAAAATCAGAATAAATTTAAGATAGTAGGCTTATTTTCCTCAACCCATTTGTCGATGCGTTTTGCGTAGTTTTCATCGCCCTTGACATCTAGGGCTAGGCCTGCAAATTTGCCGTTAATAAAAAACGCGGAGTGGTTAAATTTATATCCGTCCGCGTCGCTAGCGCCGAAAATTTGCGCGTCCTTTAGATACGGCAAAAAGTCCACCGCGCCGCTAAAAAGCGTTTGGGGGTGATTGGCTTGATTGCCTACGGCTACGATGGCGGCTTTTTTGCCTTTACTGCCTGCTTTTAAAAGCGGCAGTTTCTCCGTCCAATCAGCAAAAAGCTCGCCGTCGCCGTAGCTAGGCGCCGCTACGATGATGATGTCAAATTTAGCAAAATCCTGTTCAGTAGCGTCCTTTACTTCGACTAGCTGTGCGCCGAGTTTACCTGCTAGATACTCGCAAGCAGCCTTTGTATGGCCTTTTGCGCTTGCGTAAAATATGCCGATACTCATTTTACTCTCCTTAAATTTAGATAAATCAATACCCGAAGTATAACGAAATGATACTTAATTTATCTTATTTCAAATCACGCTTTTATTTGCCGTTTTCTAGGCAAATTTGCGCGTATTTTAATCCCAGGTCGTAGGCTTTTTCGTTCTCGGCGTAGACTTTTTTAGGCACTTTTGAGAGCATTACTCGTTTAACCAGCTCGGCATCCAGGCAGCCGCTCATCTGCACGGCGACTGCGAGAGCGACGACGCTTTGGGTTATGACGTTGCCCACTTCGTCTTTAGCGATTGAGATGATGGGAATTTCATAGATTTTCCACCGTTTTTTATCCTCATCGCTTGCGCGTACTAAATTTGGCTCCACGACGATGATGCCGCCCTCTTTTACGCCGTCTTTAAACTGCTCGAAGCTAATCTGCGCGGTAGCGAGCATAAACTCGATCTCGCCCTCGTTTGCGTAAGGGTAAAATATCTCGCGCTCGCTCAAAATGATATCGACCTTCGTCGGTCCTCCGCGCACCTGCGAGGTGTAGGTCGAAGCCTTGACGCCGTATCCGCCCTCCTCGATCTTGGCTGCGGCTAAAATCTCGCCCGCCAGTATCACGCCCTGGCCACCCACTCCGACGAATCTTAACTGCCTTTTCATTTTAGCGCTCCAAAGTCGATTTTCTCGCCGTCTCTAGCGGCTTTTATCACCATATCGTAGGCCTTGGTGTACTCCATGCGCGACTCATCTTTGTGCAGCACTCCGAGCGGAAATTTACCCTCCCGCTCATCCTCGCTCATAGCGTCAAATTTTGCCTTGCTAGTCGTGCGGCCGTCGATCCACTCTAGCATCTGTGTAGCCTGCCCCATCTTGTTTTTGCGGCCCAGGTTTATGTGGCAGTTTGAAAATACGTCAAAAAAGCTGTATCCGTCATGCTCAAAGCCCTCGGCAAATATCTTTTCCAGCTTTGCAGGCTCTATCACGCTGCTACGTGCTACGAAGGTCGCTCCTGCGGCGGTTGCGAGCTTGCACGCGTCAAAATTCGGATCGATGTTGCCCTGCTGCGCCGTCACCGTCCAAAATCCTATCGGCGTGGTCGGGCTTGTTTGGGAGTTTGTTAGCCCGTAGATGAAATTATTTATCAAAACGTGGTTTAAATTTATATTTCTACGGCATCCGTGGATCGTGTGATTGCCGCCTATCGCTAGCCCGTCGCCGTCGCCGGTTACTACGATGACGTGTTTATCCGGGTTTGCTAGCTTGATACCCGTGGCATAGGCGATAGCGCGCCCGTGCGTCGTGTGGACGGTGTTGCAGTTGATGTAGGAGCTAAAGCGTCCCGAGCAACCGATACCAGAGACCACGCAAACGTCGTTCATATCCCAGCCTAGCTTATGGATCGCGCGGATTAGCGCTTTTAGTATCACGCCGTCGCCGCAGCCCCAGCACCACAGAGTCGGCGTTTTGTCCGTGCGTAGGTAGTCGTCGTAGTTAAATGCCATCAAATTCTCCTATTTTTTGCGCGATTTCTTGCGGGCTGATCGGGCGGCCGTTGGCTTTTAGCAGCGTCTTAAAGTCCTCTCTTAGCGTGGCTTTGATTATCTCGCCCGTATACTGGCCTAAATTTAACTCGCAGATTAAGACTTTACTAAATTTAGCCGAGATTTCGCGTAGTTTCGCGCTTGGCGTCGGAAATAGCGTGATAGGCTTAAAAAGCCCTACTTTCACGCCTTTTTCGCGTAAATTTAGCACAGCTTCCTTTGCCGCGCGAGCCACGGAGCCAAACGCGATAATGCAAATCTCCGCGTCATCTAGCATAAACTCCTCGCAAAGCTCGATCTCGTACGCGTGCGCGTTTATTTTGTTAAAAAGGCGCTTGATGTTGTAGTCCACGACCGCGCCGTCTTCGGTCGGAAAGCCCGTCTCGCCGTGATGCAGGCCCGTGACGTGATAGCGGTAGCCGCCGAAAAATTTATTTAGCACGGCAGGCTCGTCCGCCGCGGCCCTGTACGGGCGGTAGTCCGCCGGATCGCCGCTAAACTGCTTGCGCGAGTAGATCTCTAGCTCGCCGATCTGCGGCAATACGGCCTTTGCGTGCATGTGTCCGATCGTCTCATCAAGTAGCAAAAACACGGGCGTCATGAACCTCTCGGCTAGATTAAACGCGCGAACGGTCTGCGTATAGCACTCCTCTAGGCTAGATGGCGCGATAACGATGCTGTTTACGTCGCCGTGAGTCGGGTTTTTTGCCTGCAGGAGATCGCCCTGCGCCACGCGGGTAGGCAGCCCCGTGCTAGGGCCGCCGCGCATGACGTTTACGATAACTAGCGGTACCTCCGCGATGAATCCTAGCCCGATCTGCTCGGCCTTTAGCGAGATACCGGGACCCGAGCTTGCGGTCATCGCCTTTGCCCCGCTCATCGAGGCTCCAAGCGCCACCGAGATGCCCGCGATCTCGTCCTCCATCTGGATAAATTTGCCGCCGTGCTTTGGCAGCAAGACGCTTAGTTCGTGCGCGATCTCGCTACTTGGCGTGATCGGATAACCGCCAAAAAAGTTACACCCGCACTCAACCGCCGCAAGCGCGACTAGCTCGTTGCCGCTAGCGATGATTTCTCTTTTGCCGCCGTTATTATTTAAAAATTCGCTCATTGCCCCGCCTCTAATTTTTCAAATTTATTCTCTTTTACGGCGGTCGCGCGCTCTTTACTTTCGGCGGTTAGTTTGGCGAATTTAAACCCCTTCTCCGCCACGTAGATAGCAAAATCCGGGCAGTGCAGCTCGCACTCTCTGCACCCGATACAGGCCCCCGGATACACCACTTCGATCGTTTTACCTAGCACGGCGCGCGGCTCTACGGCCATCGCCAGCACGCCCGCAGGACAGCAGCTCACGCAGATATCGCATGCCTTACAGCGCGAGATATCGACCCAAACGGGAACGTCGTTTCGTATCAGCATATTTTTCCTTATCAAATTTAACTAGTAACGATAATTTTATAGCAATTTTGTTAAATTTAGTATTTAAAACACGCGGTAAAAGTTAAATTTAAATAAATTTTTGATTATGTCGGAAAATTTGAAACGCTTTTGCGCGGCGCTTAGGCTAGTGGGCGGTAAATTTACCGCATAAATTTCAGACTTAAATTTAACTACCGCTGCGGCAAAAAGAGGGCGCAGTAAATAATCAAGCCCAAAATCAAACTTTGCGGCTTGGATAAATTCGCGCCGAATTTACGCAAATGCGGCGACGAGTTTATTCAAAAAACGGCCGCTAAATTCGGGATTTTTTCCCGTTTGCGTGCGTTTTGCCAAAACCGGCAAATCTATTTGACGCAAGGCACGACGCGCTTTTATCCTTGCAAGTCGCGACAAATGAATTTAGCTCTTTTTTGCCGTTTTTGCGGACGTTTTTATCGTTTAGATTCATAAAATCCACCGCATTTTTGCCCTTTGCATGATGAGTAAAGCCAACCGTGCCGTCTTTTTCTACGCTGCTTACGATGCCTACGTGCGTGATTATTTTGGCTTTTTTGTTATTTTTCGTGCTTTTAGTCGTGTTGTTAAAAAATATCAAATCGCCGACTTCTGGGTTTTCAAACGAGATCAAATTTTTGCTCTCGTAAAGCCTAAACATCGCTTCGCTTTTTAGCCCGCGAGCGGTGTAAAATTTATCAAGCTCGTTTTCGTCGAATAAATTTAGGCTAAATTGCCTATTAATCAGCGTCACGAAGCCGGAGCAGTCGCCGCCGTCTTTTTTGCCTATATATTTTTGCATGAGGTCAAGCAAGGCCTTTTCTTTCAGGTCAAATCCGCCGATTTTACTTTGCGTCGCTTCGGTTGCCGAGTTTTGGATTTTGCTCTTTTCTAACCAAGTTGCGGCTTGGATTTGACTTTGTTTCGTTAGCGCCGCGACCGAGATGCCGCCTTTTGGAGCGCTTGGCGAAACCGTAGCGCAACCCGAAATAAAAAGGGCTAAAAATAGAGCGTAAATTTTAATTTTATAATTTACAAGCATCGGCTACGCGATTACCCCGCTTTCTTTTAAAAATTTGATATTTGCCGCGGTTTGGGCTTCGCCTTTTTCTAGCGCCGCTTTTTCCTCCGCACTTGGCTCTTTTATCTCGCGCACGCCGCCTTTGCCTAGCTTAACTAGTCTACCGCCCGCGCGCTCGCCCTCTATCACGCAGCAGCTTAGCCACTGATCGCTACCGGTTTTTATCGCCTCGCACATCTTGGCGGCAGCCGCGCCCGGAGCGTAATACGCCGACGTGCCAAGCAGCTTAACGATCTTTGCGCCGCCCGTTTTGGCCTCATGCGCTACCGCGTCAAATTCGCCGCCCAGATCCACGCTCACGTTGCTTTGCAGCGCCACCATATCGTCGTTATGAGAGCCTATGATATGCGCGCTAAATGCGCTATTTTTTAGCCCGGTTTTTTGAGAGATCTCGTATTTTAGGCGCGCCGAGTCTAGCTCGCCAGCCATCCCCAGCACCCTGTTTTTATCAAAACCGCTCGTTTTATAGACTAGATACGTGAGCGCATCGAGTGGATTTGTTACGTTTATGATGACGCAGTTTGAGGCAAATTTAGCGATTTTTTCCACCGTGCCTTTTACGATGCCGGCATTTTTTAGTAGCAGGTCTTCTCTAGTCTGCCCCTCTTTTCTAGGGCTTCCGGCGGTCACGACCACGATGTCGCTATCCTTAACTAGCTCAAAATCATCGCCGCCCGCGACGCTCGCGTCCAGACCAAAAACCGCCGCGCTCTGAGATAGGTCGATCGCCTTTGCGCGCGCCACGTCGCCAAATATATCCACTAGCGCGATCTCGTCTGCGATGCCTCTTAGCAAAATAGCGCTAGCCGCGCTTGCGCCTACGTTTCCGGCTCCGATAACTGAAATTTTCATTTTTTTCCTTTTTTATAAAATTTGATTTTGTAAAATTTGATTAAACGTCGCGCTCGGCCTCATCGCCGCACTCGCCTTTTCATCATCCGGCTTATAGTATCCGCCTACATCGATCTTTCGTCCTTGCGCCGTATTTATTTCGTCTGTGATTATGCTCTCGTTTTTCGCGAGATTTTGGGCGACGAGTTTAAATTTATCGCCCAGCCGCGTGCCGCTAGCAGCAAGCTCGCTCGCCCAGTAAAGCGCGATATAAAAATGGCTCGCGCGCGTATCTAACTGCCCGACTTCAAAGCGCGGAACTTTGTTTTCTTTTAGATAGCGCTCTACGGCCGCATTTAGCGTATCGGCTAAAATTTGCGCCTCGGGACTTTGCTTAAAGCTAGCTAACTGCTCGAGACTAGCGCCCAGAGCCAAAAACTCGCCAAGGCTATCCCAGCTTAGGTGATTTTGCTCCAGCAGCTGTTCAGCAAGCCTCGGCGCGCTACCTCCAGCTCCCGTTTCAAAGATACTTCCGCCCTCTAGCAGAGGCACGACAGAGAGCATCTTGGCGCTGGTTTCAAGCTCCAAGATCGGAAAAAGATCGGTCAGATAGTCGCGCAAGACGTTGCCAGTGACACTGATACAGTCCTCGCCGCGCCTCATGATCTCAAGCGACTTTTTGCAAGCCGCCGCAGGAGACATGATCTCTATATCAAGCCCGCCGGTACCCGCGCTTGCTAGCTGCGTTCTTACTTTTTTTAGGATTTCTCGGTCGTGAGCTCTGTTTTCGTCCAGCCAAAATATCGCCTTTTGTCCCGTGATTTTCGCGCGTTTTAGCGCTAGCTCGACCCAGTTTTGCACGGCGACGTCTTTGACCTGCGTCATCCTAAATATATCGCCTTTTTCTAGCTCAAATTTAAATAAAATTTCGCCTCTTTCATTTAGCACGCGTGACTCGCCAGCTTCGCTCATCACGAAGGTCTTATCGTGACTGCCGTACTCCTCGGCCTTTTTAGCCATCAGTCCGACGTTTGAGACGCTGCCGATTTTAGCGGGATCTAGCGCGCCGTTTGCCTTGATATCAGCGACCGCGGCTTCATAAACGACGGCGTATGTTTTATCGGGTATCACGGCTTTGGTTTGCCTGGCTATGCCGTCTTTATCCCACATTTTACCGCCGTTTTTTATCATCGCGGGCATCGAAGCGTCGATGATAACGTCGCTAGGAACGTGTAAATTCGTGATGCCCGCAGCCGAGTTTACCATCGCTAAATTTGGCCTTGCGGCGTAAATTTCCTCAAATTTGGCTTTGATTTTTTCCTGCGTAGCTTGCGGTAAATTTAAAATCCGCGCAAAAAGGTCTTTTAATCCGTTGTTTTCGCTGACGTTTACGCTTTTTAGCTCACCTGCAAACTCATCAAAAACCTCCGCGAAAAAAATCTTCACGAAATGCCCGAAAATCACGGGATCACTCACCTTCATCATCGAGGCTTTTAGATGCACGCTAAAGAGCAAATTTTTTGCTTTCGCGTCCGCGATTTGCTCCTTTATAAAGACGTCTAGTTCTCTCGCGCTCATAAAGCTAGCGTCGATTATATCGCCTTTTTGCACGCTTAAATTTTCTTTTAGCACGCGTTTTTCGCCGCTTTTTGAGATAAACTCCACGCGTAATTTTTCATCCGTTTCAAAGCTAATCGAGCGCTCGGAGGAGTAAAAATCTCCGCCCTTCATATAGGCGACTTCGGTTTTGCTATCTTTTTCAAAAGGGGTGATTTTATACGGGTTTTCGCGGGCGTAGCGTTTTACCGCGCCGACGCATCTACGGTCGGAGTTGCCTTCGCGCAGCACCGGATTTACCGCGCTTCCTAGCACTTTGGCGTATCTAGCGGCCGCGTCTTTTTCCTCCGGCGTTTTTGGATCTGAGGGATACGGCGGCAAATCGTAGCCCTTAGCGCGAAGCTCTGTGATAGCGGCATTTAGCTGAGGCAAGCTTGCCGAGATATTTGGCAGCTTGATGATATTGGCGCGCTTTTCTTGCGTCAAATTTCGCAGCATCTCAAGGTCGTCGCTCACTCGCAGTTCAGGCGGCAGCTTGTCATTAAAAGCGGCGATGATCCGCGCGGCTAGGCCGATGTCGGCCTGCTCTATCTCTATGCCGCCCGCGCGCAAAAACGCCTGCAGGATCGGAAACAGCGAATAACTCGCAAACAGCGGGGATTCGTCGGTTCTAGTATAGACGATGTCGCTCATCTTTCCTCCTAATTAAATTTCGCAAAATCTTATCTAAATTTATATTAAAACGCCTTTTGGCGGGCTATTTTTGAGAGTTTATCGCGCCTACGTGCTCCTCGTACGTCGCGCTAAATTTATGCCTGCCAGTCTTTTTATCGCGAACGAAGTACAAAAACTCGCTCTGCGCCGGCTTTATCGCCGCCTTTATCGCCGCTAGACCCACGGTGCAAACGGGGCTTGGCGGTAGGCCTTCGTTTAGATAGGTGTTAAATTTGCTTTTATCGCTTCGTATGCGCTCGGCCGTAACCGTCTCGTGCGAATGCAGTCCGTAGTTTAGCGTGCCGTCCATTTGCAGCTTCATGCCTTTTTTTAGGCGGTTTTGGATGACGGATGCCACAAGGGGCATCTCGTCCTCGTTTGCGGCCTCTTTTTGTACGACCGAGGCCGTCACGAGATACTCGCTCCAACGCTTTTCGTCGTAGTTACCGAGCAGTTCGGTCGCCGTTTTTTCGTGGGATTTTTTAGATAAATTTACCAGATGCGCCGCTAGCTGCTCTTCGTTTATGCCAAGCGGTACTTTGTAGGTTTCGGGTACTAAAAAGCCGTCCTCCAGCGGTGCAAATTTGGAGTAAAATTCATTTAGCTTGGCTTCGCTTAAATTTAGCTTTTTTGCGACCTCTTGTAAAAACACGGCCGTCGTTTCGCCCGGAATCAGCGTTATTTGCGTTAGAGCCGCTTTTGCGGTCGTGAGTTTATATAAAAAATCAAGCTTGCTAAGCTTTGCCGCGCCCAGGTCTATCCAGCCTGCTTGCACGTGCCCCATAGCGCGCAAGATCACGGCGTCAATTTTATTTGCGTCCGTATTTTTTTCGCTTAGATATGATATAATCGCAAGCGTACTGCCCTGAGGCACGAAAATGACCTCGCTCACGCTCATCGGGCGGCTAAGATAAACAAGAAAGCTCAGAAAAAATATGAAAATCATCTCGCTGATAATGAAGAAAATTTGGCGCATTTTGATCCCCGCGGTTTTGATATTCGTCATTTTTATAGCCGTCCTAAAACACGGCGTCGAGATAGAAAATATCGGCGCGGGCGGCTTTAAAATAGAGCAATTATATATAAAACTCGATAAAAAAATAATTTTACGCGCGCAAAATATAGAGATACCCAAACAAAGCGCCAAGGATAGCTCCGAGGACGCGCTGCTAGATCTATCTAAAAACATCGTCTGGATCGACAGGCTGTTTGAGGAAATCTTACTCGAGCGCGTCAAATTTCTAAACAGCGAGTCCACGCTATTTTACAGAGACGACGTTTTTTATCTAGATAGTCCGTTTTTAGCGGTTAGCTCAAATTTCAAGGATACCGAGGACGGCATAACCGCAAACGTTTATCTACTCGAGTTTAAGGACTTTAACATCACCTTAAGCGGCGTTAGCAATGCCGATTTGAGGCGTCAAATTTACGATTTTAACGGTACGTTTTCCAGCCACGAGCTAAAAGGAAACGCTACGGTAAATCTCAAAGGCGGCGAGCTAACATACGAGCTTGGCGACATAAACGCGACGAGCCTAAGGGGCTTTATGGACGAGCTGGGCGCAAAAACGGGACTGGATAAAGAGATAAAAAGCTGGATCTACGGCTACGTCACGGCGGATATCTACTTCGTAAAATCGCTTCGGGGCAAATTTAATCTAAACTCGCAAGAACCCTATCTAAACGAGCTTAGCGCGCAGGGTTTTTCTAAAAACGTAAAGGTTAAATTTCACGAAAAATTACCCGCCGCCACCGCCGAAGCAGTCGATGTCGAGCTAAAAAAAGGCTCGCTGTTTTTCACGCTAAAAAATCCAAAATGGCAGGGCAAAAATCTAAACGCAAGCAGTCTTGAAATCTATAAGATTTTTGAGAAAAAAGGCGCAGGACTCACGCTAAATTTGCAAACCTCGGCCCTTTTTGACAAAAGCGTAAACTCCATACTAAAAGCCTACGATATCGAGGTTCCCGTCGAGCAACTAAGCGGCAAAACGGACGGCAAACTCGCGCTTGATATCAAATTTGACCCGCTAGAGGTGACGACTAATGGTAAATTTAAGGTCTCAGGCGGCCAGACCCTGATCGCGGGAGCTAAATTTAACGTCGGTACCGCAGACGTCGAGCTTTTAAACGACAAACTAAAGGTAAACGCGAAAAACACGGGGATGGATTTTTTTAGCGCGGACGCGGCGGCAAATATTGATCTAGGCAAGCTTGCAGGCGACGTAAACGGCACGCTAAAGGGCTTAAATTTAGCCTTCGGTAAGAGCGAAATTTTAAAGCTTGGCTCGGTACCGTTTTCCTCTACGCTTGATTTTAGCGGCAAGGATACGAGGCTAGATATCGCTTCGCCCGCTACCGTGAGTTTAAAATTCGGCACGCAAAACGAGATAAATTTACCGAACGTAAAGAGCCTACTGCCCTACTCGCCGCTGCTAAAAAGCCTAAAAATATCTGAAGGCGGCGTAAATATAAAAACCAAAGATTTTGAAAATCTTAGTATCGAGGCTAACAACGTTAAATTTGAAACTCCGCTGTTTAAAAAAGACGGCTCGCCATATGATGCCGATAGCTTTGCCATTGACGTAAACGCAAAAGGCGCGACGGGCAAGAGCAAAAGCGGCGGGCTAAATTTCAAAATCGCCGGAGGCAAGACGGAGCTTTTTATAAACGAGCTTGATCTGGCGCTTAGCGGCGGAGAAAATTTGAGCGAAAAAGACGGCGACATCGAGTTTGAAGCCAAGGGCTCAAATCTTATTTTAAACGATTTTAACGCTACTTTAAATCTGCTAGCATATAGCGGCCAAAGCACTGGCGGGGCAGTTAGATTTGACGCCAAACCCGCCCACGGCAACCTCTCTCTCATAAAGTCAAATAAAAAATTCGAAATATCCGCAAACGACATCAGAGGCGAGTTTATCAACTCGATTTTTAACATCAAAAGCTTTGAGGGCGGTAGTTTTAAACTGCGAGTTTTAGGCAAAAGCACCGATGATTTTAAAGGCGAAGCAAGGCTAATCGGCGCCACGCTAAAAGACTACACGTTTTACAATCAGCTTCTTACGTTTTTAAACTCCGTGCCGTCCTTGCTCGTGTTTAAGACGCCGGATTTTGGCGCCGACGGCTATCCGGTAAAATTCGGCAAAATTTTGTTTGAGAAAAAGGCAGATACGCTAAAGTTTCTAGCCATCGAACTAGAAAGCTCGAGTGCCGATATCGGCGGCCACGGCACGATAAATCTCGCAACCAAAGAGATCGACGTGGATCTGGAGCTAAAGCTGCTAAAAGACGCTAGCTCCATCATCGATAAAATCCCGCTCGTAAATCAAATCGTGCTTGGCAAAGATCGCACGCTCTCAACCGTCATCAAGGTGCGAGGAACCCTGCAAAAGCCGCAGTACTCGACGCAAATCCTGCAAGATACCCTACTCTCGCCGTTTAAGATAATCAGAAACGTACTTGAAGCGCCGTTTTTGATATTTGAGTA
>CAURYE010000008.1:0-65028 GCA_963529235.1 uncultured Campylobacter sp.
CACCTACCCCACTGCACGTGAGAGGTGGCGACATAGCTTTGCTGACGCAAAGCGTTGCAAATTTAAATTTACGTTTTTGCGGTACGGGTCTCGGCGACCCAAATTTGCAAATTTGACTTCAAATTTGAACATAAAACGATAAGGCGAAGTATCGTGAGATGGATTTGAGGGTTGCGAAGAAATTTTCGATCGAAGATAGAACATATAGTTCATCGAGAGAGAAAATTTCTAGCTCCGTTAAAGACGCTCACGATACGAGCCGCCGATCAAATTTTAAAAGCTAGAGTGAAAGCTAACAAACACCGCCCTCCCCGGCGCATGCACCACCGCAGGATCTAGTGCACCTACGTGCTCGCCGCTGATAAACTCGGCGTAATCTTTATCAAAGATATTCGTCACGCCTAGCCTCACGCCCCAGCTGTTTTTAAACTCAAATCCGCCGTAAACGTCCATCGTCGTAAAGCTCTTTGCGGCTTCGCGCTTATCGATGCCAAAGCCGGTGGTTTTATCAAAATCTCCCCTATTTTGCTTTGCTACGTAGCGCACCGCAGTGCCGATATTGTAGCTGCCAAAGCTCGCGTAGTCTTTGTAATCAAAGGCCAAATTTGCCTCAAACGGGCGGATCTGATAGAGCGGTCTGCCGTCAGTTTTGTTTTGTCCGTAGTTGTAAAATAACGAAGTTTTTAGCCCGAAATTTCGCGCGAAGTTATACTCGCCGCGCAAATTTACGCTGTAAATTCTAGCGTCGACGTTACGCGTGATGACGGCGTTTCTGTTTATTGGCGGCGTGGATGAAGCGGCATGACGGCGATCGTAGATAACCAGATCCTGCACGTCGTCTGCGATAAAGTGCCCGCCCACGCTAAAGCTATCCTCGCCCTGGCGCGAACTTAAGTAATCTTTATAAAATTCGCTCTTGTAAGTAAAGCCCAAATTTACGCGGTTGTGACGCTCCGGTTTTAGCAGCGGGTTGCTCACCCAGCCGTTATTCATCGGACCGTAAAGCGTGTTAAATCGCTCCATGTTGCCGGGTATGCGCTGCAAGCTCTCAAGCGCCGCGTAGTAGCTATCCAGCTCGTTTGGCGTGAAATCGTATTTTAGGCTAGCGCTTAGGCCATCTTGCTTGACGCTACTGTCAAAATCATATCCATAAACGCTGCGGATAAGCCCTTTTACCGTTCTAAGCGGTGCGGCGGGCGCAAAATAGGGCTCGTTTAGCCCCTTTAAATTTGATCTCATCCAGTCGTAGTTTAGAGCTAAACTAAGCTTGTGAGCGTCGTTAAATTTATAGCTTAGCGTATCAAAAATCCTCGTTCGCTTATTTGTCACGTCGGCAAACCTATATCCGTTAAAAACCCAGCCGCTAGGCTGTTTTACGTACCTTTTGCCCTCATGATTATCGTGCTGATAGCTGATACCCGCAAGATTATGAAAGTCGCCCAAGTCCGCGTCGTATTTTAGCTCGGCGTCCACGATTTTTCTATCCAGTTCGACCTTGACCGTCTGCGCCGCGCTCCTTAGATGATAGTTGTCGGCGTTTCTGCTCACGTCGCGTAGCATCAACTCGAAATTTAGCGTATTTGATAGATCCTCCGTGCCGATACGAGCGTTAAATTTACCGACGTATCGCTCGGTTTTAACGGCATCCATTAGATGGTGAGGCTGCTTGTCGTCGTCGATGTTGTCGTGTACGAGCGTAAATCTAAACTCGCTTAGCTCGCTAGGCACGAAACCAACGACTGCGCTTTGCCCCTGCCTGGCGTAGCCGTAGTTCCACTCTCTGCCGCCGCCGTCTTTGTAGCGGTTGGCTTTAGAAAAGTTCGCGTTTAAAATCGTGTAGAAATTTGCGCCGCGGTATTTAAAAAGTCCCGAACCGTAAAACGTCCTGCCGTAAAATCCGCCCGCGACGTGAAATTTATTCATAGAATTATCAAGCAAATCCGTCACGAAAAAATAATCATCCCTAGGCGCGCGGTCGAATTGGTTTTCGGGAAACGCGCTTTGGGCGATGTTTGGCGTATAAGGCGGCGGAGGCGTAAAATCCTTTATCGGCTTTATGACGTCGAGATTTGCGCCGTTTGCAAATAGCGCCGTCGCAGCCGCAGCCAGACTGATAGCTAATCTCATTTAGTATCCTTTATGATAATTTTGATTTTTTGTATCATAATTATATAGAAAAATATTTGAAAAAATCTTGATTTTCGTTTTTGACGCTAGAGAAGTTAAATTTGATAAACGTAAATTTTAGGCAAAGAGTGAATAGTCTGAATCGATGTGTAAAATTTAAAAACTCAAATTTACATTTTCAAGGTGCGGGTCTCGGTGGGTAAAATTTGAAGCCGAAATTGACAAATTTGACTTTAAATTTGAGCGTAAAACGATAAGGTGAAGTATTTTTTCTTTAGACGAGGCGGAAATGAGCCGAGCGAGGGCGCGTATATAAAATACGTAACCGAGCTTCGGCGAAATTTCCTTCTGCTTGCAGTTGCGAGTGCAACGAAGCAAAGCGAAGTATAAAGGAAAAAGACAAGCCGCTAAGGATAAAAGAAACTAAGTATCTGCGTCGCCGCTTTTTCTTCTATGTATGGGATTATATAACTTGGCGAATAAAGATTTTGGCCGCTTTCGATCTCGAGATTGGTTCTTTGTTCGCTGCCGTTTGCGCGGATCATCACGCTGATATAGGCTCTATACAGATAATAATCCGTCCTGTCGTAAAAATCATCGTCAAACGGGTCGCCAAAAAGCATGCCAAAGCCCATGTTACGCCTGTATCCGTAGCCGCCCCAGCCGTAACCCATGCTCATATACGCGCGCGGGCGTTCGCGTCGCTCAAAGCGCTGCAAGCTCGCAAAATCGCCCATTATCACTATATCGGCGCTCTTTTGGTCCATGCTTTGCGTAAAGCCGTTTTGCAGTAGCTTGTTTCGCACGGTATTTTCTAGCGTGTTTGCGTAGCCGCAGGAGTTTTTAAAGTAAACGTAGACGCTGCGCGAGGCTTTTTTCACGTCGCCGTTAGTGATGAAAATCGGCACCGTGCTTCTAGCATAAAGCTCTGGCGTGCGGGGCTCGCCGCAGCCTACGAAAAAAATCGCAAATAGCAAAATAGAGAAAATTTTTGGTTTCATTTCGCGTCTCCTTATTCAAATTTGACCGCCGCAAATTTAACGCGGACGGGTCAAATTTAGGATCAAATTTAAGCGTATTTTACTACTAAATCTTTACGTTTGAGTAAATTTATAACACGAGCTTGATCTCGTTTTCAAGGGTTGCTTTTGGCGTGAGTCCAATGAAGCGCTTTTTGAGATTGCCCTCGCCGTCAAAGACGAATATCGCGGGCACGCCCATCACGCCGCCTACGGCCTTGCTAAAATAATCAACCGAAACCTTATCGCTAATCACGTCGTAGGCAATATGGTGCTGCCTAACCATGTCGATATCTTTATCAAATCCAAGGCTCGGTCCAAATATCCCGTAAACGCCGAATTTGTCCTTAAATTCGGAGTAAATTTCATTTACGATCGGAGCTTGCGCTACGCAGGCGCCGCAAGAAGTGCCGAAGAAAAATAGCATGTATGGCTTGCCGTCCGTTTTGAGTCGTCTGCCCTCCGGGAAATAGTGCGTATCTACGCCCTTTGGCGAGTTTAGGCTGATGTGGTGTTTGTCAAAGCCACTATTTCCGCAGCCAGCGATCATCGCCGCCGCAAAGACTAACAATATATATTTTTTTATCATAATTCTCCCAAATTTAAACCGTCGCAAAGGCGCTTTGACCCTTTGGCTCGCTTGCTAGTCTCTCGCATGCCTCCGCACGCTCGCCCTCGCTCACGTAGTGGATATTTTCCATCTTGCCGTGCCTTAGATAGACGATCTTATCGCCAAACTGCCCAAGATCGGGGTTATGCGTGATGAGCAGGATGGTTTTGCCCTCGCTTCGCAGTTTTTGAAACAGCTCCAAAACTACGCGCTCGTTGGCTTCGTCTAGGTTACCAGTCGGCTCGTCGGCTATCAAGATATCAGGATCGTTGATCAGGGCGCGCGCGATGCACAGACGCTGCTGCTCGCCGCCGCTAAGCTGACTCGGACGGTGATCTAGCCTATGTCCCAGTCCAACGCGCTCGAGCGCCTTTTTAGCGTCCTCTTCGTCCACACTACTGTGATAGTACTGCGCTATCATCACGTTTTCGACGCAGTTTAGGTAGGGGATGAGGTGAAACTGCTGAAATATTAGCCCGATCTTTTCGCGGCGAAATTTGAGCGTCTCCTCGTCGCTAAGTCTGCTAGCGTCGTCTCCGCCTAGCGTGTACGTGCCTGCGGTTGGCTCGTCCATAAGCGAGAGGATATTTACCAGCGTACTTTTACCGCTACCGCTTGGACCCATTATGCTAACCCATTCGCCGGCATTTACGTCAAAGGTAATGCTCTCCAGCGCTCTTACTTCGCCAAATCTTTTTTCTATCCCGTTTAATCTTATCGCGTACTGCATATTATTCTCCTCTTAAAATATCGGCCATCTTATTTTCTAGCGCCCGTTTGATCGGATAGATCGAGGCCACGCCCGCAAAAACGAGCGAGATAACCATCGCTATCGGTATGCTCATAAATCTAAAATCGATGCTCGAATCAAAAATCGCGTAGCCTAAAATTTGCGCCAAACCATAGCCTAAAATAGCACCCGCCAAAGCCGCCGCAAGCGCCGTGACGAAGGTCTCGACGCCGAACAAATTTAACACGTTTTTCTTACTAGCTCCAAGTGCTCTAAGCAGCGCGATCTCCTTTGAACGCGAAAACAAAATCGCGCTTAGAGTCGTGTTTACGCACATTGAAGTGATAAGCAAGATGACAAAGCTAACTAGCGCCATCAAAAGCTTAATTTTGTCTAAAATCAGACCCTCTGATTTTGAAATTTTAGCCACGGGTTTAACCGAAATTTGCTCGTCGCTAAGGCTCTTGCCAAGCTCGCTGATGTAGTCAAATTTGCCCGTCACTACGGCCTCGGCATAGTTTAACGCATTTGGCTCGTTTGCTATCTTTTGCGCTAGAGGTAGCGAGATGATGAGTAGCGAGTCCTCTTTGTCGCCGTCTTGCACGATGCCGCGGATCTTTACTTTTTCGCCCGCATTCGCGCCGATTTGCCTTACTTCGATCGTGTCGCCAACCTTAAATCCGCTTTGTTTAGCCAGATCGGTGCCGATTAGCGCGTTTCTCTCGTCAAAATCAAGCGTTATGCCCTGACCTTCTTTAACCTCCAAAAACGGCTTAACCCGCGTTAGATCGCTAAATTTGACGCCCATAGCGATCGCGGTCGTTGGGCCTATATTTACCTGAGTGAAAAGATATCCGCTCTGCCCGATTAGCTTGTCGCTTGGGATTTTGGCGATCTTTTCGTTAAATTTAGCCTCGTCTATTGCGTCGCTAACGGGGTCTGCGGGAGCGAAAACCACGTTAGCACCGTAGCTTTTTAGCTCCTTGGTTACTTTTAAGTCGATATCCAGATATACGTTTACAAAGGCCGCCGTCACGCACGCACCAAGCAAGATAGAGACGATGATGACGCCGACTCTAGCCGCGCCAAAGCGCAGACTTTTAAAGATAACGTTGTAAAAAAAGCCCTTATTTGCGATCATATAGCACCTCCGCAGGCAAGAGTTTAACGACGCTTCTCATCGGCACGAGCGAGCCCGCGATCGAGATAAGAAGCGCAAAAGCGATACTAAGCGGAAGCACGATCCACGCTATGCCGATGCCGTAGCCAAAGATACTGTAAGCGATTATGTAGCTTAGCGCGTAACCCAAAAATGCTCCCAAAATGCCCGCAAAAAACGCCACAACTAGGCTTTCGCTCGCAAAAAGGGCGTAAATTTCAAAGTTGCTGGCACCTATGGCTTTTAGCAAGCCGATCTCTTTTTTGCGTCTGTAAATTTCGCTAGTCATCAGCGAAGTAATGCCGATAGAGGAGACCGCTAGCGCGATGATGCTAACGATACCCATTAGGCTTTGGATTTTTTTCACGATGTTACTCTCGGCGTCGCTTACCTGCATCATCGCCTTTGCTGCAACGCCAGCGTAGTTCTCCTCGATCTGATAGGCTATGGAGCTAACATAGGCCGAGCAGTACCACATATCGTATTCGGCACTATCTAGGTTGTCTAAATTTCGCCTGGCCTTGACGGAGAGGTCGTTTTCCGGGATCGTCATCGCCGAAACCTCGGCTTTTGAGTACTGTCCGGGCTTATTTAGAAGCTCCTGAGCTAGCTTTAGCGAGGTTACGATCTTATAGCTCTCTTCGCCCGCTCCTTTTAGGATGCCCGCGATTTTTACGTTATGTCCGTTTAAATTTAGCTCGCCGCCGACGGTCAAATTTCGCTTTGCGGCTAAATTTTCGCCTACGAGCACGTTTTGCGTATCGTCGTCCTCTATCCATTTGCCCTCAACCGCCCAAAAGCCAAATAGCGTTTTCACGCCCGTTTTAAACTCGGGCTCGTCGGCCACGTTTGCAAATTTATCAAACCAAGTGCCCGTGATTTGGTATTTTTCGCCGCTAGCGTCCTTTACCTCTCCGTTTAGAAACGGCGCAAACGCCACGATGTTGTTTCGCCAAAAAATTTCCTTTACCTTATGCAAATCCTCTTCGTTTAGGTAGTTTTGCGATTTTAGCGGGGTGAAATTTTTGCCCTCGATCTCGATAGCTAGCGCTTCGCCCTTTGGCAAGACGACGATGTTTGAGCCGTAGCCTCGCAGCTCGCTAGCGATCTGATCGCCGATTTTTAACGTGATATTTAGCATACAAGCGATCAAAACCGTCGCCAAAAGTATGGTAATAAAGGCCATACCTTTTTGCACCTTCGAGCCGGTGATCGAGCTTTTTATGAGCCTTAGTTGCATATTTTTCATTTTAAAGTCCCGTTTATATCGACGTATTTTTCAGGGTTGGCTTCAAATTCCGCCTGAGTTTTTTCGTTTTCAAAGAAATACGTCCTGTTGTAGTATAAATAAGATTTCGAGCCGATGTTGCTTACTTTTTTGCGGCTTACCGGATCTAGCACCATTTTTTCGACGACTTTTGAGAAGTAGTTTGCACCGCTTTGGATGGTATCAAGCGTTACGGTTACGAATTTGCCGTCAAATTCAAAAGGCATAGGTATCGGGTTGCAGCCGCCCTCTTTGCCAACTGATGGCAAGAAAATGCGTACATTGCACGAGATGCAGATGAGATCGGTATCCTTTTTGATATAACCCATATCGCCACATATCGCGCATGCGTCAAAGACGATGGTCGGCGAAGCGCGGTCGGCGAAGCGGTTTAAGAGGAAAAACCTTATCTCCCTGCCCTCGTCGTTTATGTAGGCGTAGCGGTGAAGTTCATTGTCGGCTAGCTCTGCCACGTCAAATTTAAACTCGTTATTTACGGGCTCAACAATGATAGGGTCTGAGATCTCAGGCGGCTTAGACGCGTGCAGGTCGTAGTAAAGCCCGAAAATAAGGGCCGTGACGACGATAGTTATGCTGCTTTTGGAGTTTGCCGCCATGAAATTTCTAGCCGCGTTGTTAAATCTAAATTTATTCGAGCCCACGACTGATTTTACGAGCGGAGCCGGACGTTTTTTGAAATTTATAGCCGCCAAAATCAAAACCGAAAAGATGAAAAAATACTGCGCAAACGTCGTATAGTAAATGCCTTTAGCCACGAGCGAGAGCGCCCACGGATATGTAGGTATCATACCCGCCCGCATAAACTCAAGCCCCGTGTTTGAAATAGCTTGCACTATCAAAACCGCAAGCGAAAGAAGCGAAAACGTCCATAACACGTGCTTGCAGAGGCATTCTTTTAAATTTGAAACCACGAAAAACAAAATCAGCAAGAGCAAAAATGCAAATATCATCAAAAATAGGCTGATGATAGACTGCGTATCGAGTAGCTCGCCGGCAAATACCGGAAAATTCGCGCTAGCGTGAGCATAGGTTAAGCCGTAGCCTGCGCCTAAGGCGAAAAACGTTATCATCTTTGCAGGGTTAAATTTGATAAAAATCCAAAGCGCGCTAACTAGCAAAAATACCAAAGTAGCCGCGTCAAATACCATTTTAACGCCCGCGTCGTGAAGCGTGAGTCTAGCGATCTTAAAAACGACTATGCCTGCTGCGATACCCAAAACCGAGGGTAGAAACAGCGCTTTTAGGCTCTTTTTGTCGTTGTTTAACGCTGCAAAAAGGACAAATCCCAGTAACGATGAGATAACTTGGACGAAATATATAGACATGATCAGCCCTGTAATTTGAGAATTTGAATAAAATTTAGAGCGGACTTAACCGCTCTAAGCCCGAATTATTTAGCAGGCGCTCCGGTATATTGGAATTTATAAGTCGTGGTGAACGGCTCGAACCATTTACCTACGCCCGTTTCTTTGTCTGCGTGACGACCGAAGCCTTGTTTTTCAGGATTTTCTATATGAAATTTTAGCTCGTAGTTGCCCACGCCCGTATCCATTTTTAGGTTAGCGCCATAGTGAGGGCCGTCTTGAGCAACCATAGGCATAAACGTACCTTTTTTAACTTTGCCGTTATCTAGGTTTTTTAGCTCGTAATTAACTTTTAGATAAGGGATCCACTCACCGGCTGCAAAACCGTTTTTATTTCCCTCGATAGCGTGGATGTCGGCCTCTAGGTGGATGTCGGCTTTACTAGGAGCTAGGTCGATGCCTTTTGGCTCCATGTCGATCGGCTCTAGATAAACGGCAGCTATCTCCATACCGTTGATTTCTACCGGATCGCCGATAGGAAACTCGCCTGCTAAGGCTACTGAAGCAGCAAGGCTGAATGCCAAAGCTGTTTTAACAAATTTGTTCATGTTCTCTCCTTTAAATTGATTTGTAAATTTATTTTAAGCTTCGCGGCAACCCGCGAAAGCTAGAAACGTCAAATTTAAGCCTCTTTGGCTTGCTTGTTTTTCATTATGATTACGCCGATGATTAGCGCCGCTACCATGATAGCCTGCGGCACTAAGCTCTCGTAATACGGATAAATGCCTAGCCATTCGATAGTCGGGAAGCCCTCGATCTTAGTCGGAACGAAAATTTTACCCTCGACGAACTCCATAAGCCCCTTACCCACAAACACGATCGACATATAAAAGATGATCGCCGAAGTGACCAAGAAAAACGGCTTGATCGGGATTTTGATAGCAAAAATTTTAAACACGTAGTAAGTAACAAGCAAGACAACTAGCCCCACTACAAATCCCAGCGCTATCATCGAGTAGCCCGCGCTATCTTTAGCGTCGAAAATCAGCGCCTGATAGAAAAGCACGGTCTCCGCACCCTCTCTAAATACGGCTAAAAACACCGTCCACCAAAGCGCCTTAGCAGAACCAGCCGATATCGACTCGCTGACGTGACTTTGGATATATTTGCTCCATTTTTTCGCGCCTGCGTTTGAAAGCAGCCAAAAACCGACGTAAAAGAGTAGTCCCACGGCGATAAGCATCACCGCGCCCTCCATCACCTCTCTTTTTTGACCTGCAGCGCCGGCAAATATCAAATTCATAATCCACGCCATAACAAAGCTTAGCACGACCGCTACGCCAAGCGAGCTATAAACGATACTCATGCGCTTTTCGTTGCCGGTTTTTAGCAGATACGCCACGACTGCCGCCACGATGATAAGCGCCTCAAATCCCTCGCGAAGTATGACCGTAAGCGCGTAAACAAATAGCGCCCAAGGCGAGCTACTGCCGCTTGTTTTTTCTAACGCGGCGTCTAAATTTGCGCCTAGGTTATCGGCTGCTTGCTGGAGTCTCTCGACGCTCACGCCCGCTTTCATCAGCGCGACTACTTCGCCGAAATTTCCTTCTATCTTAGTTTTTAGGCCTACGTCTATCGCGCCTACTTTGTTTTCCATGCCGCTACCTTCGAACTCGTCGAAGTAAATATCCTGCGCATCGCTCATAGCTTTATCTACGTCTTTTGCGGCGTAAAGTTTGATCGCATCGGCAATTTTTGCCTTTATGTTTGCAACGACGGGCGCAAAATCAGTAGCCGCGTCATCCTCGGCGCTATCAGGCAAAACTACGTTGGTAGCTAGCGAGCCCGAGTCCATAGGTAGCTTGGCGACGTTTTCGTATATCAGCGCATCAAGCTCTTCCAAATTTGACTTTAGTACGTCGGCGGCTACATCGTTGTTTATCGCTATTATCGCTGAACCCATGCGTTTTTGGATGTCGCCGTCGATACCCTGACCGCCGTCTATAAATCTACGGATAGCCTCTTCTAACTTCGTGTTGCGATATAGCTCAAATTTGGCTTTGTTGTTTATCTGCTGTTTTGCTGCGTCTTTATCGCCCTTTTCGTAAGCCGCGCCCGCAGCGCTAAGGGCTGTTTTTATGTCGTTATAAACCACTTGCCAGTGCGGCTCTATAGCGGCGATACTTGCAGGCTGAGCCGTAGCTTGGCTAGCTTCGGGTGCTTTAGCTGTCTGCGCGGCGTCTGCGTTTTTAGGATCTGAGTACTCGCCGACTAGCTTATGTCCGGTGTTTATAACCGGCAAAACCTCATCCATTTCTTTATTTAGATCGTCCATTATGGCTTGTATCTCTTCTACCGATTTTTTGGCGATGATTGCCTTGCGGATCTTGCCGAATTTAGACTCCATCGAGTAGGCTTTTTCTCTCGAAAAATTTACCCTGATTGCTGCTTCGATATTTTCAAAATGCCCAAAATAAGCATTTTGCGTAGCGGTTTTGGCTTCGTCGATCTTGCCCTCTTTATACTGCTGCATGATACTTACGAATGAATCTTTTATACTCTGTATCTCAGGCGTGTAGTCCGTATCCGCTGCATTTAGCGCAAACGGGATAAACAAAGCGAATATAAATCTCAAAATTTTAGTCATAAAAACTCCAAAAAAATATGTTTTGTGTGCGTATTCTATCATTAAAAAACTTTAGCGAAAATAAAAACGGCTATCAAGTACCTATAGTATCAACAAGCTGTTTTTTTGATTATCAAGTCTCTTTAAATTTTGATTTTAGCGAGTAGAAAAGTAACTAAATTTTAAAAATTTGGGATAATTATAGAAAAGAAATTTAGGAGCGAGATCGCTCCTAAATTTATTACGACATCGCGACGGCTTGTCTTAGCATAACGCGCTTGCGAAATACGTTTGAAACCTCGGCCGCGTCGCCCACAAGTAGAGCGTTCGTAGCGCAAACGGCGGCGCACATCGGCACTTTGCCCTCAGACATCCTATTTTGTCCGTATAGCTCTCGCTCCTCGTGAGAGTTCGTCTCCTCCGGTCCTCCGGCGCACATAGTGCATTTATCCATAGAACCCTTGACGCCAAACGCCCCGTCTCTAGGAAACTGCGGCGCGCCAAACGGACACGCATAGAGGCAGTATCCGCAGCCTATGCATTTGTTTTTATCGTGAAGCACGATACCGTCGGCTCTGATGTAAAAACAATCCACCGGACAAACCTGTTCACAAGGAGCGTCGGTGCAGTGCTGGCAAGCTATCGTAGTAGATAGCTCTTTGCCCTCTATGCCGTCAAAAAGCGTGATAACCTTGCGGCGATATAGTCCCACAGGTAGCTCATGCGCAGAGGAACAAGCGACCTGACACCCAAAGCAGCTGATACATCTGTTCGTATCTACGAAAAATTTCATTCTTGCCATCTTTATGCTCCCTCTTTACCTTGCGCATTGTTTTCGCCGTATTCGTGGAAGAAGGTCTTAAAGCCCTCTCCGTCTGCTTTTTCTATCCTACATAGACCGGCGTTAAACTCTGAAATTTGAGTTACCGGGTCAAAGCCGTAGTTGGTTACGGTGTTAAAGCTTTCGCCTATAGTATAAGGCTTGGTGCCCTCTGGATAGCGGTCTTCTAGGCTAACGCCTTGCATAACTCCGGCGAAGTTATACGGCATACAAATTCTATCCGGAGTTACCATGTAGCTGTGGTAACAGCGGACTTTGATCTTAGTGCCTTGCGGAGAGTGTATCCACATCATGTCGCGATCTTGGATACCGTATTTTAAGGCAAGCTCAGGGTGAACGTTAGCAAACATCTCAGGCGTTATCGCCGCTAGATATTTACTGGTTCGCTCTATCATTCCGGCGCCGCTTAAATTTACTACGCGCTGCGTACTAAACACGATAGGGAATTCCTTGCTCCAGTCTTTTGCCTGCTGCTCGGTTTTAAATTTAGTCTCGACGCGGAAATTTCTAGCCTGATCGTCAAAGGTCGGGTATTTTTGCACCAAATCCCAGCGCGGAGAGTGGATAGGCTCGCGGTGTTTAGGGATCGGATCTAGGAATTCCCAAACGATCATTCTAGCTCTTGCGTTACCGTAAGGCACTACGCCTTTTTCGCGGCATTTTTCTAGGATAAGTCCGCTATAGTCCATGCTCCAGCTAGCGCCCATTTTTGCTTTTTCTTCTTCCGTTAGAGTGATGCCTAGTACTTTTTCGATATTTTCTTTGGTTATTTGCGGATAGCCGCCTTTTACCTGCGAGCCGACTAAAGTTGCATCCTCGCTAGCTAGCTGGCTAACGCCGTTATGCTCTAAGCCGAAGCGATTTCTAAATCCGCTACCGCCTTCAGTATAAGGCTTACTCATATCGTAAAGTATCGGCGTGCCAGGGTGTTTAGTATCCCATGCCGGCCAAGGTTTACCGTAGTACTCGCCTTTTACTTCTCCGCCGATACCCATTAACGTATCGGGATCGAAATTTTGCCAGTTAGCCTGATGCCTTCTAAACATCTCCGCCGTTCTACCGCCGTATCCGATCGAATTTCCTATACGAGCGATTTCGTTTGTCGCGTCGTCAGGCCATACGAAGTCGTCTTTTACCTGCTTTATCTCACGGTCCACGATGCCCATCTTCATGCCGCGGACGTATTCGTCGTAAAAGCCGAATTTTTTAGCGAATGCAAACATAACCTCTTGATCGGGCTTACTCTCGTAAAGTGGATCTACTACCTTAGTTCTCCACTGGCCGGAGCGATTCGTAGAGCTTAAGTGCCCCTCGTTTTCAAACGCGGTAGCAACCGGCAAGATATAAATTCCGTCTTTTCTATCGCTTAAAATCGCGACTTCGTTTACGAAAGGCTCAGCTACGACTAGCAAGTCAAGCTTATCTACGGCTTGTTGAATTTTAGTTAAGTGAGCCATAGAAGTTAGACCCGTTCCTTGTACCCAAAGAACGCGAAGCTTACCGCTAGTATATGTTTTTTCCTCTTTTAAGACGCCTTGCCACCATTTTGATAGCGACCAGCCTTTTTCGTTACGCCAGTTTCTATCCTCCGGATTTTGCGGATCGTGATAAAAATACTCTTCAAATACGGTATTTTTTACCGGAGCGCCGCCTTGTTTAGGTTCTTTCGTAGAAACCGCAAATCTTTTGATAAATTCGTCGTAATCAACGCCCCAACCTTTGCAGTAGTATTTCCATGCCGCGTCGGCTAAGCCGTAATACATCGGCAAACTATCTGAGAGATTACACATATCGGTAGAGCCTTGGACGTTATCGTGACCGCGCAAGATATTACAGCCGCCGCCCGGTTTACCCATATTGCCTAAAATTAGCTGCATGATAGGCAAGATTCTCGTATTTGACGTGCCTACGGAGTGCTGAGTGATACCTAGCGCCCAGATAACCGTTCCAGGTTTATTGTGAGCCATTATGTGCGCGGCTTGCATTAGTCTATCTACAGGTACGCCCGTAACGTCCGAAGTTACCTCAGGCGTCCAGTGCTCGGCCTCTTTTCTAATTTCCTCGATACCGTAAGTTCTATTTTCTAAAAATTCCTTATCTTCCCAGCCGTTTTTAAGGATAATATGAATTAATCCGTAGATTAACGCTACGTCCGTTCCCGAACGCTGTCTTAGATAAAGATCCGCTTTTGCCGCAGATTTCGTAAAATTCGGATCGGCTACGATAAGTATCGCGTTGTTCCTGTCTTTGGCCTGCAAGCTGTGCTTCATACCGCCGACTGGATTTGCGACGGCCGAATTTGCGCCTATCATAAAGATGGCTTTTGAGTTTGCAGCCATATCTCCGAAGTGATTCGTCATAGCGCCGTAACCCCAAGTATTCGCCACACCGGCGACTGTTGCGCTATGTCAAATGCGTGCTACGTGATCGTTGCTGTTTGTACCCCAAAATGCCGCAAATTTACGGAAATAATAACTCTGCTCGTTGTTAAATTTGGCTGAGCCTAGAAAAACCACGCTATCAGGACCGTCTTCTTTGCGGATTTGTAGCATTTTATCGCCGATCTCGTTTACGGCTTGCTCCCAGCTTATTCTCTCCCATTTACCGTTTACTTTTTTCATCGGGTATTTTATGCGCTGTTTGCTCTTGGTTAAGTCGATTTGATCGATACCTTTTGAGCAGTGGCTGCCTTGAGAGATCGGGTGAAACATCGCCATATCTTGGCGAACCCATACGCCGTCTTTTACCTCGGCTTCGATGCCGCAGCCTGCAGAACAAATAGAACAAATAGTTCTAACTTTTTTTGAGCCTTCAAAAGGATTTTTTATCTCCTCGTTAGTTGCTTTTCTAAACGTCTCGTTTTCACCAAATGCCATCGTGCTACCGGCACCAAGAGCGGCAAGCTTTAAAAACGAGCGTCTTCCTATACGTGAATCACTCATGGTTTTCTCCCTTAGTAAGCGATCTTATAGTAGTATTCCCACTCTTTGCTTTTTCTGTAAAGCACCTCTTTTTTGTTCGACTTACCCACGACTACGCCGTTGTCGTCGGGAGCAAGCTCGTCGCTAGTCGGCTTTGCGATAGCTGCGGCGGCTAACATAGTTCCGCCTACCGCGCCGACCTTCAGAGATTTTTTGAGGAAATCTCGTCTTGATCCTTGCATGTTTTCTCCTTTTTATCCCAAATTTGAAATTTTTGAGACGTTTTTAGAAAGATATTGTTCAAATTTTGCATATTTCCTGAGCGTAATGCGCCTTACAGACGCATATTTTAGGATACTTGCATATTTTAAAATATCACTGTGCAAATTTAGCATATTTTGAGAATAAACGAAGTAAAAATATTAGATTAATTAAGAAGCTTAATAAATAATTAAGAAAACCTAAAATTTAGCTTAAACTTCGATACTACGTATCAAGTTATAAACGTATATTTTATCAATTTCCAGAGGTTTTGAGCCAAATTTATCAAATTTAGCTCAAATTTTTATTAAAGATTATTTTTGTAAATCGCTTAAATTTACTATATAAGGCACGGAGCGAACACCTGCGGCAGCATATTTTTTACGTAGCTCATCCATAGTTTTTACGTTTTCTTCGCTAACGGCTCCGTCTGCTACGGTATAATCGCTTGCATAATACTTTCGTAAAATTTGGATTTTGTCGCTATCGGTTTTTGCGCTTGCAACATCTTTATATATCAAAAAGCTCTTTTGCAAAGACGAAACGTCGTGCACCGGAGTTAAAATCACGTTTACGTTACTTTCTTTTAGCGTTGCTTCTATTCTATCTAGCTCGGCTCGGCAGTACGGGCATTCAGGATCTGAAAACATCACGATAGTAGGTTTATTTTTGTCGCTTCCCAGCGTGATGATATTTTCTTTTTTCTCGTTCTTATAGGCTTTTGAGATATTTTTCGTCGCTATTTCATTTTTCATATCTTGCAGATACGATTTATGCTCTTTTAAATCTATAATGTCCGGAAAAAGCAAGTCGTCTTTAGCAAAGATAACCTCGTCTTGGCTGACTTGGCCGTTGCTTAAATTTACCGTGATCGCTTCTATACCGCCGGCTGCGGGTTTGCGACCGGTTACGGACACCTTTACGCCTTCGCCGAGCATCTGAGAGTAAAAATCGACCACTTGCGCGTCGGTAGCGGCAAACACCGCGCAGGCCGCCGTCAGCGATAATACTACTTTTTTCATTTCATTCCTTTTTTAAAAATTTGCGCGGATTATATTTGCTTTTTTTAAATAGATAAAAAATCACGCTTTTAAAACTCGGTCGGTGCCGTTTTTAACGATATTTGGATCTAGATCGAGCTGCTCGAGGTAGGCGATTATGTATTTTCTGCTCAAATTTAACGCCTCTTTCGCGTTCGTTACGTTTACGAATCCTTGCGCGGCGATGACGGCTTTTAGCTTGGCAAGCGCCTCGTTTAGGGCTTTTGACGTTACGAAAAGATTATGCGCGAGCCTCACCACGCGTCCGATGCCCGTTAGCTTTTTTAGCGCGTTATCGCCGCTAACTCGGTCTATCTCAAGCTCGTCGTAGATGTTATAAGGCGCCAGGGGAGCTAAATTTCCGCTTTGCAAGATCTCGTAAATTTTCTCTTCGAGCCTGATTTTTAGCTTGCTCATATCGACGCCCGTTTTGGTATAGACGCCGTCGTTTTTGGTTATCGCGCCCGCGCTTTCTAGCTCGTCAAGCGCCTTTTGGGCGATGTTTTCGCTAGCCCATGAGAGCTTTAGGCTGATGCTAGTAGCCGAAAATACAGCAAATTCGTTCTTTTCTATCATAAATTTGACCGCGCTTTTTATCCGATCGACTGCGCTTAGATCGTAGATGTTTAGCGCTTTTTCATCGACGAATACGTTTGGCGTTTGTTTTGCTATAGCTACGGCCTCCTCGTGATTTAGCCCGAAGCGCTGATAGGCCGAGATGATGCCAAAGCCGTTTTTATGCGTATCTTTTAGCATCGCAAAGGCGCTTACGAAATCCTTTTTAAGCAGCGAGTTTAAAAACGAAATTTTGCTTGATTTTTTCATCGGTTCGCTCACGGCGTTTAGCACCCTGCCGCCGCCTATGACGCGACCGTTTGCGATGAGCACGAAGGATTCGTCAAATTTCAAAAACATATCCCGCTCAAATTTAAACGTCGCAAATATCCCGCCGTCTTTTTGGCTTAAAATCAGCGCTTTTGCAGCCGCGGCCTTTGCGCCGACGCAAAACGTCACATTCTGCCCGTGCGTTAGCTCGCGCGCGAAAACGATCGCGTCTATCTCGCGAAATCCCCTAAAAAAGCCCTTTTTACTAAGCAATTGGCCTTTTTTTAGATCATTTAGCTCGATACCCGTCAAATTTAGCGCCACGCGGCTGCTAACTCCCGCGCGGTCTACGAATTTATCGTGGCTCTGCACGCTTCGCACCTGCGCTTCTTTGCCGGCGTCATAGTTAAACAGCTTCTCGTTTTTGCTCACGCTGCCCTCTATCACGGTGCCCGTGACTACGTTTCCGATACCTTTTAGGCTAAAAACGCGGTCGATGTAGTATCTAAAAACGCCCTCTTGCTCGCGGTTAGCCGCCTTTAGCGTGAAAAGATAATTTCGCAGTTCGTCGATGCTCGCGCTATCCTTGATACTAACCGGGAAAATCTCCAAAATTTGCAGATTTTTGTAGTTTTGCGCGGCGGCGTAAATTTCGCCTTTTCGTTGTTCGATCAGCTCGGGAGTAGCCAAGTCGCACTTGGTAAGAGCTACGACGAGCGAACGAACGCCAAGGATATTTAAAACCTCCAAATGCTCCAAAGACTGCGGCATTAGCCCGTCGTTTGCCGCCACGACGAAGAGGCACGCGTCAAATCCGTACGCGCCGCTGATCATAGTTTTGATCAAATTTTCATGCCCCGGCACGTCGATAAATGCGATATTTTCGCCGTTTTTGCTCAAATTTGAAAAGCTAAGATCGATCGTGATCCCGCGCTTTTGCTCCTCCTCTAGCCTGTCGCCCTCAAAGCCGTTTAGTTCCTTTATCAGCGCCGTTTTGCCGTGGTCGATGTGCCCGGCCGTTCCTATTATTAAGCTCATTTTTCATCCGTTTCGTTGATTTTTTCTATCAAATTTTGTACGTCCGCGTCCAGCACGCTGCGAAGATCGAGCAAAAACTTACCCTCCTCTATACGCCCGATCACGAGATTTTTCCTAAATTTAGCCTCGTTTTCGTTCGCGTTTCCTTTGACGGCTAGAGCGATGCTAGGTATGCGTTTGTTGGGCATCGTGCCGCCGCCCACATAGGTCGTAGTGCGCACGACTTCAAGCGGATTTTTTAGTTGCGAGTTTATGAAATTTGCCGTGTTTTCCAGCTCCTCTACGCTTTTATATAGCTGCTTTATCGTCGTTATAAGCTCAAATTCGCGGTTTGCGTAGGCTTTCGCGCTTTCAGCCAGTAGCGAGATGATCACCTTATCCACGCGCAGCATTCTTAAAAGCTGATTTTTCTTTAGTTTTGCTATTAGTTCTCGTTTGCCTAGGATTATGCCGCACTGCACGGAGCCAAAGAGCTTATCGCCGCTAAAGCTAATGAGCGAGGCGTCTTTTAGATTTTTTAGATTCGGCTCGTTGCGCCCCAGACCGTATGGCAGCTCGCCGTAAAATCCGCCGCCAAGATCGAAATAATCAATGAGATTCCGCTCTCTTGCCAGCGCGCCAAGATCCGGCATCGCTACTTCCTCGCTAAAGCCCACGATGTCGAAATTTGATCTATGCACCTTTAAAATTAGCTTCGAGTTTTCGTTTATCGCCTCCTCGTAGTCGCGCAGATTGGTTTTATTCGTCGTACCCACTTCGCGCAGGATCGCGCCCGAGTTTGCCATGACTTCGGGCACGCGAAAACTCCCGCCGATCTCGACTAGCTCGCCTCTGCTGATGATAGCCTCGCCGCCTTTTGAGAAGGTATTTAGCACTAAAAATACCGCACTTGCGTTGTTGTTTACTATGACGGCGTCCTCAAAACCAAAAAGCTCCGCCAGCAGCCCGCCTACGTAATCGTAGCGGTTTGAGCGACCGCCCTTTTCGACGCTGTATTCTAAATTTGAATACCCCATAATCACGGGCTGGGCTCGGCGTAAAATTTCGGGATCGATCGCGCTGCGGCCGAGGTTGGTGTGGATGATGACGCCGGTTGCGTTTATCAGGCTGCGCAGGCTCAAATTTGACGCCTTTTCGTATCTTGCAAGCGTGTTTTGGACGATGTCGTCAAGCCCCGGGCATTTTTGCCCGCCTAAAATTTGAGCACGAAGGCTCTCTAGCTCGCACCTAGCGACTTTGGTTAGCAAGCTAACATCAAGCCCCGAGAAACGCTCGTTTTTTATAAATTTATCTATCTGCGGAAGTTTTCGTAGTTCGTTCAAATTAGCTCCTAGTAAATTTGTGTTACCGAGCGCGATTTTAGCATAAAATTGGATAAATCTAATCTTATTAAAAAAAATAAATGTAAAAATTCAGAGCCTATTAATGGCTTTAGTATTAAAATGCGCTCAATTTTGATAACACGTAGCGCGGGGAGAAAATCATGAAAGAATTCGGTTTTTACAACGATTTTGACGAGAATTTGATGCTAAACGAGCAGATCGAAGTAAACGGCGAAGGCGAGTATCTAGTCTCAAATTCGCCCAAACTAAAATCAAGCGTCGTAGCGCCTGAGATAAATTTTTATCTAAAAAATACCGCCGACTCGGTGCTAGATAAAGCTAAAAATACGCTTTTGCTTTATGAGGCTAGAGCTAGCGCCTTTGACCTAGCGCGCGACATCGACTACGAAAAGCAAGTCGGCAAAAACGTTGTGATCGTTAGCAACGGCGGACGCGAAAATTTGGCGAATTTGCTAAAGGAAAAAGGCTTTAAAACCATCGAGCTAACGCATTTTGAGATCAAATTCGTCTACGGCGCCGCAGGCGAGCTAAGCGTGCTAGTACTGCGCCCCGACGGCGAGTTTGAGGTGGATTGCGACTTTTTCCTCGTCGAAAACGCGCGCGAATACATGCTAAAGCAAAGCGGCTGCTACGAGATCGCGGGTAAAAGCGACGACGAGATCGCCGCCATGCTAGACGCGCAAAGCCCGAAATTTAAATTTAAAAGCCACGTCCACTACGACTCCACGATCTGCCAGTACCACGAGCGCAGACACGAGATCTGCGGCAGGTGCGTAGAGGCCTGCCCTACGGTAGCGATCCTAAAAGAGGACGAAACCAAACACCTCGTCTTCTCTCACATCGACTGCGTAAACTGCGGCGGCTGCGTGAGCGTGTGCCCTAGCGGCGCGCTTGATTACTCCGATATGCCGCGAAACTCGTTTGCCCAGATAGCCAAGCTCTACCGAGATAAGATCGCTCTAATCGTGCCTGTAAAGGCGAATTTAGAAAACTTAAGCCTAAATTTACCCGCAAACGTGCTGCCTTTTGCCGTGAGCGGCGAGAGATTTTTGAGCGAGACGCATCTGCTTACATTGCTTCAAGAAAGCGGCGCGCAGGTCGTCATATACGAGCAAAATATCGGCAAAGGCACCAAAGACGCGGTGGATATTTTAAATCAAATTTACGAGCTTAAATTTAACGAAAAAGCCGTCCTCGTCGCGCCAAACGAAGATAAGCTAAAAAGCGCCCTATCTCAGGCTAAATTTATCGAAGGCTCGCAGCACTCCATGGCCGAGTACGCCCTACCTAAGCGCGAAATTTTCGCCAAGCGCCTAGAGTGGCTTGTGGGCGGGCAAAATTTAGGCTCGGTTAGCACCACCGAGCTCATCAGATACGGCCGCGTCGAGATAAACCGCGACACCTGCACGCTGTGCCTAAGCTGCGTGGGAGCGTGCAACGTGAGCGCCCTAGTCGCGGACAAGAAAACAAACTCCATCCTCTTTAACCCGAGCGTCTGCACCGCGTGCGGATACTGCGAGCTTAGCTGCGCGGAAAAAGACACGATATTTTTACGCCCGGGCAAGATTGATCTGGAGCCTAGTTTCTTTACGTTTAGCGAGCTAGCCATAGACGAGCTTTTCGCCTGTATCGAGTGCGGCAAGGAGTTTGCGACCAAAAAGGCCGTCGAGAAGATCGCCTCGATCATGGAGCCTAGATTTAACGGCGATAAAGCCAAGATAAAAGCGCTATACTGCTGCTCGGACTGCAAAGCCAAAGTAATGATAAAAGCGCAAATGGATCAAATGAGAGAAGAGGTTTTAAATGGATAATAACTTAACTAAAGCGCGCGCGTATTTTTACGAGTTTTTGGCCTATCCGCTGTTTTTTCACGTGCAAGATACCAAATTTAACCGCTGGCGCGAGCAGCTAGCCTACCTAGCGACTAGTCCGGTTACGCCCCAGAGCGAGGCCGCGTTTGCGAATTTGGCAAAATTCGACTTTGAGAAATTCGCTAGAGAGCAAAACGACGTGCTTTTTGACTTTTCTTACTCCAACATCCCGCTAAACGCCTCGTTTTACGAGGACGGGCGCGACGACGGCGCGGCTAGGCTGCGAGTGATCGAGTGCCTGAAGCTAAGCCCGTACCGCAGAGACGCAGACGTCTGCAAAGACAGCGAGGACTACGTCGGATTTATATTTTTAGCCACGGCGACTTTTTTGCGCGATGAAGCAGCCGGCGCTGCAGATATCAGCAGCAAGCTATTTACGGACGTTACGAATAAATTTATCGACGAATTTATCAAATTTTTATCCGCTCACAAAAACGCGGACTTTTTCGCCTCTTACGCGACTATCTTGCACGATTTTATCGAGCTTGAGCGCGCGGTGCTAGGCGTGGAGGCTCCTCCTGCGCCGATCGGCGACAGCGCTGCGGTAGCCTCGATGAAAAAAGAGCCGTTTCAAAGCAAGATGCCTACGGCCAAAACCAAACTCCGCTGGGAGGAGTTCTCGCCCGTTATCTCGCAGGAGTTTGATGACTAGCGCTTTATTTTTTAATTTATAATAGAATTAGCTATCTTATCAATTTTTTATAGAGTTTAGTCTAACAAGGAAACAATCCAATTAATCCAGCCTTTGATTGTCGAAGAACGCCTAAAGAGCGTTACTTCGCTCTCCATACCGTTAAGTTTGGCTAGTTGCATAATTTCCATAATATCACTACCAGAAGGCATGTTTCCTGCTTTAAAATAAAGCTTTAACACTTTATTAAACACGCTATGTTCTAGAATACATTTACAATACATTAGCTGACGCTGTTTATAGCCTAATTTCAAAATTGCTTTGCATTTCTCAGTTGTTTTATAATTTTTTTTATCTAGCAAGCCAAGATAGCATGCGGCACTCGCATAATAATTTGCTTGTCGAATATCAAAGTCATACAATTCAGCAATGCCCTCTTTTGTTAATTCTTGTTTGTTTACCAACTCGCACAAATTTATAATACGTTCAAATTTATCAGCTTGAGGAAAAGGTATATTTGATGGTTCGCTGATTATTGGCGTAGTACACAATACGAGTTCAATATCAGAAACTGAAATAGATGTATCCTCTATAGAGTAGTTCTTTTGATTTATTAATTTTAATGAATTATAATCATTAAAATTTTCAAACCTATATTCATATAATTTAAATATTCCATTTGAATAAATAAGAAAAATAGATCTAATCTGTTTTGTTATACGAGATTTCCATGCCCTAAATGGATAGTATAATTGCCTGATCAAAAAATCATCTGAAATATGATTTTTTGCTTCAATCAATGTAAAATTTGAAATTCCTTCGTAGGCGCCATCTATTTCTATTTGGGAGCCATCCACAATAATCTCATCAGACGAGCTGCTCTTTTTATTGTTGATATTGAAAGAAAAACATCCAGAGCTCATTCTTCCGGAAACCGTAGCATACAAGTCTTCATCGCTTATAAAATCTGCAATTATGCCTGAAGCTACGGCGCAATTAATAGCCATTGCTTCATTGGTTATATTATCGTAACTAAGAGTTTGTATATGAGAAGGTAAAGAAAAATTCTCAACCGATAGGGCACTGTCTTCAAAATTATGATAGACATCAAAATGTGAAATTACATAATCACTTCTAGTAACAGGAAGTATAGATAAATCGTTATCTACAAAAATCTTAGGTAAATTTTTAGCATGATCAAATTTTGCCATAAGGCGAGGCTCTCTAAATTCTCTTATTTGGGAAGCAGAGATCTTAAAAATATTCGTTGTTTCAATATTTTTAAGTATATTGTACTTGTCAAAAAGTTTTTGCCAAGCTTTATCATTACTCGTCATAATTTCTAATCACCACTTCATCTACCTGCCCTCGTTTTTCAACAGCAGAATTAATAATCCTTTTTGCTTGAATGGTTGTTATATTGTAGTAGACATACTGTTCTCTTATAAAATCCGTAGATGAATTAGAGAGCATAAATTTGACACCCCGGCTATTTAATTCATCACAGCATTCTTTGAGTTTGCTCTGATCTTTCCTATCAAATCCACCCTTATTATATCCAGTAAAATTTGAGGTGGATGAAATCGGATCGTATGGTGGATCTAAATATACAAATGTATTTTTTTTCACATTTTTTAAAACATCTGCGTAATCCAATGATGAAAAAGTTATGTCATTGGTATTAAAATAACTACTAACTGCGCGCAATACAGGAGCATTTACTATATTTGGATTTTTATGCGAACCAAAGGGACTGTTAAATTCTCCTGCATTATTAACCCTATATAATCCATTATAGCACGTCTTATTTAAATATAAAAACCTGGCTGCTTTTTTTATTTCTGATAAGTAGGAATACTTTTCACGGTCTCTGTCCCAATTTCGAATATCATAAAAGTACTCTGCTTCATTTTTAAAACTAGATAATTCGTCAATTAAATCATTTACGTTATTTTTTATTACCTCATACACTAGCATTAAATCAGTATTTATATCATTAATATGAGCCTTTTTGGGCTGCATATAAAATAAAACTGCCCCCCACCAAAAAATGGTTCGCAATATGAGCTTATTTTTTTGGGCATAAGTGGAACTATAGAATCCAAAAGCTGTCTTTTTCCGCCAACCCACTTTAATACGGGTGCAACTAATTTATTTTTCATAGAAATCCATATTTGTCATGTTGTTTTATATTATATCCAAGTATTCTAAATTTGTTTATATTGCCTTGCTATAATCTAAAAGTGTATTTTAGAACAAAAGGAAACAAACAATGATTTGCACCAAAAAACACCGATACAGTGAAAAACTCAATATACTTCCGGAGGATCAAGGATGCAGTGGGCGTCATAAGTGTGCAGGTTGTGCATACGATCAAGGATACAACTTTGCCCAAAATGGAATTAGCAAAATAATTTTCGATCCAACAGAACTTAATGATAGCCAAGCTGGCACAGGGCGCCATAAAAATGTAAATGCGGCTTTCGAATTGGGATATGAAGATGGATTAAAAGATAAGCAAAATAAAAATAATAAATAAACTTTACTAGGTACGCCTTGCTATTTTGAACCATAAAATATAGTTATAGCGCTTTCATTTTTTAAAATCTGTCACAGGTTTTTAAATTTATTTGATTTTGGTTCAATTAAACTTAAACAGATTTTCAGCTGCGACTTCGCCTTACTAATTATAAGATCTCTTATCAATTTCAATAGTTTTTGATATAAGTTTTCCTGTGCAGTTTTAGTATTATATCTAAACTCTACTTCAATACGCTCGTAGCTACGTCTTGAAAATCTATAAGTGCAGCGAAGTAGAGCAGAGCGCATTCTTTTAGGCGCAACGGAAAATTCTCTCTTAGCTTCCCTTTAGTCGCTACCGTCGCTACGCTTAAGAAGATTTCCTTAAATTTAGATAATCTATATTTACATAACTTCAAAAGTTTTCTATACCGTTTATATGGTTTTCCCTATTAGAGAATTCATTTTTAGAATGCTTTACTTTATAATGAGCTAAAGCTGCATAATCCACTAATCCGTCATAAGCCTTCCAACAATCAGAATAGATAGTAGAGCTATCAAGTTCGCTAAATTTGGCTAATATCAGTATCAGTTTATTTGCAGAATAGTTTTTAACTACCCGAGTATAGACGTTACCGTCAGCTTTAACATACCGCCTATTTACAGCTACGAGCAAGACAAAGTAGAAATACCGGTGCTTTATTTACTGTGGCGTCTCTACCTCTTTTTCCTCTTACCCTTTTAGCTCTGTTCTACTCTACTACGCTTCGCTTGTATCTTTTCAAGACGCAGTTATCAGCGAAGTAAAGTAAAAAGCATCTTTCGTCTATTTCAAAGCGAAGCTTCTAGGCGAGCTTGCGAACTGGAAATCTCGCCTAAAAACTTAGATATCTTCTCACACTCTTTAGACATAAGAATTCTTATTTCTCTAAATATTTTACATAGTGTTGCTTCTAAAATTTTAGTAAAATTTGATATCTTTGATGCTTCTATATCCTCTGCGGAGTACTTTAGAATTTCTCTAAATTTAGCTTCAGAAATTCCTAAATGGACTATATACTTATCTTTTAACTTCGCTATGCTCGTTACTTTTAAGATCATAGCTTTCATCGTAACTTTACTGTTCCTTTGTGTGAGCTTAAGTTAAAGAGAGCCCATCCTGCTTTCGTGCAGGCGCGAAATTTACGTAAATTTGCAGGTTTTAAATCCGGCCGCAAAATACATACGGCGCAAATTTAAAGCGATCTGCCCTAAAATTTTATCGCTTCAGCCGTTCTTTTTAACTCGCTCGAGAAAATTTATAAACCCGAAAAGCACCAAGCTAAGCACGACCAAAATCACGCTCAAAATGAACGCGCGGCCGTTTTCGCCGTCGTAAACCGCGTTATAGATAGCTAGCGAAACGGTGTCGGTTTTACCCACGATGTTTCCGCCTAGCATCAGCGTGATGCCGACCTCGCCAAGGCCGCGAGCTAGGGCCAAAACCAGCGCCGAAACAATGCTTTTAAAGACGTTTGGGATGAGGATAAAAACGGCGATCTCAAAGCGGTTTTTGCCTAGGCTTTGACCCGCTTCAATTAGGCTTTTAGGCAAGCTTTCAAGCGCGCTTTGAACGGGCTTTACAAACAGCGGCAAGCCCGCCAAAAACGAAGCGATAACGAGGGCTGAAAAGCTAAAAACGATCTGCAAATTTAGCGCCTTACCGATCACGCCGTTTCGCCCCAAGGCGTAAAGTAGCAAAAATCCCGTAGCAATCGGCGGAAAAATGAGCGGAAACATTACGGCCGCTTCCAAAACGGCCTTAAATCTGCCGCGGTAAAACGCCAAAAAATAAGCCGCGCCAAGCCCTAAAAATAGAAGCAGTACAAAGGTAATGGCGAGCGTTTTGGCGCTTAAAAGCAGCGGGTGAATAAGCCAGGCAAGTTCGTGCAAATTTTTCCTTTTTTGAGTTAAATTTCGCTCTTTGCTCAAGCGAAATTTAACGAGTAAATTTTATCGTTTTTGTTAAATTTGACGTCAAATTCGAGCGGTAAAAATCGTCAAATTTTGCTCCCATAAAGCAAAATTTGACGGTAAATTTAACCGAGCCAAAAGCCCTCAATTTAAATTATTTTAGCCCGAATTTAGCGAAAATTTCCTTCGAGCGAGGAGTTTTTATCTCGTCTATAAATTTAGCGCATGCCTCGTTACCTTCGCATGCTGGAAGCTTTGCCACAGAGATGAAAACAGGGCTATAAAGCGCCTCGTCGATATAGATCACGCTGCCAAACTCGCCCTCTCTAGCCACAGCCTCGGTAGAGTTGATAAAGCCCGCGTCCACTTCGCCGTTTGCTACGTAGGCGACTACTTGCAGCACACCTGCAACCGGCAGCATCTTAGGCGCTAGATCGGCCTCTAACCCCGAGTTTTTCAAAAACTCCGTCGTCCTCACGCCGTAGATCGCTTTTTTAGCATCAGGCATCGCTATTTTGGCTAGATTTTTTAGCTCAGATACGTCTTTTATCTGCTTGCCTTTTGGCGTGACCAGCACCAAAGCGCCCTTGCCGATACGCTCATAGGCCTTTATATCAAGGTCCGTTTTCTTTAAAAACGCCTCGTCGCCCACGATCGCGGCCATCTTGCCCTCTTTTGCCTGGATGGTTATCTGGCCCAAATTTGCAAACGCGCCCACGAGTAAATTTTCGCCGCCGAATGCAACCGCGGCCGCGATAGAGATAAGTAGTAATTTTTTCATAAAATTCTCCTTTGTAATAAAATTTAGTAATTTTATAAAATATAATCTTATACACTTATAAATCAATAAGCATGCTCGCGATCGGTTTGTTTATAATAAATTTTTAAAAAATTAAGCTAAGGCTTTGTTTTAAAAATATAAAATAACGATTTTATCTTAAATCTCAAAGGAACAACATGAAAGGAACCGTACTGGGACCGGGCGTCATACTAAGCGCGGACGAGCAGCGCTACGCGTATCTTGGGGAGGACGTAAAGTCCGTAACAGCTAACGGCGCGACCGTAGTTTTAAGGCAGGGCGACGAGGTGGATTTCGTAGCAGACGGACAGAACGCCAAAGATATCTACCTAACGAAAGCAAAGTCCGTAAATATAAATTTCGGTAACATGAACTTTGATCTAAAAAGCAACGATTTATCGACGATTAGAACGCTAGGCTTGGCGGGATCGGCTCTGCCGATTTTAGGCGTTATTCCGTTTCTAGGCATAGTTTTCGTTATCGCGGGTTTTATATGCATTTTGCTCGCTATATTTAAGCTTTCAAATAAAGTCAGCAGTCCTACCTTAAAGAAAAATTACATTTTATATCTAGTCGCTACCGTAGCGTCGTCTGTTTTGATTTTCCTAGGTATGACTATGGGGGTATTTGCGTTTATGAATGCCGGAGCCGGATACGGCAATGCAGGCGGCGTTAGTATGATTATAGGAGTGATCTTAGGTATAGCGGGTCTTATAGGCGTTATTTACGGATTTTTCAAAGAATTTCAAGTTTATAACGAACTTTCAAGCATCTCGGGCGATAAATTTTTCCTTTACTACTTTATCGGCACGGTAGCAGGAGCGCTCACGGCCGTTATAATAATCGGCTACGTTATTTTACTCGCGGCGTTTATTATGCAAATCATCGCATGGTATAGGCTTCAAGAGGTTAAGACAGCCTAAATTACCCAAATCAAGCGGAAAATTTACCGCTTGATTTTTATCCTATCGCCCCGCTTTTTAAAATGCTTCGCAATTTAAATTATGCTATAATCGCTCAAATCTAAAAGGATAAAAATGGGTCTAAAAAGCGATAAATGGATAAGACGAATGAGCTTAGAGCGGCAAATGATAGTGCCGTTTGCCGAGGAGCAGGTCGGACGCGGCGTGGTAAGCTACGGAGTGTCTAGCTACGGCTACGATATCCGCGTGGGCGACGAGTTTAAAATCTTTACGAACATCGGCGGCACCGTGGTCGATCCTAAAAATTTCGACGAGAAAAACGTGGTGGACTTTAAAGGCGGCGTCTGCATCGTCCCGCCAAATTCATTCGCTCTAGCTCGCACGATCGAGTATTTTAATATGCCAGATAACGTGCTAGCCATCTGCCTAGGCAAAAGCACTTATGCGCGTTGCGGTATCATCGTAAACGTCACGCCTTTTGAGCCCGGATTTAAGGGGCACATCACGATAGAAATTTCAAATACGACGCCGCTGCCGGCTAAAATTTACGCGAACGAAGGCATCGCGCAGGTGCTATTTATCGAGGGCGACGAGCCGTGCGAAGTGACGTATGCGGATAAAAAAGGAAAATATCAGGCGCAAGAAGGCATAACCCTGCCTAGGATTTTGAAGTAGTTTAGGGGCTTTTCTTTTTTGCTTATGCTTCGCTGGATTACAAATTTTAAGCCGGGCAACTTTTATCAGCTTAAAATTTAATCCGCCTCACCTCCTCGTAGCAAAGTCTCGTTACGAGCGCAAAGCGCGAAGTAAAAGCAAAAAATACCGCGCCCGCATTAAATTTACGGATAAAAATTTGAATCAAATTTAAGGCACGGTTTTTGCTCTGGCTGAATAAAATTTAAATAAACGGCGAATCGTTTTAGCTAGATGAGGCGAATTTAAAATTTACGAAGGAGCGTATGCAAAATATGCGGCCAAGCGAATTTAAATTTACGACGTACAGCAAAAAACGAGCCGCGAAAGGCAAAAATAAATGTTTAACGGAAAATCCATCCTCATCACCGGCGGCACCGGCTCGTTCGGTAAAAAATACGCTGAAATTTTACTCTCCAAATTTAAACCCAAAAGGCTAGTCATCTACTCTCGCGACGAGCTCAAGCAGTACGAGATGGCGCAGGTTTTCAAAGACCCTGCGATGCGATTTTTCATCGGCGACGTACGCGACGAAAAACGCCTGATGACCGCGATGAACGGCGTCGACTACGTCATCCACGCAGCAGCCATGAAACACGTGCCTATCGCTGAATACAACCCAATGGAGTGCATCAAAACCAACATAGGCGGCGCGCAAAACGTCATCGACGCGGCGCTTGAGTGCGGCGTGAGCAAGGTCATCGCGCTCTCGACTGATAAGGCGTGCAACCCGGTAAATTTATACGGCGCGACCAAGCTTGCTAGCGATAAATTATTCGTCGCGGCAAACAACATCGCGGGCAGCAAAAAAACTCGTTTTAGCGTCGTTAGATACGGCAACGTCGTGGGCTCGCGCGGCTCGGTCGTGCCGTTGTTTAAAAGGTTGATCGCAGAAGGCGTAAAAGAGCTACCTATCACGCATGCGGATATGACGCGGTTTTGGATCACGTTAGAACAAGGCGTAAATTTCGTACTTAAAAACTTTGAGCGCATGAAGGGCGGCGAAATTTTCATCCCAAAAATCCCTTCGATGACGATGATCGAGCTTGCTCGCTCCATGGCGCCACATCTTGGCGTAAAGATAATCGGCATCCGTCCGGGCGAAAAGATGCACGAGGTCATGGTCGGCAAGGACGACGCGCACCTAACCTACGAGTTTGACGACCACTACGTAATCAGCCCGTCGATCAAATTTACGAGCAAAGACGACGACTTTAGCATAAACGCGCTAGGCGAAAAAGGGCATCTCGTGGAGGAAAATTTCGAGTACAGCTCGGATAAAAATAAAATTTGGCTAGATAAAGACGGGCTTTTAGAGATGATCGAGGCTAGTAAATAGTTTGGCCGAAATTTATAAAATTTGAGCCGAAGCCTTTAAATTTAGAAAAAACGAGGCGAAGTATTTTTTCGCTAGACGAGGCGAATTTAAAATTTGCGAGGGAGCGTATATCAAATACGTGACCGAGAAAATTTTAAATTTAACGACGTATAGCGGAAAAAGACAAGCCGCAATGAAGACAAGCCGAAAAAGGATAAAAAATGATACCTTACAGCAGACAACAAATCACCGACTCCGACATCGCCGCCATCGTAAGCGCCCTAAAAGACGACATCCTAACGGGCGGCGACAAGGTCGGCGAATTTGAAGAAGCGATCGCCCGGTACGTCGGCGTAAAGCACGTCATAGCGATGAACTCGGCGACGTCCGCTCTACACGTGGCGTATCTAGCGCTTGGAGTGCGAGAGGGCGACGAGGTTATAACGACGCCCATCACGTTTGCGGCGACGGCGAATGCGGCGCTAATGGCGGCAGCGGTGGTTAAATTTGCGCCCGTCAAATTTGACGGAAATATCGACGAAAACGCGCTTGCAAGCCTCATCACGCCCAAAACGAAAGTCATAACCGCGGTTGATTTCGGCGGCAATCCCGTAAATTTAGACGCCGTCCTAAAACTAGCCAAGCAGCGCGGCATAAAGGTGCTTGACGACGCTTCGCACGCGCTGGGCAGCTCGCAAAGCGGCGTAAAAGTCGGCGCAAAAGCGGACGTTAGCATTTTTAGTTTTCACCCCGTTAAGCCGCTAACTACCTTTGAAGGCGGCGCGCTAGCGACTAATGACGACGAGATCGCGAGACTGGCGCGTCTTTACCGCTCGCACGGCATAGCTAAAAAACGCCTCTGGGACAGCGATATGAGCTTGCTCGGATACAACTACCGCTTGCCCGACGTCGCCTGCGCGCTAGGGCTAAATCAGCTAAAAAGGCTAGACGAAACCATCGCGGCGCGCGAGAAAATCGCTAAATTTTACGACGAAAAATTTGAAAAAAACCAGTATTTTAGCGTGATCAAGCTACCTAGCGACGTCGTTAGTTCGCGCCACCTCTACCCTATCTTGCTATTTCGCCAGTTTTGGTGCGCCAAAGAGGACATATTTGCCGCCCTTCACGCGCGCGGCATCGGCGTGCAGGTGCACTATAAGCCTACTTATAAATTTAGCTTTTACCGCGAGCGCTACGGCGATATCTCGGTGCCTAGCGCCGAGGATTTTTACGCCGCCGAGCTTAGTATCCCGTGCCATCAGTGTATGAGTTTAGAGGACGCAAATTTCGTCGCGGACGCGCTTTTTGAGGTTTTAAAGAGCTTTGACGCTCCGCAAGGTTGTAGAGTTTGATCCTGCTCCACGCCCGCGGCAACGAAAAAATCGGTATCGGCAACCTCGCAAGGTGCTACGAACTAGTAAAATTTCTAGCTCCGAGCCGCGACGTAAGAGCGATTTTCGAGTGCGACGAGAAGCTATTTTCCAGATTTAGCCAAAACGCGATTAGAAGCGAAAATTTGGAGCATTCAAAGGAGCTGATTTGCCGACTAAAACCGCAAATTTATATTAACGATTTACTCGATGCGGATAAAAATTTAAGCGATATCGCGCGAAACGCGGGCGCTCGCAAAATCGTAAGTTTTAATACCCTAGAATACGGCTTTGAGCCGGACGCGCTATTTATAATGGACGAGTTTGACTACCCCGCCGCAAGCGGAAATTTCGAGGTCTTTCGTTCGTTTGGCTACTACATCGTGGGTAGCGACGTAGTAAAAAGGCGCGCTAAATTTACGCCCAAAGCTCGGCTAAAAAATATCTTGCTATCTTTCGGAGGCGCCGATCCCGCGACGTTTAGCGAGTACTTTGCAAACGTAATCGCAAACGACGGTTGCCTTTATACGCTAGTTTTGGGGCCTGCGATGAGCGATGAGCGAAAAGCGAGGATAAAAAGCGTTAAAAAACCGAATTTAAGCTTTATCGACAGCCCCGCGAATTTGATAGATTTAATCTTAAATCACGACGCCTTAGTTACGTTGGGCGGCATGAGCGCATACGAGGCGATGACGCTAGGTACGCCCGTTTGCGGCGTGGAGTGGAGCTACCTAGCCTACGTAGTAAGAAGTTTTGCAAAGCTTAAAATGATAAATAATTTAGGCGATATTAAAAACGCCTACGAAAATTTATTAAATTTAAATTTAGCAAGCGTAAATGAAATTTGCGAAAACGCCTACCTCAAAATAAGCGGCGACGCGCTAGCGAAGATAGCGAAAATTTTAGACGGATTTGAAAATGAACGAAGTTGAATTAAAAATTTGCAAAGGCGGCGATCTGGGGACTAACTCCTACGTAATAACCTGCGGCGAGCGCGCTATCGTCATAGACCCGGCCGATTTTACGCAGATTACGGACGCTTTGCGCGGTAAGAAGCTTGATTTTATCGTTATCACGCACGAGCATTTCGATCACGTCTTAGCGCTAAACGAGCTAAAAAGCAGCTACGACGCCAAAGTAATCGCGCAACGCAAAGCAAGCGAAAATATCGCAAACCCGAGCAAAAATTTATCGAGATTTAGCGATATGATTTACGACGTTATGAAGATTAAAAAAACGCGCGAGACGCCGGAATTTAGCGCGCAAAAGGCCGATACCGAATTTGACGAGAGTTTTGAGCTTTCGTGGCTGGGGCATATGCTTACGTTCGTTCATACGCCGGGACACTCCGAGGGCAGTTGCTGCGTGAAGCTAGGAGGGCTGCTGTTTTCGGGCGATAGCTTATTTGAGGCCGTAGATACGTCGTTTCTAGGCGGCGCGAAGGCAAAAGCCGCATACGAGAAAATTTCTATGCCGTACTTTCGCTCGCTAGATCCGTTTTTGCGCGTTTGCCCCGGACACGGCGGGAGCTTTATCCTAGGCGACAAACTAAACGCGCGCCAAAAAGCGACGGAAATTTTTAAAAATCGTCCGAAATTTACGAATTTTTTCGTGAATTTCGGCGAATTTAACGAAGCGCTAAAAAACGCTAAAATTTTAGTGCGCGCAGAGTGCTGTTTTTTACTCGTAAAGCACGGCGAATTTTATAAATTTTACTATTTGGTCGATAAGCTTGAAAATTTAGCGAATTTAGACGAGTTTTTTAGGCTGATAAACGAGCCCGTCGTAGCCGAAATCGTCTCGAAAAACGCCGTTGCGAGCGATTTTTTAAAAGGCGTAAAATTTAAGCCGTATAAAATTTACTCTCGTTATAGATCCGTTAAAAAAAACAGAAGCTTTAACAACGTTTTGCCGGCGGATTTAAGCGACGCAAGCGAAATTTTTGAGCTTATTAGCGAGACTTTTGATCCGCTTAGCGATTATTTACCGAGCTTTGAAGAGCTATCTAAACTAATCGCAAATGGCTTAGTTTTTGTTATCAAGCAAGAGCGCGCGATAGCCGGAGCGGCGATATTTGAAATAAAAGAAAAAATTTGCTATTTTAGGCTAAATTGCGTAAAAAAAGAGTTTCAAAACGGCCTTATCGGCTTTGCGCTAGCCTCGGCTCCAAAGCAAATGCAAGAGGCTCAGACTTTTTACACCTGGATAAACGACGAAAACAAAGAAGCCGTTAGGCTAAATTCCGCGCTCGGATATAAACCAGACGGCCTAAAAAACTATATCTTTATAAAGGACGACGAATGAATTTGCAAACCATACGAACTTTAATCATCGATTCGCTCAAAGAATACAACCAAGAGCTGCAAAGCAAAGAGCTGCAAAACCCGACGATAGATACTAGGCTTTACGGCTCGTCTAGCGCGCTAGATAGTCTGGGGCTCGTCTATATAGTGAGCGATTTGGAGGATAAAATTTATCAAAATTTCGGCAAAAGCATCGTACTGGCCGATGAAAGAGCGATGAGTCAAAAAACCTCGCCGTTTAGAAGCGTGGAGACGCTGGCTAATTATATTCAAAATCTTTTAGAAGAACAAAATGGCTAAGGCGATAATCGTAACGGGCACCTCAAAAGGTATCGGAAAAGAGCTTTGCGAGCGGTATTTACAAGAGGGCTACTTAGTCGCGGGCTGCGCTAGGAGCCAAAGCAAAATCGCGCACGAAAATTATAGACATTTTAGCCTAGACGTAAGCGACGAAATCGCAGTCGTAGCGATGATAAAAGAGGTTAAACGAGAATTCGGCAAGATAGACGCGCTGATAAACAATGCCGGCATCGCCTCCATGAACCACTTTTTAACCACGCCCTTTGATAGCGTAAAAAAGGTATTTGAAACGAATTTTTTCGGTACGTTTTTATTTAGCAGGGAAGTCGGCAAAGTCATGATGAAGCAAAAATACGGCCGTATCGTAAATTATACCACCGTCGCAAGCGCGCTAAGACTAGAAGGAGAGGCGATCTACGCCGCCAGTAAAAGCGCGATAGAAAATTTAACCCAAACGCTGTCAAAAGAGCTAGCGCCATTTAACATAACCGTAAACGCGCTAGGCCCCACGCCGATAAAAACCGACCTAATAAAGGCCGTACCGCAGGACAAGATAAACGCGCTTCTTGAAAGACAAGCTATAAAGAGATTCGGAAATTTCGGCGATATAAAAAATGCGGTAGATTTTTTTATCGACGAAAAAAGCGACTTTATCACGGGGCAAATTTTATATTTAGGCGGAGTTCATAACTGATGCGAGAGATGATCGAAAAATTTAAAGACGGCAGCCAAACGGCAATAATCCATAAAGATAAAAAATATAGCTACGCAGAACTTTATCTAAAAATAAAAGAGACTCTAAATTTTATAAAAAACGAGATCAAAAGCGGCGAAGTAGTCGCGATTTTGAGCGATTATTCGTTTGAGAGCGTAGCGCTTTTTTTCGCCCTTTACGAAAATAAAAACATAATCGCGCCCATAATCTCAAACGCGCAAGAAGAGATAAATTTAAAACTAAAAGAGTCTTTTTGCGATAAAGCGATAGAAATTTGCGGACGAGGGTTTAACGTAAAAGAGCTAAATCCTAGCGGGACGCATCAAATTTTATCGAATTTAAAAAAGAGCGGACGAGCCGGCCTCACGCTATTTTCAAGCGGTAGCACGGGTAAGCCAAAGGCGATGATACACGATTTAGACGCGCTAATAGACCTTTATAAAAATAAAAAACAAAAGCGGATGAATATGCTCGTTTTTTTGATGTTTGATCATATCGGCGGCATAAATACGATGTTAAATATCTTATCGACGGGCGCTACGATGATAATCCCTCAAAACAGAAACGCCGATGATGTCTGCAAGCTAATTAACGAGTATAAAATAGCCGTTTTGCCCGCAAGCCCTACGTTTTTAAATCTGATTCTTATCGGCAAATCTTACGAAAAATACGATCTAAGCTCGCTAAGGATGATAACCTACGGCACGGAGACTATGCCGGAAGGGCTTTTAAATAGGCTAAAATCGGTGTTTACCAAAGTTAAATTTTTGCAGACTTTCGGCACTAGCGAGACCGGTATCGCGTCCACGTCGTCAAAATCGTCCGATTCTACCTTTATGAAAATAGACGATGAAAATTTGGAGTATAAAATCGTAGACGGCGAGCTGTGGCTAAAAAGCAAAACGCGAATTTTAGGCTATCTAAATGCGGAAATGGATAGCTTTACCGATGACGGCTGGTTTAAAACCGGCGACTTAGCGCAGCAAAGCGAAGACGGTTTTATAAAAATCATCGGCAGAAGCAAAGAGATCATAAACGTAGGCGGACAGAAGGTGCTTCCGTGCGAGGTGGAGTCGGTACTGCTTGAGATGAAAGAGATACAAGACTGCCTAGTTTATGCGGAAAAAAACGCTATCACGAATCAAGGCGTCTGCTGCGACGTGGTTTTAAAGCCGGGCGTAGACGCGGACGGTATCAAAATTTTAGTTAGAAAATTTTGCAAAGATAAACTAGATAATTTTAAAATCCCCGTTAAAGTAAACGTCGTGCAAAAGACCGAATTTACGCAAAGATTTAAGAAAATAAGAACGAAAAGCTAAGCAAATTTAGCATTTGCCTAGCTAAAAATTTAAACGCCGCCGCGCTGCCAGGCTAAATCCACTTTGCTTCGGGCAAGGCGTAAATCACCGTCTCTTCCTGCGTGCATTCGTAGTGGCGCATAAAAAGCTTGCAGTCCGGTATCCATAGCTTTAAAAGCAGCGGTATATCCCATAAGTCGCTAAATTTATGATAAATGCAAATGGCAAGCTTTGGTTTATGGCTTATTATATCATCCATCGCGCCTAGCAACGCGTACGTTTCAAACGTCTGCACGTCCATTTTGATAAAGGTCGGGATATGGTTTATAGCGTCGCTAATCGCGGCTACGTCGATCTTTTGCTCCGAAATCTCGGCGCTTAAAGTCGCTCCCAAACCCTCGCCTTGCATATAAAAAGTCGCATTTTCGTGATGGACGCCGGCTTTTATCGGGGTGATTTTTTCTTTTATTTCTTGCGGCAGTTTGCTTACGAATTCGCTTAAAATTTTAAAATTTCGCTCGTCGGGCTCAAAGCTATAAATATGCTTAAATTTACTATCCACGGCTTTTAAAAACGCCTCTATCGTATCTCCCGTATATCCGCCGCAGTCTACGAAAACCTCTTCATCGCTAAATTTCACTACTTCGTCGAAATACTGCTTTTTAACGTCGTCTTTGACCTCCAAAAGATAAGTATAGTCCTCGGTGAGTTTAAATTTCAAAGCGGCTTTAAAAACGCGCCTTGACTTCTCATCGTTAAGCAAGCCGTAGAGAGTAACTATGCGCGAAATTTCGGGCGTCGTAAAGACGTGGTTTAGCTCGTTAAAGTCGTATTCTTCAAAGCCGGTTTGCTTTTTATTGAAAAAGCTATCGCTTATAAAATTTTTCGCAAGACTTCGCATGCTATAAATATGTGTAAAGCCATTATCGTAGAGCAAATGCGGAAGCTGAGCGAAAATTTCGGCGTTTATAAAAATAACCGTATTTTCAGGATCTGCGTAAAATTCCTCTTTTGATATCAAATTTGCTTTAAATTTATCGTATTTTCGCAAGTCTAGATAATCGTAGTCTTTGCAGTTTACAAATATCCCCTCGCCGCTATCTCTTTGGGCTACCCAGTCGTATACGCCGTAAATATCTACGCCGTATGTTAGTTTTAAAAATTTAGGCAATACTTTTAGATAATAGCCCGTACCTAAAATAATTAACTTTTTATCTTTACAAAGCGTCTTAAACCGCTCTATCTTTTCTCGTTCGTAGATATGGTTAAATTCGCCCTCTTGCGTGGCAAAAAGCGTATCTACGAGCTCTTTAAAATCGCCGTCTTTTATTTTCATTTTTGTTCCTTCGGTATGGCGTACACCACGGTCTCGGCTTGATAGCATTCGTAGTGCCTGATATACAAATCATACTCGCTAACCCACTGCTTTAAGAGTAGCGGTATATTCCAAAGGTCGTCGAATTTATGATATATGCTTATGGCAAGCTTAGGCTTATATTTGACGATACTCTCCATCGCGCCTAGTAATGCGTACGTCTCGAATGTCTCTATATCCATTTTTATATAAGTCGGCGCAAATTTGACTACGTCGTCTATGGCGCATACCTCCACCTTTCTGTCGGTGGCTTCGTTGGTGCATGCTATCGCCATCTCTTCGCCTTGTAGGTAAAATACGCTGCTTTTATAATAAACTCCCGCATTTATCGCTTTAATCTTATCTTTTTGTTCAAGGCCTTCTACGTATTTAGTTAAAATTTTAAAATTTCGCTCATCGGGCTCAAAGCTATAAATATGCTTAAATTTATTATCCACGGCTTTTAAAAACGCCTCTATCGTATCTCCCGTATATCCGCCGCAATCTACGAAAACCTCTTCATCGCTAAATTTCACTACTTCGTCGAAATACTGCTTTTTAACGTCGTCTTTTACGTTTATCAAATAAGTATAGTCCTCGGTGAGCTTAAATTTTAAAACCGCCTTATAAACCTCTTTTGATTTCTCGTCGCTAAGGAGGTTATAAAGCGTAACTATGCGAGAAATTTCGGGCGTCGTAAAGACGTGGTTTAGCTCGTTGACGTCATACATCGCAAATTCGGTAGCCTTTTTATTTAGCACGCTTTGGGACAATAAATTTTTACCCAAGCATCTCATACTATAATAATGCTTAAATCCGTTGTAGTAAAGGAAAAAAGGCATATATAAAAAAGACTCGCTATTTATAAAAATGACCGTATTTGCGGGATCTGCGTAAAATTCCTCTTTGGATATAAATTTAGTCTTGTCTTTATATTTATCATACTTTTGCAAGTCTAGATAATCGTAGTCTTTGCAGTTTGCAAATATCCCCTCGCCGCTATCCCTTTCGGCTACCCAGTCGTATACGCCGTAAATATCTACGCCGTAGGTTAATTTTAAAAATTTAGGCAATACTTTTAGATAATAGCCAGTACCTAAAATAATTAACTTTTTATCTTTACAAAGCGTCTTAAACCGCTCTATCTTTTCTCGTTCGTAGATATGGTTAAATTCGCCCTCTTGCGTGGCAAAAAGCGTATCTACGAGCTCTTTAAAGTCGCCGTCTTTTATTTTCATTTTTGATCCTTTATTAGCTCTTTTAGTTTGTTTCTATCTATCTTGCCGTTTACGTTTAGCGGCATCTCATCAAGCATTATAAAGCGCGTCGGCAGCATATATTTAGGCAAAATTTTGCCTAAATTTAGCAGAATTTCTCTTTGCGAAACGGCGGTTTGCGAAGTATAAATTAGCACGATAGCCCCATCATACAGCGCGCACGCGCTATCTACGCCGCCAAGAGACAAGGCGGCCGTCTCTATCTCGCCCAGCTCTATACGGTACCCCATGTGCTTGATCTGAAAGTCCTTGCGGCCTTTATACATTAGCTCGCCGCACTCGTTGTAGTAGGCTAGATCGCCCGTGCGGTATATTCGCTCGGGATATGCGTGATTTAGCGGATTTTGCGTAAAAGCACTAGCGGTTTTAACCGGGTCGTTGTAGTATCCAAGAGCTAGCGAGGCGCCGCGCACACAAAGCTCGCCTAGCGTATTTCGCGCGGTTACTAGCGCGTCGTTTTCATCTAGCAAAAAGACGTCGGTATTTTTGCAAGGATAGCCTATGGGCAAACTCTCCTCGTCACCAAAATCGCGATCGACGATATAATACGCGCAATCGACGGTCGTTTCCGTCGGTCCGTACAAATTTGCCAAAACGGCGTTTTTAAAACGAGATTTAAAATAATTCATCGTTTTTACGGGCATGACTTCGCCTGCGAAAATTATAAATTCAAGGCTTAAATTTACCCCTCTTAGCAAATCCAGCGCAGCGATATTCGCCATGATGGAAGGCACCCAAAATATAAAATTTATCTCGTTTTTTTCCAAATATTCCACTACTTTAATCGGAAACGTAAAAAGCTCTTGCGGTATCAAAAATAGCGTAGAACCCGTTTTTAGCGTTAGATAAATATCAAGCACGGAGTTGTCGAAAATAAACGGAGCTTGGCTCGCGATTTTTAAATCGTCTTTAAAATTAAACGTCTCGCACGCCCACTCGATGTAATTTATAGCGCTTTTGTGCGAGATTGCTACGCCCTTTGGCGTACCGGTAGAGCCCGAAGTGTTTATGATATAAAGCGGGTCGGTATCGATCGTATTTTCGTAATTCGCCCGATCGAATTTATCCTCGCCTTTTAAATTTATCTCGTCAAAGATGATTAAATTTACACCCGAATTTTTTAAAATTTGGGCATGCTTCGCGTCGGTAACGATAAATTCGAGATTTAAATTTTTGATGATGGCTTCAAGCCTAGACGCGGGATTTTTGACGTCTAGGGGTACGTAAAAGCAACCGTTATAAAGCGTCCCCAAAAAGCATTTTATAGCTTTTACGCTTTTTGGTAAAAGTACGCCCACGGGCCTGTTTTTGGTTATGTTTAAGCTCTGAAAATACGCGGCTATCGCCCTTGCCTGCGAATTTAGCTCGCTAAAATTTACGCTCTCGTCTTCATCTCGTATCGCTGTTTTAAGAGGAAACCTTAAGGCCGAATTTTGCAAGTAGGACAGCATATTTTTTTGCATTTTTTACCTTATTTGAGATGATTAAAATTTTAGCTTGATTTTATTGTATTTTAGTTAAAATCAAGCTAAAATTTTAAGGAGGATTTAAGATGGATACAAACGAAAAAATGGCTCTAATAGCCGAGCTTTTAGAGCTTGAAGTAAGCGATTTTACTCCCGAGACCAAGCTTGAGGAGCTTGAAGAGTGGGATTCGCTCGCGGCTATCTCTTACGTCGTTATGATGGACGAGCACTTCGGCGTGACGGCAAATCCTAACGATATAAGAAATTTCAAAACGATCCAAGATATATTAGATAGTATGAAATAATGGCGTTTGATCACATTAAAAACGTAAAAATTTCGGCGGTTTGTTGCGCCGTACCGGAAGATAAACTCGCGCTTGAAGATTTTTATAAAAAATTTGACAAAGAAAGCGTAGAGAGATTCGTAAAAGATACCGGCATTAGGCAGAAATTTTATAGCAAAAACAACAAGACTATCACCTCCGACCTGTGCTTTGCCGCGGCAGAGGAGATAATCAAGAAAAAAAACATTTCAAGAGACGAAATAGACGCGCTTATCTTAGTAACGCAAAGCCCCGACTACAACGTACCCGCTACGGCGATAACGCTGCAATATAGACTAGGTCTATCTCAGGAATGCATAGCCTACGATATAAATTTGGGTTGTTCGGGTTATATTTTCGGCTTGCATACGGCCGCGTCGATGCTGCAAAGCGGATACCTAAAAAAGGTTCTTTTATTGGTAGGCGACGTAACCGAACCTAGCATATTCGGAATAAACGGCGGTACGGCTAATATATTCGGCGACTTAAACGACTTACTTTTCGGGGACTGCGGGAGCGCGACGCTAATAGAATACGACCAAGGAAACGAAGGGTTTAGATTCGCCATGCAATCTATGGGCGATGGGTTTAAAGCCATCGGAGCTTGCCATGGGTCAAGATACGCATACGCCGGGCACCCGAAATTCGATATGTCTTTGCATATGGACGGGCTAGCCGTAGTTTCTTTTAGTATAACCAAAGTCCCGAAGCTATTTAAGGCGTTTTTTGAAAAATTTCAGGCCTCTGCGGAGGACTACGACTCGGTACTGCTTCATCAAGCAAACAAGTCTATGCTAGATACGATAGCTAAAAAAATAAAAATGCAAGACAAGTCGCGCCTAAGCCTTGAAAGATACGCCAACACCTCATCGGCTAGCGTACCAAACGCCATGTGCGACTACTACGGCGACAAGGACGACGACGAGAGCGTCAAAGTCATAATGTCGGGCTTTGGTATAGGGCTATCGCTAGGCGTGGCGGACGCATATATAAGTCCGAAAGATATTTTGCCTATCATCCAAACCGATATCACGTGGGACGAGGGCAGATCAAAAGTACTAGAAGCTAATGCTAAATCTAAAAAATAAAAAAATACTAATAATGGGCTGCGGCGTCATAGGCGGCGCGGCGGCTAAAATTTTAGGCGAGTCGGGCGCCAAAATCGTCATGAGCGACAAGGACGAACGCGCTTTGGATAAGGTTTCGTTAAATTTAAGCGACGGTCGCGCAATAGCCTTTGACGCTAGCCGTGTAGAAAAAATCGAAAATTTTATACGAGACGTCGTAAATTTCGACGGCTTAAAGCTTGACGGACTGGTTTACGCCGTAGATAAAAATCTAACCGCGCCTTTGGCGGATACTTCGTTAGAGCTTTTGCAAGACGTTATGACGGAAAATTTCTTCGCGTTTATCCAGGCCGTTAGAGTTTTTGCTAGCGAAGGAATTTATAACGCAAAAAGCAGCATAGTAGCCGTCTCAAACTACGCATCGCTAGGAGCGGACAAGGGGCAAATAGCCTACGGCGCGTCAAAAGCGGCGATGGATAACGCTATACCCTCGATCGCAAAAGAGATATACTCCAAAGGCATCAGGATAAACTCCATCCGCCCCGCCGTCGTGCAAAGCGATAAAGAGCTCAGCCAAAGGGAGCTAGAATTAGTCGCAATGATGCAAACGGGCGCGATCGACCCTGAAATTTTAGCCAAACAGATCGCATTTTTGCTAAGTGAGAGTTCAAGCGGCGTTTACGGCAGGCATTTTGACGTCAGAGGCTATCTGGTATGATAAATTTCAAAGATAAAAAAATTTTAGTAACGGGAGCAAGCTCGGGTATCGGTAGGCAAATAGCCGTCAGGCTTAGCGAACTGGGCGCTAGCGTAGCGCTAATATCTAGAGACGAGGCTAGGCTAAAACAGACGCTATCTATGATGAAAGAGCCGGCCAAGCATAAAATTTTCGCTTACGATTTACAAGATATAGAAGGCATCGCGCAGTTAGTTTCAGACTGCGTTAAATTCGACGGGGTTAAATTTAACGGATGCGTCCACGCTGCGGGAGTGCCGTCCATATATCCGTTTAAACTGCTAGACCACGCGACGAATGAAAAAATTTTTAAAATAAACGCCTTTTCGGGGCTTGAAATAGTAAAGCAGTTATCCAAAAAACAAAACTCCGACGACGGCGCGTCCGTGGTATTTTTTTCATCTATAGTAACGAAAATGTTTTTAAAAGGACAAATTGCTTATATCATCAGCAAGGCCTCGCTAGACGCTATCGCTAAGCCGCTATCTTTGGAATTGGCAAAAAGAAAAATGCGTATAAACACTGTCATAGTCGGCGGCGTATTAACTCAAATGGTAAAAGATACGCAAATTTTTAGAGACTTAAAAAACGACGAAAAAGACCCGTATACGACGTCTGATATATGCAGATTGCTAGAACCGCAAGAAGTGGCGAATACGGCGATATTTTTGCTAAGCGATGCGGCTAGGTATATCGTAGGCGAAAATTACTTCATAGACGGCGGAAATTTTAGATAAAGAGACGATATGAAAGAAAAAATAAGAGAAATTTTAGTAGATATTAGACCCGAATACGACTTCGCGGGTGATGAGGATTTTATCGAGTCGGGCATGCTAGATAGCTTTGACGTGCTTACGTTGGTTACGGATTTAGAAGAAAAATTCGGCGTAAAAATAGACGGCGGCGATATCTTGCCCGAAAATTTCGGCAGCATCGAAGCTATAGAAAATTTAATCGTTAAAAGCGACGCAAAAGCCTAATGAAAACTAAATTTTTCGGTAAAAAAATCAGCGGCATTTTGGCTTTGCTTCCGCAGACGGAGTATAAATTCGAAGACGATATGAAATTTAACTCGCTCTCGCAAAAGCAAAATTTAAAGCTAAAAAATACGATGGGTTACGACAGGCACAGATTTTTTAAAGACGAAACGTACTTGTCCCAAGTGGCGGTCTACGGATTAAACCGTCTTTTTGAAAAAGGACTGCTGAAAAAAGAGGAAATTTCCGCGCTAGTAGTGGCTACGACGACGCCTGATTTTTTAATGCCGGCAACTGCTAATTTAATTGCCGGCGAGCTAAATTTAAGCCCGGAAATTTTTTGCATGGATACGAATCAGCAATGCGCCGGCTTTATCAACGGATTATTTCAAGCCTTTATGCTGCTAAATAACGAAGGCGCTAAAAAAGTAGTCCTGATAACGGGCGACGTTTTATGCAAAAATCCCGATAGAAGCGACACTAGCAGCTATCCGCTAGCAGGCGACGCTATTTGTATTACCGTCGTAGAAAACGGCGAAAACGACGCGTTTTTCCACTGCGTGACGGATGCTAAGGACTACGATGCGCTGGTGTTTCCGGCTATGGGTTTTAGAAAGCCGACGAACGAGGAAAAAGCTAAATTCTCAAGCTCCAAATACGGTGGTCGCGACTGCTTGCAACGCATTCATATGGACGGACAGGCGGTGTTTCAATACGTAATGCAAAACGTGCCTAAATATATCGCCCAAAGCCTAGCTTACGCGGGCACGGATAAAGACGAGCTGGATTATTATTTTTTCCACCAGCCGAATAAATTTATGGTCGATAAACTAGCTCAAAAATTAGGCGTTTCAAGCCAAAAAGCGCCTAGCAACGTAGTTACTTTTTACGGTAACTCCAACAGCTCCACGATCCCCGTTTGTATCGCTCATAACGCCAAAGAGCAGATGACGGGCAGCGATATCTATAAATGCATGTTAGCGGGTTTTGGCGCTGGGCTAAACTACGCGTCTATCGTAACGAATCTTGGCAAATTCGATTTTTGCGATATGGTGATTACCGATTTTTAGCTAAAATCGCTCTCTTTTATCTCATAAATTTTATTAAATAATTTTGCGGATTTGCTATTTTTTACGCGTTCGTCGTCGTAGCCGTATAGCCTAACTAGGTGGTGTAAAGCCTCGCTGTTACTGCTAACGGCTATATCTTCGCCGCCTTGACCGACTCTAAAAACCCTACTATTTTCGGGCTTTATATCGTAAGATATAAGCTTGATTTTTAGCCGGTCGCATATATACATCATGCAGTTATGCACGGCTACGCCTCCGCCTTCGAATTTATATAGCTCGTCGGTCAGGTAATACCCCAGATAAAACGACCCGTCGTCAAGCTTTTTTAAATTTATCACCGCATAGTCCTCACCGTCGCACGTTATCAAAAACGCGAAAAATTTATCGCGCTTTTTTAGCGCTTCGCGGTATGCTTCGTGCTGCTTTACCGTGATAGGCTCGGGCGAATTTGATACGGTTCTAACATATTCTTGATTTCTATATTCTAGGATTTTTCGGTACTTCTCGTCGCTTAAATTTACGAAATTTATGATTTCTAGCCGTTTTTTTCTCATGCTTTTTCCCTTGATTTTTGTACCGCTTCGTATAAAAACTCCGCTCTTATCCAGTCTTGAGGTGTATCGATATCCTGTACCAAGTGGCGCGGTAAAACAATCGCTATACTATCTCGCCCGAAAAAAATTTCATCGCTCGAAGGCGCGTCTAAATTCGTCCAGTAAAACTGCCCCGCGTCTTGATAAGCCTCCTCTAAATCCTGGCTTCGTTTGGCGAAATTTTCTCGCCAAAACATCTCGCATCGTCCGTCCTTGGCGATCTTAAACGTCCGCCAGATAGGAAACGGCATAGAAGTGCACGAAAAGGCGTTTTTGGCGTTTGATGCGCGTAGCTTTTCAAGACCTAGTTTAATGTAAAATTCGTCTATCAGCGGCGCGGTAGCGTAAATCGTGCAGACGAATTTTATCCTATCGCCTCTTGCTTGCAAAAATTTTATCGCATGCTCTACGACGGCGCCCGTCGCGGTAAAATCGTCGCTTAACTCTTTTGGGCGCATAAACGGCACGCTAGCGCCCGCATTTCTCGCAACGTCCGCTATCTCCTCGTCGTCTGTGGATACGATAATCTCGTCAAAAATCCCCGCCCTAATCGCCGCTTCTATACTATAAGCGATCATCGGTTTGCCGCAAAAAGGCTTTATATTTTTTCGCGGGATTCTTTTGCTGCCGCCGCGAGCGGGGATGACGGCGATGGTTTTGGCGTCCATTTTTTTCCTTGTTTTTAGGGAGATTATAGCCTAGCGGGGCAAATTTTATGATAAAATTAAACTAAAATTTCGGAGCCGAATTTATGAAAATAGCAAATTTCGATACGAAAGAAAAGGTCCTTTTAATCGCCGAACTCTCGGCAAATCACTCAGGCAGCTTAGAACTTGCCGTCGAAACTATCAAGGCGGCCAAACGCGCGGGAGCCGACGCCGTAAAACTGCAAACATACACGGCCGACAGCCTGACGCTAAATTCTAAAAAAGAGGATTTCATGCTACGCGGCGGACTGTGGGACGGGTATGATTTATATAGCCTTTATCAAAAAGCCTTGACTCCGCGCGAGTGGCACGAAACGCTTTTTAAAACGGCCGCAAACGAAGGATTAATCTGCTTTTCAAGCCCGTTTAGCGACGACGACGCCGATTTTTTGGAGCGCTTTAACCCGCCTGCTTACAAAATCGCTAGCTTTGAGGTAACCGATTACGATTTTATCCGGCACATAGCTAAAAAAGGCAAACCCGTCGTCATCTCGACCGGCATCGCTACCCTGCGGGAGATCGAAGACGCGGTGCAAATTTGCAAAGAGTGCGGCAACGAAAACGTCGCGCTTTTAAAATGCACGTCTAGCTACCCCGCTCCGCTTGAGGGGATGAATCTACTCACGATCGCCGATATGAAACGAAAATTCGGCGCAGAGGTCGGCTTTTCAGACCATACTCTAGGTATCGTAGCGCCAGTAGTCGCCGTGAGTCTGGGCGCTCGCATAGTAGAAAAACATTTTATCCTAAACAAAGAGGTGCGAAGCGTGGATGAGGCGTTTAGCCTGGACGAGGATGAATTTAAACAGATGGCAAGCGCCGTAAGAGACGCCGAAAAACTACTAGGCAAAGCCGTCTACGAATTAGACGAAAGAGCGCTTGCCAGCCGCAACTACGCCCGTTCGCTTTATGCCTGCGCGGATATCAAAAAAGGCGAAATTTTTAGCGAGCAAAACGTAAAAAGCGTGCGCCCGGGCTGGGGTTTGCATCCTAAATTTAAACGCGAGCTAATCGGCAAACCGGCCAAACGAGACATAAATTTCGGAGATAGATTAAGTAGCGAGGATATGTAAATTTAGCGCATATCGCAAAGATTTGATACCGCGCTAGCCCGCAAGCCCGCTTGCTAAGTATATACTTAAAGCTCCGGCCGAGTTTGCGCGAAATTCGGGCGTAAATTTGGAACGAATTTAGCTTTAAAACAAAATAGCAATATAAATAAGGAGGCAAAATGCCGAAAAACGAATATTCGACTATGGATGATTTTCAGGTCGTAAAAGAAAACGAAAACGAGCAAAAAAACGCAAAAAAAAGCTCTGAATCATTTGAACCAAGCGCCAATCCGATATTTCAAAAAAACTTGCAAGCCCTCTTTCAGCAAGACGAAATTTTAGCCGCGCGCCTTTGGGGAATGGAAGAGATGGCGGATTACGACGTATTTGTCGGCAAAGACCCGATCGATATCAACATTATCAACAATAAAACCTTAAAATACGTCTACGAAAATCCCGTCAAAGACGTCCAAAATACCCTAGAATCCGTCGAAAACGAATATAAGCGCTACCCGATTATGTATTTTTACGGGCTAGGCAACGGGATACTTTATAAAGCACTTTTAAAAAACGAAACACATCAGAAAATAATAGTCGTAGAACCGGAAATCGAAATCATCTATGCGGTATTAAATTTAATCGACCTTTCAGACGAATTATCCAGCGAAAGGCTAACTCTTTTTTACTCCGAGTTCGCAAACTACACGCAGTTTTATTATCTGGCGTGCAATAGCAAATTTACCGCATACGCTAAAATTTACAATCTTCAAATTCACTCGCCGTTTTACGATCAGTTTAGCGACGACTACGCAGAAATAAACCAATCCTTTGCAAAAGCCATCTCTCAAATGGTAGCCGGTCACGGCAACAGCATAGACGACAATCTAATCGGAGTGAGGAATAATATAGAAAATTTAACGGCGATGCTCACAAACTACTCCTACGTCGATTTGATAAAAAAGCGCTATAAACTAATGGACACGGCAGTCATTGTTTCAACGGGGCCAAGTCTTGATAAACAGCTTGAGACACTTAAAAAATTTGCTCCGTATGTTACCGTCATCAGCCTTGACGCATCGCTACCGATATTAATGAAACACGGCATAAAGCCTGATTACGTAACTTCGATAGAGCGTGTAGAGGCCACGTCGAGTTTTTTTAAAAAAAGAGATAAAAAAATAGACAAAGACGCTTACTTTATCATCGCATCTTTGACGCATAAAAAAACTATTAAAAATATCTTACCTCGCCGCCTAGTCCTAACCATGCGCCCTCAGCAAAACGAAACGTCGTTCGGACTAAAGGGCTATGGCTACCTAGGGATCGGGCACTCCACGGCAAATCAAGCCTATCAGCTAGCCTACGTTTTAAAACATAAAAATATCGTTTTAATCGGACAAGACTTAGCCTTTGCTCCGGACGGTAAATCTCACGCCACCGGGCACGCGTTCGCGCAAGCCGACGAATATCTATACGTCAAAGCCTACGGCGGCGAGGGCGAAGTCCGCACGACTTACGTCTGGGATAAATTTAGAAACCAATTTGAAGCCGATATCGAGCAGTCTAGCAAAAAAGACGTAACGACATATAACTGCACGCAAGGCGGCGCCAGGATAGAAGGCAGCATAGAAAAACCGTTTTTAGAGACTATGCAAGAGCTTTGCAAAGACAAAAAACAAAAAAATCTCCCCAATATCGCGCCGATAAAAGAGAAAAGAGCGAATAAAGATATGTTAAAAGCATATAAAGTACTCGTAAAAAAGCTAAGCTTTGAAAACGAGGCCAAACGTATAATCGAAGAGACGTTTTTAGAAGTCGTACCAAAAATAGACGAAATTTCAAAACTAAGAGACGAAGGGAAATTAAGCGAAAAACACTTTCATAAGCTCGTTAAAATTTCAAATAGGATAGATAAAGCAAAAGACGCTATCTCAAAGCCTAAATTTAAGCCTTTTATCGAAAATATCGTGGCCATATCCGTATATTTCCAAGAGCTTGAACTAGCTAAAATCTCAGTCGCCCCGAGCGATACTACGATGCAAAAGGTAAATAAGCTAGCCGAATGGGTAGAAATCCATAAATACTGGCTATTTTCAGTAGCCGGCGGACTAAACGCAGAGATAGAAACCATCAAAAAAGCTTCCAGAAATTTAGTCCACGAGCTAAAAAAACGAGGACTCATAACCAAAAACGAGATAGGTCAAGCAAAGGAAAATTTCAGACTAAGTTATTAAATTTCGATCATAAATTTAGCTTTATTTTTATTTTTAGCCTTTATTTGCTAAAATCACGCAAATTTAGCTAAATCGGACGAAAGATTGTTTTCAAATATTTATACGTATAGGTTTTTCATCGTAAATTCGGTCAAAAACGAGTTTATAACCAAATTCGCAAAAAGCAAGCTGGGCGTAGCGTGGGCGATACTGCATCCGCTAGCCCAGGTGCTCATCTACGCGACCATACTCTCCTCGGTACTCTCGGCCAAGCTGCCAGGCATCGATAGCAAATACGCCTACGCGATCTACCTAATGAGCGGGATGCTTTGCTGGATGCTTTTTAGCGAGATTTTTTCGCGCTGCATCGGCATTTTTACCGACAATGCCAACATAATCAAAAAAATGTCTTTTCCCAAAATCGTACTTCCTGCTACCGTGGTTTTAAGCTCGGCGATAAACAATCTCATTTTATTCGTCTCTATTGCGGTAGTGTTTGCGTTTTTGGGGCATTTTGCGGGCGTAAATTTGATCTTTTTGCCGATCTTTTCCCTCGTTACGGTGATGCTAGCCGTCGGATTTGGGCTGTTTTTTGGCGTGATAAACGTCTTTATGCGCGACGTAGGCCAGATCATCGCCATCGTATTGCAGTTTTTATTTTGGCTAACGCCGATCGTTTATATGACGAGCATTTTGCCGTCAAATTTGCAAGAGCTAATCTACATAAATCCGCTAGTTGGCGTCGTTAGCGGCTATCACGATATTTTGATTTACGACAAGATGCCCGATTTTTCGCTTTTGATTTATCCGGCCTTTATCGGCACGGCAAGCCTTGGAGCCGCATTTTTCGTTTACAAACGAGCCGAAGAAGAGATGGCGGACGTTTTATGATTTTATCGGTTCAAAATATCTGTAAAACTTACTTGGATTACGAGAGTAACTTTAAGCGATTTGCCTCGTGGTTTAGTAAAAATAAAGAAGAAAAAAACGTAAAAACCGTACTAAAAGACGTAAGCTTTGACGTGGGAGCCGGTGAGGTAGTCGGGCTAATCGGGCAAAACGGAGCGGGCAAGAGCACTCTTTTAAAAATCATCTCGCGCACGCTAAAGCCCTCAAGCGGCCGCGTAACGAGCGGGGCTAAAATTTCGTCCATATTAGAGCTAGGCATGGGCTTTCACGGCGACCTAACGGGTAGGCAAAACGCCTATCAGTCCTGCTCTCTCATGGGCTACTCAAAAGAGCAGATCGACGAAATAATAGCCTATATCGAAGACTTTGCCGAGATAGGCGAGTATTTTGATTATCCCGTGCGAATTTACAGTAGCGGCATGCAGATGCGCCTTGCTTTTTCGGTCGTCACGGCAAACCGCCCGGATATACTCATCATCGACGAGGCGCTATCGGTAGGCGATGTGTATTTCCAGCATAAAAGCTTTGATAAGATAAAAGAATTTAAAAGCCTAGGCACTACGCTCATCATAGTTTCGCACGATAGCGGTGCGATAAAATCGATCTGCGACCGAGTAATCTTGCTAGAAAAAGGGAAAATTTTAAAAGACGGCGAGCCTGAAGCAGTGCTTGATTACTATAACGCCCTAATCTCAAAGAAACAAGACGTACAAATCTCGCAAATAACCCTGCAAAACGGCAAAACCGCAACCATATCCGGCAACAAAAAGGCCTGCATAAAAAACGTGGAAATTTTAGACGCCACAGGCAAAAAGATACAAAATTTAGAAGTCGGCAAAAAAATCAAGCTAAAAGTAACGGTGCAAGCAAACGAAAATTTGCCGTCGCTAGTGCTAGGCTATCAGATCAAAAATCGCTTCTCGCAGGTCGTCTACGGCACGAACACTTACCACCTAAAGCAAGCTTTAAAAAATCTCAAAAAAGGCGAAGAGTACGACTTTAGTTTTGAATTTGACGCAAATTTGGGCGTCGGGTCGTTTTCTGTAACGATAGCGCTACACGATAGCGACAACCACCTGCAAAATAACTACGAATGGCGCGACAACGCGATCATTTTTAACGTCGTAAATTTTAGCAAGCCCGATTTCGTCGGTCTTGCATATCTTGAACCGAGTTTGAAAATAAAGAGAATAAATGGATAAATTTTATAAAAGTTTCGAAGATAAATTTAGAGGCCATAGAAGCGAGATCAAAAAACGCTTGCTTGCTTACGAGCCGTTTTTGCAAATTTTAAAGCAAAATAACGAAAAGCCGGCGGCCGTCGATCTTGGTTGCGGCAGAGGCGAGTGGCTTGAAATTCTAAAACAAAACGGCTTTACTGCGCGCGGCTGCGACGTGAGCGAGGAGATGCTAAAAGAGTGCGAAAAAAACGCGCTTGAGGCTAAAAAACAAGGCGCGATAGAGTTTTTAAGCGAGCTAGAAGACTCAAGCCTTGCGCTAGTTAGCGCATTTCAGCTTGTGGAGCACTTGGAGTTTAGCGAGCTTTGCGAGCTAATCAAGCAGGCGCGCCGAGTTCTCAAAGACGGCGGTATCTTGATACTTGAAACGCCAAATCCGGAAAATTTACGCGTCGCTACGCTAAATTTCTACCTCGACGCGACGCACGTTAAGCCTATCCCGCCGATGCTGCTTGAGTATCTGTGCGAATTTGAGGGCTTTAATAATACGTTTATGATGAGGCTAAACTCAAATTTGAGCTTTAGCGAGGATTTAGAGAACCAAAACGTCACGCTAAGAGACGTTTTAAGCAGCGTCGGGCTTGATTACGCGATTCTGGGGCTTAAAAACGGCGACGAAAAAACGCGCGAAGCGTTTTTAAAAGCGGCTAAAAGCGGTTATAGCTTTGAAGAGTTAGCCGATAGATTCGACGTGTCGGCATTTGAAAACAAAACGCAGATGCTCGAGCTAAAAAACGACGTCTGGAAGGGCTCTTTGGAGACGAAAGAAGCGCTGTGGAAAAGCTCGCTTGAGCTAATGGAGAGCAAAAATCAAATCGCTAATTTGCAAAACGAAAACGCGCGCCTGCACGAAGATTTAGAAAATCTGCTCGGCAAATATCTCGCGCTAAATCACAAAGTCTACGTCCTAGAAAACGAAGCTCCCGTTATCAAAAACGATATCGAGCAGCTTAAAATTTTTGTCGCTAAATTTAAAAGAGTCGCAAAGCCGCTTATTTGGGTCTATAAATTTTTAAGATTTTGTAAAAATTTAGCTAAAGAAAATCTCAAAAAAGCGCTTAAATTCGGTATAAATTTGACGGAAAGAGCGGCAAATAGCCATCCTAAATTTAAGAAAAACCTCAAGATATTTTTAAATAAATTTCCTGCTCTTAGGGCAAGAATCTTTAGCCTAAAAGGCCAGGTTAGAGACGATATCTACGTCTCGCAAGAAGGAGTTTTCGAGCCTAATGTATTTGAGCTAACGCACTCAAAAGAGTACGAGCGAAATTTGGAGCTAAAAAACCTTAAATTTAACGAAAACTTTAGCGAGCTAACCGTCATCGGCAGCATCAGCGGACACTATAGTTTGGCCGCGATAAACAGGAACATCGTATTTAGGCTGCTCGGTAAGGTAAAAAACGTCTTTGTAATCTGCTATCATGAGAACTATTTCGATAAAATCGAAGACATCGCGATAACCAAAGACGAGTACGAAACGCTAAGAAGCATAGTACCCGATAAAAACGCGCACCCAAAAAGAAGCGACGACAAGGTCGCGATCTACCACCACTACCCGCTGATAGAAGACGTTAGGGAGGGTTACGGCTTTGAGATTGCGGTGTTTTTCTGGGAGGAGTCGCGCATCCCTCCTAGGACGATAGAAATTTTAAACTCCAAGTATAAAGGCATTTTGGTTTCGACGTTTTTTATCAAAAAAATCCTCATAGATAACGGCTGCTATACGCCGGTAAAAGTGGCCGATATCCCGCTAAAAATGCCGCCCGAGCCAAGCGTTTTGCAAGAAAATAGCGAACAAAAATGCGAGATAAAGCTCTTTCATATCTCATCATGCCTGCCTAGAAAGGGTGCCGACGTGCTACTGCGAGCCTTTAACGAAGCTTGCAAAAAAGCCAAATTCGAGCTAAACCTAACGATAAAAAGCTTCCCTAATCCGCACAACAGCGTAACCGAGCAAATCGAGCTTTTAGTCGATAAAAAATACCGAAGCAAAATCCGCGTCATACTAAACGAAGATTTAACCGCGCTTGACGTGGCAAATCTCTATGAGCAGTGCGATATCGTCGTGCTGCCGACGCGCGGCGAGGGGCTAAATATGCCAGCGATCGAAGGCGTACACTACAAAAAGCCCGTCATCTCCACCGACTATAGCGGCCAGTGCGAGTTTTTGGACGATAGCTGCGAGTTTATCGGGTATAAATTCGCACCCGCGGTTACGCATTTTAATCTAAACTATTCGTTTTGGGCGGAGCCTAGCGTAAAGGATCTAGGCGAAAAGATTATCAAAGTATCCGAGCAAATTTTACAAAACCGCGCGCCAAGCATAGAGCCTCTAAAACACAAAGTCGATGAAATGATGTTCGGCGAGAAAAACGCGCTAAATTTCATCTCGAGCATCTCGCATCTAAAATCCTTTAAAAATGAGTCGTGTGAGCTAAAAATCGCCTACTTTTCGACGTATAACGCCGTTTGCGGCATAGCCGAATACTCAAAATACCTAACGGACGAGCTTGCGCGGGCGGGCGCAAATTTAGAAATTTACACTTGGAGCGAGCAAAAGCGCGCCAAGGAGCCTAATCTAGCCCAAGAAAACGGCGTAAAAGTTTATGAAATAGAACAAGAAAAGCTACTAAGCGAGCTTAAAACGGATGCGAATATAATCTGGCTACAACACCATTTTACGTTTTTCGAGATAGACGAAAAGCTAAAATCAGACGTCGCCGCGCTAAAATCGCAGGGCAAAATTTGCTTCATCACGCTTCACGCCACGAAGCAAATCCTAAACTACCCGCGCCAAACTCAGCAAAACTGGCACGATACGCTTTACGAATTTGACCGAGTTTTCGTCCACAGCATCGACGATCTAAATACGCTTAGACTACTCGGGCTTACCGACAACGTCACGCTAGTGCCGCACGGAACGCAAAATTTGGCGCCCGAGCAAAACAAACGCAAGGAAACGGACGGCAAATTTAAGGTAGGATTTTTCGGCCTACTCTTTGCGCATAAAAATTTACCCGTACTGCTGCAAGCCTTTGCTAAATTTAGCCAAAATACGGACGCGAAGCTAATTATCATTAGTCCCGTCGCAAACGCAGACGGCGAGGCGGAACTGCAAAGATGCCGTAAGCTTTGCGAAAAGCTAAATTTGGACGAAAAAGTGGAGTGGAATACGAGCTTCTTGCCGATAGAGGAGGTAAACAAAAAGCTAAGCGACTGCGATGTCATCGTGCTGCCTTACGGGCAAACCGACGAGGGGGCCAGCGGGGCGGCCAGGATAGCGCTTAGCGCATGTAAAAACGTTATAGTAACGCCGTCAAGGATCTTTAGCGAGATGAAAAACGTCACGATAAAAACGGACGGATTTAACGATTGGCACATTTTAGAGCAACTAGAAAAAGTAAAAAACAGCGAAATAGACGCTAAAATTTATGACGAACGCGCAAAATGGCTAAGCGAAAATAGCTGGAACAGCATCGCTGGGCTTTACCTACGGATATTTAGAGCCGTAGCGACGGATAAAAATTTTATGCGACATTTAAAAAACGGAGAATAATAATGAAAAAAGCGATAATCACGGGCATCGGAGGTCAAGACGGCGCATACCTGGCTAGATATCTGATCGATCTAGGATACGAAGTCTATGGCGGATACAGGCGAGCGGTGAGCCCGAATTTTTGGCGATTAAACGAGCTAGGCATTTTAAACGAGCCAAATTTTCATCTAGTAGAGTTTGAGCTAACCGACCCGTTTAACATCCTAAGCGCCGTTAATGAAATAAGACCCGAGGAAATTTACAACCTAGCCGCTCAAAGCTTCGTGGGCGTTAGTTTTAAAGAGCCGTTTCACACCGCAAGCGCCACGGGCATCGGCGCGCTAAACATACTAGAGGCGATAAAGACGGTCGATAAAAGCATCAAATTTTATCAAGCCAGCACGTCTGAGATGTTCGGCAAAGTCCAAGCCGTCCCGCAAAGCGAAACCACGCCCTTTTATCCGCGTTCACCGTACGGAGTGGCAAAGCTTTATGCGCATTTTATAACCGTAAACTATCAAGAAAGCTATGATATTTTCGCCTCAAGCGGCATTTTATTTAATCACGAAAGTCCGCTAAGAGGGCTTGAGTTCGTCACGAGAAAAATCACGAATACGGCCGCAAAAATCGCCCTAAAAAAGGATAAGACTTTAGAACTTGGCAACCTAGACGCAAAGCGCGACTGGGGCTATGCCAAAGAATACGTCGAAGGTATGCACGCGATGCTACAAGCCAAGGCTCCCGATACTTTCGTACTAGCTACCGGAGTAACGACCACGGTTAGGGATTTTGTAAAGCTTAGCTTTGAAGCGCTAGATATCGGAATAAAATTTGAGGGCGAGGGCATAAACGAAGTCGGGCTAAACGATAAAGGCGACGTAATAGTAAAGATAAATCCGGCATTTTTTAGACCGGCCGAGGTCGATCTGCTAATAGGCGACGCCTCAAAAGCCAAGCAAAAGCTAGGTTGGAGCGCAAAGACCGATCTAAAGGGGCTTTGCGATATGATGATAAAAGCCGATCTAAGACGCATCGAGGCGGGATTTGAGTTCTAAGCGCGTTTTTATTACGGGCATCGAGGGATTTACGGGTCGCTATTTGGAGCGGTACCTTCGTGGGCTAGGCTACGAGGTATCAGGCGGCGCCTTAAGCCCTAGCGCGCCGCATCACGCGCGCTTTGATCTGCTTGACAAAGACAGCATAAAAGCCGCCTTTAGAGTTAAATTTGACTACATCATCCACCTGGCCGCAGTTTCGTTTGCTATGGCAGATCCCGCTGAGATAAAAAACGCAAACGAAATCGGCACGCTAAATTTGCTAGATGCCCTAAGTGCCGTTAAATTTCAAAAGGCGATCTTTGCAAGCTCGGCTAGCGTCTACGGCGGAGGCGACGCGCCTATGAGCGAAAACTCCGCGCTAAATCCGCAAAGCATCTATGCCCAAAGTAAAATTTATATGGAAGAGCAAATCGCTAGAAGCGGGCTTCCTTTTATCATCGCGCGTCCTTTTAACTATACGGGCGCGGGGCAGAGCGAAAATTTCCTCATTCCAAAAATCGTGCAACATTTTAAAGATGAAGCTTCCGTAATAAAGCTAGGAAATTTGATGCCAAAGCGCGAATATAACGACATAAACGATGTTGTGCGGATATATGCACAACTACTAGAGCTAGAAGCTAACGGCGAAATTTTTAACATTGGCTCGGGCAAGGCTTATAGTATCGAGCAAATTTTACAAATTTTACGCCGCTTAAGCGGGCGCGATATCGCCGTGCAAAGCGATGCCAAATTTATCAGGACAAACGACCCCGCCCTACTCGTCTGCGACACGGCAAAGCTGCTAAACTACGGCATAACTCCTTGCAGCGGCGATATAGAGGCGTTACTACGCCTAATGCTAGCTAGCGACTAGATGGATTTATACGAATTTACGCGCCTTGCGTAGCCGGCTATAGCCGTACTTTTCGGCGCTAAACGCGAGTAAACGGGCAAATTTCAAATTCGGCAAATTTATAATGTAAGATAGCCCGCCGTCATCTCGCAACCGTCTCAAATCGCTTAAATTTATGCTATTTGCGTCCATAAAATCCTTATGTTTTTAATTTGAAGGATTCGTAAATTTAAACTTTTATCAAATTTTGCTTCAAACGCAGCAAAAGTACCTTGTCTAATCCCGTTATTTGCCGTTATCTAACGTTTAAGCGCAAACAGCGCGCCCAAAGAAAAAACTAAGGCTCCCGCGCCTACGCCGTATCACGAAAATTAACCGCTTTTGAACGCAAATTTAAGCCGAAAAAATTTTGCGCTAAGGCTACGAAAACGGCATTAAATTTACAAACTAATATCCAAAATCGCCGCCTAAATCAGCTTAGCAAATACGCGGTTTTAGGTTGCTATCATGCGCACTTATGCGAATAAAAATGCGCTAAAATGCCGTAGCTACGGCTTTGGTTGCTAGGATTATTAGGCGTAAGCGTAAATTTAACACGGCTTGTTATGGACGCGAGACTTGGCGCACCCCAACGAAAACTTTTAATCTGCAAAAACATCAAGCCGTGCGGTTTCTTTGTTAGAGGCTAGGCGTGTTTTTGCAGTCAAATTTAGGCCTAGATTTAGCAGCCGTCTTATCGCGCCAGCCGCACAAACTACTCGCGGCAAACCATTCTTTGTCGTTTCATCGTCATCACCGCACCAGGCCGACTCGTATCGCTCCATACGCGCTGCGACTATAACCAAACCGCAACCTGCTTGAACTACGGGCGAGTTTAAAGAGGCGGAACAAAAGATATTTCTCGTACGCCAAAATGCTTAGAAGTCGCACTTATATAAATGTCCGCTACGCTCGCTCAAAGCAATACGTCGTAATTTTGCCGCCTTTACCGCTCAAGAGGCAAGTTCTATAAAGGCTGCGCAGATGGTCTAAGAGCTGGATTTATGAAATACCCTAAAGCGCCCGCCTAGGCTGAAAAAAGCAAAACAGTCTAAATCAGACTTGCGTACCGATACATGCCGTAAGTCTTGTTAGAATAAGAGCGGTAATTTAAGAGCAAAATTTCCCTAACGACGTACCGTAAAAGCTAATAAGAGACTGCTCAAGCTCGGTATAAACGCGCGCAAAACCGCTATTTTGCAGTTTTATAGCTACGGCACGCGACCGTAGCTTGACCTAACTTGGTCGCACTTGCCAATAAAACGACTAGAGCGAGCAATATCATATTTTACGGCGCTTTGCGAAATAGTTGATTTTTGCTTTTGGCATTTAAAATTTGAGGCGAGCTTTATGCTTCGGTAATTATAGTCGGGCGCAAGACCATAGCCGCCTTTACTAACGACGCCGCGAGAGCAAATTTGCCATACAGCCTTAAGATGCGGACATAATCCAAATAATAAACGCCCGTTTTATCTGGTAGGCATCAAAGACTAGATCATCAAATAAGCGGTTACAAGGGCGCCGACCTATATAAACTGAAAAATAAATATCGCTCTAAAGACATATTTCGTACGGTAATTAAGCTGCGGTTAAATTTATCTCGTTTCAAACTCCCAAGTTTGAGTTTCACGCAGCCAAAAGCGATGTTGCTGCTTTAGATTACGTAAAAACTCGTTTGATTCGTCAGCCTTAATGCCGTAAACACGATTTGCGAGTATGTTTTCCGTTAGCTTGTCATAGCCGCGAAATCTTACGAGCTTTATTGTCAAATTTGCCGCTATCCGTATTTAAACGGCATTTGGATATATGCAGCGCAAATCAACACCGACTGCATCTAACGTCCGTAAACTCCTCACGTTTAAAAATATGCTTCTAGAGCTTAGCCGCCGTACTTTTACCACCTGATTTGAAAAATTAACGGGGTTATGACTACGAATATACGAAGCCTGTGCGCCTAAATAGGCGATTTACATTACTGTTTTTGCGCTAAAGCATGCTATATTAGCCGACACAAGTACTAAATTTCTAAAATTTAAATTTAGTTTACTTGACGACTTAAAAATATATGGAGTAACTTACCAAGGTAAATTTACAAATAGCGTAAACTACAAATATAGCTGAAACTTTGAGTTGTAAATTTCAATTTTGTTGGTACATAAAGCAGAAATTAAAATCCAAGTAGAGGTATAAGGTAAATATTAAGGAAAGAGTTTTAAACCGTAATCAAGAAAGTACAAAAATCGGTAGAGACAAGCTCTACCGAAAAAAAGAGATTAGAGACCGTTGATGGTAATTTCGCCGTCAGTTCCTAGCGAAGCGTTTAGGTTCGCTGTGTTTACGCCCGATAGTTTTACTATATTTTCGTTCAATTCGAATCCAGTCGCTCCTGCCGCACCTTGGTTATAAAATAGATACGTGTCGTTTTGATAAGAAAAAGCATATACTTTATTATTTGCAGTAGCCGTACTAAACAAACCCGTTTCTTTGGCAAACTGAGCGAAATTCGCATATGCATTACCGTTAGGGTTTAGATTAACTTTTTGTATATCAGCAACAGTCGTGCCGGCGATTTTAATCTTATCGCCGACATTTACATTCTCGATAACGGAATATCTTAGATTATCGCTACTTCCGTCAAAGCCGCTGCCTGCTATCTTTGATGCGCTTACGTCAAAGGTATCGTTACCCGAACCGCCTTTTATAGTAATGACTTGCTTGGTAGCAGTTACTGTTCCGGTAGTTACCTTGTTTGTACCCTCGCCGGTTTCGATAGTTACGTTAGCAGCATCAAATGGCGTAGCAGAAGTATCGATCGTATCGTTGCCTGCAGTACCTTTTATGCTTACGATTTTAGTATTCGCCGCAACGGTCGTGATGGTGCCGGACTCAACATTTCTTAAACCGCTAAAATCGATCTTCGTAAGCTCTGCCGCGTTTGTGCCGCTAAATTCATATTTATCCTGCAAACCTTCGCCCATATCTCCAGAGACGGTAACGGTTTTTAGATCCTTACCCACAGTAGGTACTTTTGCCGCAACAGTTACTTTTAGCGTATCATTTAGTCCAGAAGCGTTAACGGTAGCCGTGAAGTCTTTAGAATTTAGATCTTGCTTAGCTATGAGGCTTATCTCTCCGGCTGTGCCGCTAGTCGCATCTAGAGGTTTTTGCGTAGAACCTTTATATACGATAGTGTCTGCTTGTATGCCCTTTAGAGAGTTTTCGCCTATAGTACCGCTTAGGTCGATAGAAACCTTATCGGCCGTCACTTCATTGGCTGTACTAAATTTTACCAGACCTCTAGTATTTCCGGCATCTATATCAACGGTACTACCTGCTTTTAGGTCAATTTTACCGATCTGAGCACCAGTTCCGCCACTGTTTATAACGTCTTTTAGAGTGATCTTTAGGCTATCGACGACTCTATCAGCAGGAGTAGAGTGGTCTATGTCGTCTATTTTTAAAGTCGTAGACGTAGCGGTTCTATCATGGATGCTTTTGATATTAGTAGCGTTGATTACGATATTTTTAGCTATAAGCTTACCTATATCAAGCTTGCCTTCAACATCTTTAGCTGTGATATCGATATCGTTTTGAGCCGTTAGTTTGCTGCCGACGCCTATTTTAACGTCATGTCTAACCGAACTAACGTCAAAGGTAATCCCGCTTTTTTTAGAGGTTATGTCACCGCCTATTTCTAGCCATCCTACGTTATTTGCCACTAAATTCACTTCGCCGCCGACTTTTATTACGCCTACTTTTACGCCATTAGTGATATTTTTTAGATTAATATTTGCACCCGCATTGCTGGCTTCTTTTGTCGTAATATCGCCAATGTTAAGATTTTTAACCGTTGCGCCGCCTAGGGTACTAGTGGTTAGGTCGTTTACTTTTACGCTTACGCCGTTTTCGGAGCTTATAGAACCTAAATTTTTAAGGTCTATAAGAGAACCTACTGCTAAAGGCGCGCCTCCTTTTACGTTTATATCGGAGACAAATTTAAGCGTATCGTTATTACCTAGATCAAAGCTTCCAGAAGTTGTTAAATTTAGTTTAGCAATATTTGTAGAATTCGTATCGGTTTTTAGAGTAAATTTATTAGGATTTGCGCTAACTATGTTTACAGTTTTTAGCAAGGTCGAGTTATCTAGACTTATACCTGAATCTACCGTAGTGTTTACGTTTAGATTTAAGGTATCAGCTTTAGGTAGCTCTAGTATGCTATCTGAGTTAGTAGAGCCGGCAGTCGTTATGACTGAAGCGTCTAAATTTACGGTAACGTTTCTAGATTCTGATAATCTGATCTTGCCCGCCATAGCCGTAGGCGAAGTCGCGTTATCTATCTTATAGTTTACGGTCTCTACGGAGGTATCGTTTACGTGGACTTTACCTGCGCCGCTACCTTCTGCATCCGTGGCATAAGGGCTGACTTTTTTAGTTAAATTTACCGTTTTGATACTTGAGCTGGTTACGACTAGTTCATTGTCTAGCTGACCTACTTTTAGGGTCTCTATATCGTTTTGTCCGACCAAGTCTAGTCTAGTTACGCCGCTAGGGTTTTTATCCAATAACTCGATATTTTCTACGCCCTTTAACGTCATTTTTTTTAGACCTTGGAGACTTCTAACCTGGAGAGTATCGGTGCCGGCGCCAGCGTCGATAGAGGAAGAATTAACAGTAAGCTCGCCAACCACTATAGTGTCGTTGCCGCTACCGCTTTTTACAGAGCTATATTTGCGAGAATCGCTTAGATCCGCAGTTAAATTTCCGGTCATAGTAGAGGCGTCAAGGCTTTTTACGAAATCCGTACTAGCAGGGGTCGTATCCCTATCCTTCGTTGCGATATCTAGATCCGCTGCGCCTTTTACCGTTATAGCTTTATTTTGAACTTCTTTTATATAGCTTTTAGCATCTTTTGTGGTGATGTTTAACGTTTCGATACCGTTAAATTCGACCTTCATTGACTTTACATGCCTATCGGTGGCTGTAGCCTCGGCAACGGCAGTCTCTCTGCCCACGTTATTTAGGGTTAGATTTTGCACATCATTAGAGCCGCTAGTCAAATTTGTATTATAGATAATACCTATTTTGGTTGCATCTTTTTGGCCGTTTACCGTTAAATTTACGATGCTTGCAAGATCGGTTATTCGAATACCGTTTGTTCCGGTAGTGGATACCGATTTTAATCCGTCAATCTTAGCGGCATTAAAAATTCTTTGAGAGTCGGAAGTGTTTGTTAGGTTTAAAATTTCGATATTTTTCGCATAGCCGTCTACGAAGCCTGTAAAGCTATCGTTTACCGCAACGTTTAGCGCGTCGGTACCTCTGCCGCCGTCTAGCTTATCGTTTACTTTTAGAGTGTTCCTATCTGCATATGAGCTGGAAACCGCGCTAAACACGTCTAGTCCCTCGCCGCCGGTTATGGTTTGATCCTCGGTAGTTAATGTGTGAGTGGTAACGGTAGCCATCGCGTCGATTCTAGCTTTTTGTGCGGCTAAATTCGTAGAGTTTGTAGATCTGATAATCTCTTGAAACGGAGTATAGTCGTATCCGCCATTACCGTCGCTATCTATAGAAGCGATCTTCTGAGCCATGTATGCCGATACTTCTGTTTTGTTTGCAAAGGTTTGCGCAGCTACCGGATCAGCCGCTCTAGCCTCAGCCGAGGTTGCTACCTCAAATAGCTTTACTAAAGTATCTCCTCTTGAGTTTCCTAGCTGTAAGTGTCTAACCCATGCATTTATGCCGTCTGGGTCTTGGGTATAGTCTTTACCTAGGATATTTTTATAGATAAGCTCTACATAGCCTCTATCAGTGCTTACGTCCACGCCCATGCTTGCAAAATAAGGTGGCGTAGCTGGGGAGGCTAACATCTCGTTTGCCATCTGGGCTACGGTTTTAGTTGCACCCGCTGCTACCCACGCGTTAAAGCCCGCACCCTCGGGCGCTCTGTTAAATAATGCCACATAAAGCTGGGCGACTTGCGCTTGTGTTACTGCCATTAAGGACTCCTTTTTTAGTGTTTTCTTGAGTTTTTTGGGTATCTTTACAGAATACTATCGCTAATTATATCATAAAAAAGTCGGAAAATAGAAAATTTAAAAAATCCGCTCGTAGAAAAAATGCATATATCAGACGGATACCGAGGCCGAAATTTGACCTCGGATTATAATCGACAATAAACGATTAGCTCAAATTTATATAGTTATCTCCGTACCAGACACGTATGGATTTAGGTTATCGATGTGATATCCGGCCAGTTTGATTAAACTATCGTTAGTCGTGATATCGTCTTGTCCTCCGTTTGCGTCTTGGATCAAATACGTATCGTTTTTATACATAAAAGCGTACGTAGTATTAGCCGTAGCAGACGCATCGGCAGCGTTTAGAACTTTATTGACGGCGTTTTTAAGGCTCGTTTCGTTGTCTAAGTACGTGGATATTTTTTTTATTTCATTATCGGTTACAGCCGTACCTAGGGTTATTTTATCTAATTTTTTGATACCCTTTATAGCTACATATTTGGTTACGTCGGTATCCGTATAAGTTGCTATGAGTTTATACTCATCCAAGCCTCTACCCCCTTCTAAGACCAAGACGTAAGGCTTACTTGTAGTACCTGATACCAGTGCTCCAGAAATATTAAAAGTATCGTTTCCGTCCGTACCTATAATGTTTAATGACTTAGAGTCCGATTGCGTATTTGTAGCTAAAACCGTTCCGTCTAGGTTGATAACGCCCTCCTCCACGTTTTTTAGGCCGCTAAAGTCCACCTTCTTTAGCTTTGCAATACTTGAGGTAGATATATCAAAGAGATAGTTATCCCAGCCGTCCCCTAAGTCTCCGGTTACAGTATAGCTTTTAGCATCATCGGAGCCGCCGGAACCGAAACCGAAAACAAACTCATCCTGTCCTACCGAGCCCGTTACGTGAGCTTTCGGAGCTACATTTATACCCTCTCTTGCGACTAACGCTATATTTACGGCTTGAACGGTCGGACTTATAACCGAGCTTTTAAACGTTACGTTACCGCCGGTTATATTGCCTACGTTATTTGCTTGCAAGCTTTGGCTTAGATCGATTTTTATAGTAGAGTCTGCACCTGTCGTTATCGTACCAATAGCCACTTGTCCTTGGGTCATGCCGGCGTCGATGTTTACCGAACCCTCATGGATATCCGTAGGCGATGATTCTTTTATACCGATAGTGCCTATCTGTAGTCTTTGAGCTAAATTATCGGCAGTCAATGAGTATTTTAGGCCTACTGCATTGTTTGAGCCGTAGTTTACATCGCCCGCATTTACGTTACCGTTCATATTTTTAAAATTATAGGTTACCGTAGCATCGTCCGCAACGTTATCAAAAGTATCTAAATCAAAGCTTCCATCTACGTTCTTAGCATCAAATTTTATGTTATTAAAATTAAAAATATCGCCTATTCTTACGCTACCTTTAATACCGTCAAAAGAAAAATTAGCGTCATGAGCCACGGAGTTCGTCGCCCCCATTAGATCAAACACTCCTGTAACCATAAAATCTTTATCTAAATTTTTAGCTTTTATATCAAGTCGGCTACTTTTTATTCCGCCTAGACTTACATTTTCTTTAATATTTTCCAAATTTAAAGAAACCGCAGAGTTGCTCTTTGAATTTATCATATGACCGATAACTAATGTTTTGTCTATATTTCTAAAATCTCCGTCTAACGAGCTTAAATTTTTTATAGTTCCGAATTTAACATCGCCCTTTACCTTGTCTAAAACTAGCCTTACGTTATCGGTGCTGTTTGTAGCTATAGTGTCGGCATCAAGGTTGGCAAAGGTAAAGTTTTTTTGCAAATTTTTAGCCGTAACTACGGTATTGCCCGATTTTATGAGCGGAGTAGGGTTTTCTATAGCGTCTTGTTCGCCTATGGCTACGTTACCCTGAATATTTTCTAAATTCAGATTGAATCTTGCATTAACTTGCGTATTTGTAATCACGTTAAAAGTGCTAAGCTCGTTTAAATTTCTGGCAATCAAATTTACGCCGTGCAATGAGCTTGCGCTACCTAGCTCGCCCAAAACTATGTCGGAATTTGAAGTGCCGTCGATTTGAACAACACCCTCCAAATTTATCTCGGAGATGTTTTTCAAAGCTATTCTCTTAGGATCTAAGATATACGTCTCGAAAATACCGAAACCATTGCCGGTTTTTACGTTTAACGTATGAACTTTATCAAAATCGTTTGATTTATCGTCGTTCATCGTCTTAACCTTGATCGTAAACGAGTTTTCATCGTTTTTATTTACGTAGTTTATTGTCTCGAGCGATACGGCGTCTTTGAGCCAGTAACTTACGGCTTGGTATTTGTTTATATCAGCGCTTTTGTCGATATTGATATCTATACTTTTCATTTTAGAGGCTTCTAGGTATTCAGACGCACCGCGAGTATCGGGAGGGCCGTCCGTACCTATATGATGAACGTTTGAGCGAGCGTCAATTTTTAGAGCTATTTTCGTAGCTTCATTCGCTACAACCGCTCTTGTCGTGCCCGCGCTCCAATTAAGATAATGATGTTCGTCAGGATTTGAATTTACGTAATTTATCGTTTTTAGTCCCGGCGTAGTTATGTTCGTCACAAACGCTTCGCCCTTATTCGTATCTACGTTTAAGGTATCTATGGCCGAGTTAGTCGCGCTAACGTAGTTGCTATCCCTAGCTACGGTCACACTCTTCACGCTTTGCGCATTAGCTAGATCTAGAGTACCGTTGTTGTC
>CAURYE010000009.1:0-60691 GCA_963529235.1 uncultured Campylobacter sp.
AAATTTACTCCGAAACGTCCTTGCCGAAATACTTTTGCGAGATTTCTTTTAGCTTGCCCTCGGCCTTTAGCTCGGCTAGGGCTTTGTTTATCCGCTCGGTTAGCTCGGCGTTGCCCTTTTGCACGGCTACGCCGATGTAGTCTTTTTCGTTTCCGACGGCGGCGATTTTAACCGGAGCGGCGGGCTGGTTCTTCGTAAAGTCCAAAAACACGATATTATCGCGCAACACGCTATCTACGCGGCCTGCGATTAGCAGCTCCATACTTTTAGCAAAGCTATCGACCGTGACGTTTTGAGCGCCGTAGCTAGCGGCGACTTTAGCCCAGTTGCTAGTAGCCGAGTCGGCATTTTTCTTACCGTTTAAGTCGGCGAAGCTTTTTATCGAGTCGTTGTCCTTACGAACGATGATCGCGCCGTAAGTAACGGTATACGGCTCGCTAAGTTCGTATTTTTTCTTTCGCTCCTCGGTGATGCTTACTTGGTTAAACACCGCGTCTGCCTTGCCCGCGTCAAACGCCGCTAGCATCGCGTCCCAAGGCGCGGTTAAAAATTCGATTTTTAAATTTAGCTTCTTAGCCACGGCTCTTGCGACGTCCACATCGTAGCCGGTTAGCTCGCCTTTTTCGTCATAGAACGAAAACGGCGCGTAAGTGCCCTCGGTAGCGACGGTTAGCACGCCTTCTTTGATCGTTTTAGCGTGCAAATTTAGCCCCAGAGCCAGGATCGCCGCGGCTTTAAATAAATTTGAGATTTTCATGTTTTTCCTTTTTTGGATTTACTCAGGCGCGAATTTTACGGCAGGGCCGCTTCGCGCCAAAATTTATCATTCGGAGATATTTTTACCGAAATATTTTTCGGAGATTTCTTTTAGCTTACCGCTAGATTTTAGCTCTTCTAGAGCCTTATTTATCTGCGCGATTAGCTCGGCGTTATCCTTGTGCGCAAGCGCGGCGGTAGGTATCGCCTCTCCGGTAAATACGACCTTGATAGGCGCGTTAGGTCTTTGCTTGACGTAATCAAGAAAGGTCACGTCGTCGTTTATCGTAGCATCCGCGCGCTTTTGGGCGATTAGCTCTACGCCCTTACTAAAGCCGTCTACGACGACGACCTGCGCACCGTGCTTTTCTGCTATCTGCGCCCAGTTGCTAGTGGCCGAATGCGCGCTTTTCTTGCCTTTTAGATCGTCAAAGCCTTTGATGTCTTGCGTATCTTTGTGAGTTATCAAAACCGCGCGAGGAACGGTATAAGGCTCGCTAAATTCGTATTTTTTCTTGCGATCTTCAGTGATGCTTACTTGGTTAAACACCACGTCCGCCTTGCCCGCGTCAAACGCCGCTAGCATCGCATCCCACGGAGCTTCGACGAATTCGACTTTAAGCCCTAGTTTATCGGCGACGGCTTTTGCGATATCTACGTCGTAGCCGGTTAGTTCGCCCTTTTCGTCGTGGAAAGAATACGGCGAATACGTGCCTTCGGTCGCAACCTTTAAGACGCCTTCTTGGATGGTTTTTGCGTTTGCGTTAGTTAAAAGGGCTAAGCCCGCCAAAGTAAGTAGAGAAGATTTTAGTAAGTTTTTCATTTTTCGTCCTTTTTAAATTTATCGTTAGCTATTCATTTAAAAAGGCTCGCGTATGCGGATTAAGTAAAATTCTTTTTAAATGTTTAGCGACTTGCTAAGCACTTAAAAAGAAATTCGTGCCTAGCGCCCTAGCTTTTCATCTCGCAACAACACATGTCGCACATATCGCTTTTCATGATGCACCTTTCGTTTTAAATTTAAGCGACGATTTTATGCAAAAAAAGGTTAAAACAAAATAAAACTCCGTTAAATTTACGCCGCACGACTTTGAGGCGGGCGCAAGATAGGCGGCTAAAGTCTAATCAATCTGCTAACGGCGGCAAATCTGCCTCGCCGCCTCTAAATTTAAGCCTAAATTTACTCCGAGATATCCCTGTTAAAATACTTCATCGAAATCTCTTTTAGCTTGCCTTCTGCTTTTAGCTCGTTTAGAGCCTTGTTTATCGCTTCTAGTAGCTCGGCGTTGCCTTTATGTACGATCGCTGCCGTATACATCGGCGTTTCGCCCGCCTTGATTAGCTTTATCGGGGCTTTTGGGTGCTGTTTTTTGTAGTCGTAAAACATCACGGCGTCGTCTATCGTGTCGTCGGCGCGCTTGGTGATTATGAGATTTATCTGGTCGCTTAGGCTATCGGCTACGACGAGTTTTGCGCCGTATTTTTCGACGGTAGGGATCCACATACTATTTACCGAGTGCGTGGAGCGCTTGCCTTTTAGATCGGCAAAGCTCTTGATATCGTCGTTATCCTCGTGCACGATGATCGCCGAGTATGAGGTCATATAGGGCACGGAGTAGTCGTACTTTTTCTTGCGCTCCTCGGTGATACTTACTTGGTTAAACACCGCGTCTGCCTTGCCCGCGTCAAACGCCGCTAGCATAGCGTCCCACGAGGCTTCGACGAATTTTGGCTTTAGGCCTAGCTTGTCTGCGACCGCTCTTGCGATCTCTACGTCGTAGCTCATCAGCTCGTCTTTTTCGTTGTGAAACGAAAACGGCGAATACACTCCCTCGGTTGCGATAGTGATCACGCCGTCTTTTTTGATCTGCTCGAGCGATTTTGCGCTCGCTAAATTTAAACAAACGGCAAGCGCCGCACCTGGTTTTAAAATTTGTCTTAGCTTCATGCTAACTCCTTTTATAAATTTTAATCCTAAATTTAACCGAGCAGCTCGATAAACGCTTCCAAGCGCGTACGAATTTGCCCGATGTCTTGTTTTGAATAATCGGTCTCTAGCGACATATAGTTTGCTCCCGCTTCGCGGCTAGCCTCTTTGATCTTGTTCGTCTCGATCGCGTAGGTGTGGCAGCCGCTTAGCACGACGTCGATGACGCCGTGTGCTTGATACTCATGGATAAATTCCTTGATAATATCCGAGCGTGCGTCGTTTTGATACATCACAGAACAGGGGATTTTAAGGTAGCGCTCGGCGATATTTGCGACCAAATCGCCCTCTAGCCGGACGTTATTTTGATAGTTTTTCGTGCCGGTGCAGTTTTCAAAGGCCACCACGTCTGCGCCCAGCTCTTCTATCTGCTTGACGACCTTTTCGTAGATACCTCCACTTGGACAGCCGGTGATGATGATGCGCTTTTTGTATTTGGTGCCGCTCATATCTTTTTCTCGCAGAGCCTTCACATAAGAGCGCAGCATACGGATCTTTTCGCGTTTATCGTAGATATAGTCGCTCGCAAATAGCACCTGATGCATCTCGCTACCGCTAATCGGGCTCGGATTTAGCTTGCCAAGCTCCATTAGCTCATTTAGCGCGTCTCGCTCCTCGTTAAAAAGCTCTATCGTCTCTTTTAGCTTTTCGTCCGTTATTTTCGTACCGAAACGCTGTTCCAGATAGCTCTTAAACTCCCGCAGCTCCTGCGTCCAGAGCTCTAGACTGCGCTTATTCGTCATATTGGGTAGCTCTAAAACGCGGACTTCTTTATGCTTTGCCAGCAGCTCGTACATCTTTTTCTTGCCGTCGCAGGTCGTCTCTCCGACGACTACGTCGCTAGCATTCATATAGGGGCATTTTTTCGTAACCGCGTAGCCGTAGCTTGCTTTTATTAGCGGGCAGAGATTACGCGGAAGCTCGGCGTGAGCGGCGTTTATCGGGCCTTCGTCCGAAGCGCACAGACTAACCGGAACCGCGCCCACGGCGTAGATTAGCTCCTTTGGCGAATACGTACAAAACGTCCCCACGACGCTCTTTCCTTCGGCTTTTAGATCCTGAAGCGCCATAGAATTTCGCTTTTTAAGCTCCGCAAAATCATACTTCATCTTTTCTCCTTCTTCCCATTATCGCAGCGCCCATCGCGCCGCAATAGATTGCGTTTTCGCAAGTAAAAATTTCAGCCCCCAGATGCTCGCTAAGAAGCTGTTTAAAAAGCGGCACGTTGCTAAGTCCGCCGCTTAAAAAGTAAATTTGATTTTCCAGCCGTTTGATGAGAGAGGCGACCTTGTGCGCGGAGGAATCCACGATGGCGTAGGCGATCTCGCTAGTTTCGGCTCCGTTTGCGCTTAGCGAGACAATCTCGCTTTCTGCAAAAACAGTGCACGTTGAGCTAATTTTGATCGCGGTATTTTTTCGAGCGGTTTTGTAAATTTCGCTAAGCTCAAGCCCCAAGCGACCCGCGCTGATCTCTAAAAATTTGCCCGTGCCTGCCGAGCATTTGTCGTTCATTATAAAATCCGTCGGCTTGCCGTTTTCGATCTTGATAGCCTTCGTATCCTGCCCGCCCACGTCAATGACGGTGCAATCAGGCTCAAATAAAAAGTGTGCCCCAAGCCCGTGGCATAAAATCTCGCTCATGCTCAAATTTGCGTACTCCACGCTAACGCGCCCGTAGCCCGTAGCCGTCACGAAGCCCCCTGCGTAGCCTTTTTGCTCTAAGGCTTCCTTGATCTGGCGCGCAACCTTGACCGCGCTAAAGCCGCTTGGTAGCAAAAATAGCTCGCAAAATTCGCAGCGCTCGTCCATAACGGCGACCTTTGACGATGTAGAGCCGATGTCGATACCGATAAAATGCATACTCTAATCCGCAGAAAATTTTTTCCGACACGCGGAGCTAAATTTGGGCGTAAATTTGAACCCGTCAAAATTAAATTTGCAAAATCGTAAAAAAGTATTTGTGCAAACGTAAATCGCGACCGCGATCTAAACTTGGACGTAATTATAGCCAAAATCGGCCGTAAAAAGCGGTGAAAAATTAAAAAATATTATTTTCTGGTAAAATTCTAACTCAAAAAGCGCGAAAAGACGATACGCCGAGCAGATCCGAGTAAAGCGTTTCGTTTTACCTTGCCAAAACCCTCGTAACGCTACGCTTGCCGCAAAGACGCAAAAAATCAAATGCCGCTTAAGCCAAACACCCTACTTCTTTCTTCTTCTGCCACGCCGTAGTCTTGCTTTAAGTTTGCCGCCATGCCCGCTTGCACGCACTCTTTGGTGGCGTTTAGGTCGGGGTTTTGCATTTTTTGAGCTTTTCAAGCGTGTCTGCAGCTAGCAAGGGCGAAAGGCCAGACCCAATAGAAAATAAATTTAGCGCCAGAAATAATCCTCATCGGTATCTTTTTAAAATTTAACGCGCGATTACGGCAAAAACGCGGCGGAGCGTTTTTCGGCTTGGACGAGAAATTTAGGCGCGATCGGAAATCTCAAGCAAATACAAAACGCATAAATTTACTAGACTTAAATTAACCGGCAAAGCAAAAGCCGCGAGCCTAACCCCGCGCTTTGGCGATGCAAGCGGCGATAGCCTGCATCAAAGCTCCGCGAAATCCGCCGTTTTCAAGCGCGGCAAGTCCCTCGATCGTGGTTCCCGCCGGCGAACAGACCTCGTCTTTTAGCGCGGCCGGGTGCTTGCCGCTTTGGATCAGACGCGCCGTCCCCTCTATCGCCGCACAGACAGTATCGTAGCAAAGCTGCCTAGGCAGTCCGCCCCGCACGCCCGCATCGGCCGCAGCCTCGATAAAAGCGCACGCATACGCCGGCAAGCTTCCTGCGATGCCCGTAAATGCGGCAAACCCGGCCTCGTCTATCTCGTAAATTTTGCCTATTTTAGCGATTATCTCGCGCACAGTCTCTTTCTTAGCCTCGCTAAATCCCGCGTCAAAGCAAAGAGCCGTGGCCGACGCGCCGATGCAAGCTGCGACGTTCGGCATCGCGCGAGCTATATAAACACCCTCGCCTACGATTTGCCTAGCGCGTTTTATGTCAAAACCCGGCGCCAAAAGAAGCAAAATTTTGCCCGCAAGCTCGGGTGCTATCAGGCGCAAGATAACCTCGTAGCTAGCGGGCTTAGTAGCCAGTACGACCGCGTCCGCTTCGCGCGCTAGATCCGTTTCGCTCGCGGCTATTTTTACGCTAAATCTCTGCCGTAAAGCCTCGTTTTTGCTTCTGGCGCAGGCTATGATTTCAAATTTTGCCTCTTTTTCGCATTCGCGCTGGCTCGCCGTATCGCTCGTTTGCGACGGATTATTCGTTCTTTGCGCCTCGCTAACGCCGCTGGATTTCCGCTCGTCCTCGGCAAAGCTTCGCCCCGCGTCCGCTTCGTCAGATTGCGCGCGCCAAAGCGCCTCTATCATCGCGCCGCCCATATTTCCGCCGCCGATGAAGCCGATTTTTACGTTTTTCATTTCGCCGCCTTTTTTAGAGTGCCGATTTTGACCGCTTTGCCAGTGATCGCGTCACGTACCGCCGTGCTATCCGCCCAGATCGCGCCCGTGACCTGCCCCGGCGCCAAGGTATAAACGCCGCCCGTTTGCGCCTCGTCGCTAGCCTTAAACTCGTTGCCCGCGACCAGCTCATAGACGTCCTTCGTATCGTTTTCAAATTTGATCGCTGCTTTTAGCGTCGGCTCCATTTTCTGCTTCGCCGCGCTCGCGTACTGCTCGAGCATGTTTTTGCTAAGCTTGCCGTAGACGTCGCCGTATTGGCTTAGATATATCCGCACGGCGCGCTTATCCGAGTTTTTGCCGCCCTTTTCGCCCTTGCCTACGCTAACGCTCATCTCATAGGCGGTTTCTCCCGTCGGGAAGTTCTTAAATTTAGCGTCGGGAACGAAAACCCGCACGTTCTCCGTTACCGTTTTCGTTTCGTGCGTCTGCGGCGTTATACCCGTTAGCACGATCGTGGATTTCACGTCCGCGCCTTTATCCGAAACAAGCGCGGAGATCGGCACCCGCGTAAGTAGCGTCGTCTCGTAGCAGCCGCCAAAGATAAACGCTGCGGCAAGAGCAAAGATAAATTTTAGTTTTTTCATAGGTTTCCTTTAAATTTACGCCGATTTTAGCATAAATTTCGCCTTTGCGCGCTTGCGCGCCGACTCGCGACGGGTCAAATTTCATCGCCGAAAAAGCCGCCGCTGATGCCATAAATCTAGGTGTCTTGCCGTACCGAAAAAATACCAATTTGGCTTTAAATTTGACCCCAAATTTGAACGCAAAACGATAAGGCGAAGTATTTTTGTCATAGACGAGGCGGATAAGCAAGGGCAAAGGAGCGTATATGTAATACGCGACTGCAGCCCGCAGCGAAATCAAACGAAGTATATGACAAAAAGACAAGCCGTTAACGCGTTTGATAATCTCCGCGGACGACGTATTTGTAAGTCGTCAGCTCCCTCACCCCCATCGGCCCTCTGGCGTGCAGCTTTTGCGTGCTGATGCCGATCTCGCCGCCGAAACCAAACTCGCTACCGTCGCTAAAACGAGTCGAGGCGTTGGCGTAGACGACCGCGCTGCCGACTTCGTTTAAAAACCGCTCGACGTTTGCGTAGTTTTCGCTTAAAATCGCGTCCGAATGCCCGCTAGAATGCGCGTTTATAAAGCTGATCGCCTCATGCGTATCCCGCACGGCGCGTACGGCCAAAACGAGATCCAAAAACTCGGCGCCAAAGTCGCTCTCACTTGCAGCCTTGACGTTTGCCAAACCGCGCAACTCCGACTCGCACGCGCCTAGCAGCTGCTCGCTCACGCGAAACTCGACTTCGGGCATTTCGCGCACAAGCCCCGGTAAAATTTTGCCAGCTATCCGCTCGTGCAAAAGCACGCACTCTACGGCATTACAAACGCTTGGGCGCTGGGTTTTGGCGTTTTTAATTATCCTCGCGGCCTGCTTTAAATTTGCGCTCTCATCGACGAAGATGTGGCAAACCCCCGCGCCCGTCATGATGATCGGCACGGTCGCGTTTTGCGCGATAAAATCTTTTAAGCTCTTGCCGCCTCGCGGTATCAAAACGTCGATATACTCGCTCATTTTCGCCATTTGCGCCACGACTTCGCGATCTGCGCTCTCCACGAGCTGCACCGCGCCCGTCGGTAAGCCGAATTTCGCCCCCGCTTCGTTAAATAAATTTACTAAAAAGATATTCGAATTTAGCGCGCTAGCACTTCCCCGCAGGATCGCCGCGTTACCGCTTTTTAACGCCAGAGCCGCCGCGTCGATGCTGACGTTTGGGCGGCTTTCGTAGATGATACCGAGCACCCCCAGCGGCACGCGAATGCGGCTGATTTGCATACCGTTTGGATGGCTCCAGCCGCCTAAATTTTCGCCTACGACCTCGGCAAAGCCCGCCACCTCGCGCACGCCCTGCGCCATCACCTTGATGCGAGCGTCCGTTAGCCTTAGGCGGTCCAGCAGCGCCGCACTAAGCCCCGATCTCTCACCGTTTGCAAGGTCTTTGGCGTTTGCCGCTTTTATAGCCTCTTTTTGCGCTAGCAGCTCGTCCGCCACGGCATTTAAAATTTCAAATTTAGCCCCGCTATCAAGTCTCAAAAGCTCGCCGCAAGCAGCCTTTGCTCGCTTACATATATCTAAAATTTCATTCATTTTCGCTCCTTAATCTATAAAAACCGTACGCAAGAGTCCCGCCCTAGTAAACGCAAAAGTAGCCCGCCAAGCTCGGCACAGCAATTTTTAGCGACGCGCCTACCAAATTCGCCTTTAAATTTGACTTGATTATAGCCAAATTCGCCCGAATTTTATGCGAGCGTAAAAATACGCTATAATTGCCAAAATTACGAAAAGGAAGCAAAATGGGCGGGATAAAAGAATTTTTAAAACACGAAGCTAGCGGCGGGATTTTGCTGATGATCGCTACGGTCGCGGCGCTATTGTGTCAAAACACATTTTTGAGCGATTTTTACAACGAATTTTTAAAGACCAAATTTACCGTGAGCTTCGGCGAATACGGACTAAGCAAGCCCCTGATCTTGTGGGTGAACGACGGGTTGATGGCGGTATTTTTCTTTCTCATCGGACTTGAGCTAAAGCGCGAGGTCTTGGATGGCGAGCTAAAAAATCCGTCGCAAATCGCGCTACCTGCCATCGGTGCGGCAGGCGGCCTGATAGTGCCCGCGGTTATCTTTTATCTTTTTACGAAACACGACTCCTTCGCGCTTGGCGGCTGGGCGATACCGACGGCGACGGATATCGCGTTTGCTCTGGGGATTTTGAGCCTACTTGGGCCTCGCGTACCGACTAGTTTAAAAATTTTCCTCATGACGCTAGCGATCGTAGACGACCTTTGCGCGATCGTGATTATCGCGCTATTTTACACGAGCGAGCTTAGCGCCCAAATGCTTGCGGTCGCGAGCGTTTGTCTAGCCGCGCTTTTTGCGCTAAACAGACTCGGCGTAAAGAGCAAGGCGGCCTATCTAATCGTAGGCGCGGTGATGTGGGTAGCGGTGCTAAAATCTGGCGTTCACGCCACGCTTGCCGGCGTCGTGGCGGCCTTTTTCATACCGCTTAGCTTTAAAGACGAGCCGGGCAAATCTATGCTAAAAAGCATCGAGCACGACCTACACGGCTGGGTGGCGTTTGGCGTGCTGCCGATATTTGCCTTCGTAAACGCAGGCATCTCGCTGCGAGGCGTCGGACTGGACGAGATTTTGTCTCCGGTCGCGCTAGGCACGGCGCTGGGGCTTTTCGTCGGCAAGCAAGTCGGGGTATTTTCTTTTAGCTTTTTGGCGATCAAATTTAAACTAGCCAAGCTGCCAGAGGGGTCAAATTTCATCCAACTTTACGGCATCGCCGTGCTTTGCGGCGTAGGGTTTACGATGAGCCTTTTTGTTAACAGCTTAGCCTACAACGACACGGACGCCTTTGCCTACACCGACAAGCTTGCTATCTTGCTAGGTTCGGTAGTTTCAGGCGCCGCGGGGTTTATATTGCTTAAATTTAGCGCCAAAAACCAAAGCGCGCTAGAAAGATAACCCTGAGCAAGCAGGCTAAATCATTTGGACCGACCGCTGCGTAATCTATAAATCAAATCGCAAACTACGCCGGCAAACGCCGCAAAAATCGCGCCGATAACAAGGGCTACGGCAAGATTATAAGGCGCGCTTTCGTTTGCAAGCGCGTAGGCGTCAAACCGCACGTAAGCGCCCAATCTGCCGCCAATTCCCTCGGGCGCAAAGAGTAGTCCGCTAAGCGCGAGAAAACAAAATCCGCTAAGCAAAACAAAGCTTGCCGTAAGTTTGATTAAATTTACCCGCCTAAAATCCTCTTTGCCGTAGTTTAGGCAAAAAACGGCCGCGAAAAAACACAGCCAAAAACACGCGGCGCAGGCGTAAAAGGCTACGACTTCGATTTTTAATCCGTTTTTAGCCAAATCATCCAAAAACGGCGCAAAAACCCGCACGGCGCGGATAAAGTCCGTCCAAAAATTTGACCGCAAAATCTCGTCCGGGCTTAAATTTAGCGCCCAAACTCCAAGCGCGGCAAAAGCTATAACGCCCAGCGCAAACGGCTTAGCGCACGCTAAAACCGCCCGAGAAAACAGGCTTTTGCGGGGCTCGCCTATAGCAACCTGAACGAACTCGTATCTGGTTTTATCCATCTTTTTCCTTTAAATTTGCGCGTATTTTAAAGCATGCTTAAAAAATACCGGCTTAAAACCGTCAAATTTGACGGTCGGCGAAGCTTGTCCGCGAGACTTAGATAAATTTTAATCCGTTGCTTTTTAGATAAAAATTCTGCCCCGCTAAACAGGCGGCTGCTTTTGAGATCCAAAAGTCCGCCTTTACGCCGCCGTTATCGTTTGCTACTTTCGCTTTTTTAGCAAGCTTTTTTATACTCGCGACTAGCTGCGTATATATGCGCGACATCTCGTAGTCGTCCGTTTCGTAGTTACCGCCTAGCTCGCCGTTTTCGTCTCTTAGGCTGACTGTTTTAGGATAGGCTAGTCGCAGGCCAAAGACGCCGTCTGGCTCAAAATACGCCGTGCTAAGCCGCTTTTTCTCATCGTTATAAAGCAAATTAAAAGGAGCTAGCTTCGCGCACGGCTTGGCGCTATCAAGTATCTTAAATTCGCCTTCAGCCTTGCCCTCAAGCGAGTCGTCACTGCAAAGCTTATCCTCGCCGTCTATGAGATATATCCGCACCTCATCATCCCAAAGCTCGCTTGTCCGCCCGTCCTCGCGCAAGATAATTCGCTCGAAATACCTCTCGTAATCGCTAAAAACTTGCTCTTTGGATATAATCTTACTCTGCGTTTTTTCGCGTACGCGGTCGGCTAAAAATACGAAATCCTCCCTGCTAAAAATGCCGCGAAACTCGCTTGGAGTAACGACGAAATCAAATTTTTTCCACGAAAGCGCAAAATACATACTTTTTCCCGTTAGATCTAGCTTACAGTCTTCTTTGTCCGCAGGCATACTTTTCCTTTCTAATTTATTGCAGCGCTTTTGGCCGCAGGCTATAAATTTATGCGCTCTTTTACGAGCAAAGCGCAAAAAATCGGCAAATCAAGGCCTTTTAATCCACGTGATTTTTTCGCCCTCCGCGCGGCTAAAATTTTTAAATTTAGCCGCAAATCCGTCCGCGCTCATCGTAAATTTACGGGCGTATTTGCCTAAAAAATGATAACCAGAGCCAGCCTGCGCGATGACGTCTAAAAGCTCGTCCGCGCGCTGCGTATATACGCCTCCTGCGTAGCTAACGCCCCTAGCAAACAGCGGCGCGGGCGACATCGAGACGGTAGGCCCTACGACTACGGCCTTGGCGCTCTCTTTTTTTAGCGCTAGGATCTCTTCTAGCGTGTCGTTTAGCAGCGTAACGCCGGTGATTATGAGATTATCGGCCGCCCTAATCGCCTCGGCCGCCATTTCTTGCGGGACAAAATACGCCGCTTCCTGCGGTTTTAGCACGCTTTTATCAAGCTCTAAAATGCGAAAATCCCTGCCGTTTTTCATCATAAATTTGATATAAGGCACGAGCGCGCCCACGATGACGCTAAGCGAACCCTCGCGGACGTCAAGCTCGTCAAATGGATCGGCGTCAAATTTAACCGCGTGCGCGCCGGGGTTTTGCTCGAAACAAGTCTGCGAAAGCGCGTTTAAAGCCGCTACCGCGATGGTTTTTTTGATCGCGCCGTCGCTATTTAAATCCCGCAAAAGAGTTCGGACGTTTTTGCCGCAGATATTGCCCGCGTTTGGCATAGAAGCGGCTTGAGAGGGGCAGCAAACGGCCTGCGGGATGGCTTTTAGCGGGGTGTAGCTCACGCCGCAAACGCCGTTGCTTAGCTTCACGCCGGTAAAAAATAGCCCGACGACTACGCGTTGCACGCTTAAATTTTCGATTTCGCCTCCCAAAACGGCGTAAATTTCATCCAAAGTTTCGTTTAAAATTTGACCCATATAAGCTCCTTTTTTATTAGTGCCTCGGCTAAATTTAGCAAAACCGAACCCCGCGATTTTACGGCGCGTTCGTTTTATAGGGCGCGAAGCTTAAATTTAACCTGGCTAGCCGCCGCGTCTGCTTGAATTTCACCCGCCGCGCAGAAAATTTGCTCTAAATTTAACGCAAATTTGACGCGATGACGACTAAATTTAGCCGCAGACAAAACGCTAAATTTAACCTAAATCAGCGCGATGTTGTCGATATGCAGCGCCTCGTCCTCGTATTTGTAGCCAAGAACCGCCTCGATCTCCTCGCTCTTGCGCCCTTTTATGAGGGTTAGCTCGGCCGAGGAGTAGTTTGTTATGCCGCGGGCTAGCGCCCTGCCGCTTGCGTCTTTGATAGCGAGCGTTTCGCCTCGCTCAAACTCGCCCCCCACCTCGCGGATACCAACTGCTAGCAGGCTTTTGCCCTCTTTTAGCGCCTTTGCCGCGCCCGCGTCGATAGCGACCGAGCCTTTGTCTGTGGCGGAGTAGGCGAGCCAGTATTTACGCGAATTTATCCTATTTTTACCCGCCAAAAAGAGCGTCCCGACCTCGTAGCCCTGCGCCGCTCGCACGATGTTTCGCGGATCAGTGCCGTTTGCGATGATGAGGTGCGTGCCGTTTTTGGTCGACATCTCGGCTGCGGTTATTTTGGTGCGCATGCCGCCGGTGCCAAATTTGCTGCCCTCCGCGCCCGCAGCGGCTCTAACGCTATCATCTAAATTTTCGACTAAATTGATAAATTTAGCGTCGGCAAAAACGCTTGGATTTTTATCGTATAGCCCGTCGATATCGGTCAAAATCACGAGCAAATCAGCCTCGATTAGTCCCGCCACGAGCGCGCTTAACGTGTCGTTGTCGCCGACTTTTACGCCCCTTATTCCCTCGCCCACGACGGGGTCGTTTTCGTTGATGACTGGGATGATTTTTTTGGCAAGCAAGGAGCGTAGGACGCTGCGCATATTTAGGTAGCGGCGGCGGTCGCTAAAATCGTCCTTGGTTAGCAGCAGCTGCGCGATCGTTTTACCGTGCGCCCAAAATAAAATTTGATAAAGATGGATGAGCGAGACCTGCCCGATGGCCGCAAGCGCTTGTTTTTCGACGATGGATTTTGGCTTGTGCGCGAGCTTCATCTGCCCCATGCCTGCACCCACGGCGCCCGAGGTAACAAAGACCACTTCGGCGTTTTCGTTTAATTCGCTTAAATTTGCCACGATTTGCTTGATTTTGTCCTCGTTTAGCGAACCGTCCGCGTTTGCTAGCGTTGAAGTGCCGATTTTTACGACGATGCGTTTTATGCCGCCTAGAAGCTCTTTTCTATCCATTTTACCGCTCCGAAATTTTTGAAAATTATACCCAAAACGGCTTATTTTAAATTTTAGCTTTATAGCGCGGCGGAGGAGCGAAATCTAGGTAAATTTAATCAGGCGGCGCGACCTTTGCGGGCGGTTACCGCGCAAATCAAACGCCTGATAAAACCTGCGCGAATTTAGCCCGGCGTCTCGTTTACGGCAAATTTCGAGTGCTTGCAAACTTAGCGGGCGCAGTTTAGAAATTTATGCCCCCTCCGCGTTCGCTCGTGCGCCATTTAATCCGCGCCGTAAATATCTAAAATGCCGATGCGCGCCGCAGGCAAGCTAAAACGCGCGGCAAATTTACTTCGCAAAATCCGCATAAACGCCTAGCCCGCTCTAAGATTCAAACTCGCGACAAATTTGGTCGCCGAGCGCGAATTTAGCTTAAATTTAGCCCGTAGACGCACATCTTGCACGAGTTTTTGATCTTGCTAAAAATGCGGAAAATTTTCGCCGCGAGGCACCATTTTTCAGGCCTTATGTCCATCATCACGCCCGTTTTTAAAAGCTTAACGCGCTCGTCCCACGCTTCAAGCGACCTCTCGTCGTCGATGCCGAGTTTAAATTTAGGCGGATTTGCGATATAGCGCAGTACGTCGTGCTTTTTAGGCTCTATGCTAGCGGCGAAACGACTGAGCAAATCAAGCATAACTACGCCGCTAAATCTCTGCGCTAAATTTCGCATAAACGCCGAAATTTCAGGCTCGCTAAAATACATCGCCACGCCTTCTAGCACGAAGATAAACTTCGCCCCCTCGTGCCGCGCGCGCAGCTCGTCCATCCACGCGGTCTCAAACATCGAGGCTTTGAGGCTAAAATTTAGCGCGGATTTTGGCACTAGCTCATCACGCAAATCTATGACGTCGGGTAAATCAAGGTCGTAAAACAAGGCGTCAGGCAGCCGCTTTTCAAGCCTTAGCGGACGCGTATCAAGCCCCGCTCCGATCTGAACTACGACTAGCTTTTCGCCCGCGTTTTTGCGAGCGAAATCTAAAATCTCGTCGTCGAAAAACCGCGCTCTAATCACGGTGCCGGTTTTGCTAAATTTGCCGCCTTTAAATTTAGCGAAATCATAATCTATACGCTGCATAACAGGGCGCGAAAAAGGATCGCCTAGGATCGGTTCTGGCTCGTCGTTATCCAGCGCGCGAAAGTATAAATTTATAAACAGCGTCTCTGAAATCGCGTCGTTAAATTTGATCTTTTTTGCTTGCATAGCCTCTCCTTTATGATAATCTATTGCAATTATAACTCAAAAAGGAGAAATCCGCGCTTTCATTTTACGCAACGCCGCAAATTTAGCGGACTAAATTTAGCGCAAAAGACGGGCGCATTTACCCGTCTATGCTATAGCCGATACTGCGCACGGTTTTGATTAGCTCAAAGGGCAGCTTCGCGCGTAGCTGACGCACGAGCGAGCGCAGGCGATCGGACGAGACCTCTTCATCCTTATAGATACTCCACTCAAGCTCTTGGATCGTTACTATGTGCGGGGCATTTTTAGCCAAAATTTCTAAAAACAATCCCTCTTTTTTGCCAAGCATTATATTTGTGCCGTTTATGTGCAGAGTGAGGCTGTTTTTGTCGTAAACGGCGCCGTTTTTTAGCTCAAATTTGCTTCCGAGCAAAATTCGGCAGTTTCTAAATACCCGAAACAAAAACTCCTCGGACAAAAACGGCTTAACCATAAAGTCGTCGTATTTGGCGTAGTAAATTTTCTTATAAAGCGCGGGAATGGCCTTATCTATAAGGATCATAACGGGAGTTAGACTCCCGTTATCTCGCAAAAATTTGACCGAGTCGAAATTTGCCAAGTCCTTGGTCTTTACGTCGATGACGTAAAAGATGTAGCGGTTGCCGCTGTAATAATCCTCTTTTAACTCGCTTAAATTTTCAAAGCGAACTATGCGGATGTTAAAGCGGTAAAGCGCGGCGTTGAGGTTTAGCTGCATCTGAGCGTCGTCGCTAACAAGCAAAATTTTCTTCATTTTAGCCTACTTTTTGGTGGCATTGCCTTCTTTATTTTCCACCTTCGGCCCCACATAATCCTCCCCAAAATAAGCCTTCTTTATCTCTTCTTTTTTGATTGCGGCTTTCTTTTCGTAGATTTTGTATTCAGGCTTCCAGTAGTTTAGCATATTGTTTAGCCCGCTGTGGCCTACCTCGGCGTGACAGCTAGCGCAGGTTAGTTGCTTATCGGTATTTAGCAGGCTTTGATAGTGAGCGTGCATCTTTTGAGCTTGCGGGCTTGTTAGTTTATTGTCTACCAAATTCGTATGACAGCTAACGCAACCGTTATCAAATACAAAGTGCTCTCTTTTTTCTCTATTTTTATGCCAGTCTATAGCCTCCGGATCTTTAAAGAAATGAACATATCCCTCCATTATTCCATTTTTGGCTTTAACTAGGACGTATTTGGCTAGGTTGTCGTGAGGTATATGGCAGTCCACGCATTTAGCCCTTACTCCGCTTTTGCCTTTACCGCTGTGAACGTCGTTACTATAAGCTATAACCATAGGGTCCATCTCGTGGCATACTACGCAAAACTTCTCTCCGCTAGTCTCCTCTAGGGCGTAATGCACGGGTAGTACGACTAAAAATCCTATAATGCCGCTTACTAATATAATAAGCGCTAGTACTTTCTTTGAAATTTTCATGGCGTTACCCCCATCCATTGCGGAACTTCGTGTTCGTGGCACTCCGTGCACATATTGGTTGATTTTTTATGCTCGTTGTGGCACTCGTCGCAGTATAGCGTAGGGCCGTCGTGAACCGAGTTGTGGGGATTTGCTTTTAGCAGATCCATGTATTCTAGTCTTTTAGCTATCTTTTTCTTGTCGCCGTGACAGGACAAACAGCCTTTATCGCCGATAGATTTAAATTTACTAGCGTCGTTTCCTTGTCCTTCGTGACAATCAAGACAGGTGAAGCTTAGCTTTTCATGATGAGGCTTTAGCGGGTGTTTGGCTCGCAGTTCATCGGTGACATTAAGATCGACTAAAGACGTTATCTTTGCGCCTAAGGCTTCTGCACTAAATGCAAAAGAGCATAGTAGCATAGATGCGCACAAGGCGAGAAATGCTTTATGTTTCATGCGAATTCCTTTCTGTGAGGTGTCGGCTAAAGAGGTGCGGTCTCTTTAGCTTTTTCTTTTTTAAATTTCTTCGTCGTTAAAACTCTTTTTAACTCAAATTTAAACTCAAATTCGGCGGTTAAATTTGAGGGGCAAATTTGGTTTTTAATTTTCATAGCACGCTATACGCGGCAACTTTAAATTTGTCTTTTCTTATTAAGGGGTAAGGGGCTTGAATTACATTTCAGCTTTACTTTGCAGCTTACTTTATTCTTTCTTTGGGAGAGGAAGGGGTTTCTACTTACGAAGCGTCGCCCCTTCCTCTCCCAAGCCCTCTCTAACCCCACTGCACGTTAGAGGTTGCTGCACTGCGTGCAGGTTAAATTTGACGCTACCACACATCAAATTTGCCATCAGTTTTAACGAAATATCGCAAGCCAAATTTGACCTGCGATACGAAATTAAAACGAATTATCGCGAGACGATTTTAAATGTTTTGAAGTAAATTTCGTCCCAAGACTAGACATGTAGTCTGTCGCAGGGCGAAATTTACGAAATCATTTAAAAGCACTCGCGAGAACTTCGTTTTACCAATATTTAGGCCAGATTTTCTCCGGCTATCATTCCAAAAACTATGCAATCAGTTATCGCAACCGTGCCTAACCTGCTCGCGCCGTGCGTACCGCCGGTAATCTCGCCCGCCGCATATAGACCCGGGATAGGCTTATTCGTCTTAGATGACAAAACTTCGGCTTTGGCGTTGATTTTTAGGCCGCCCATCGTGTGGTGAGGCTTCGGCGATAAGCGGATGACATAGAAAGGTCCCGCTTCGTTTATCTCGCTTAGCGCGCTTTCTTGTTTGCCGAACTCGTCTTTTTTGGCTTTGACGCCTTCGTTGTATTTTTTGACGGTTTCTTTTAGCGCGTCCGCAGGCACGCCGTATTTACTAGCGATCTCATCTAGGCTCGCGCATTCGCCTACTAGCTTGCCGCTAGCCATGCCCTTTTGCACGACCTCTTCGCTTAGGTCTTTAAACGCCGTTTTGGTATCTGCAAAGGTTATCGGATAGGCTTTGGGATCCTCGCGTAAAATTTTAAACTCCGCGTCCGCGCGCGTTTTGCGGTCGGCTAGCTCGTTCATAAAGCGCTTGCCCGTGCGCACGTCTACGGCGATACCGTATTTAAAGGTGCCTTGCTGCGTCAAAATCGGAGCGGTGCCAAAGCCCTTTTCGTCCGGGCTCGCCCACGGACCAAACTGGATCCAGTCTACTTGCACCGGATACGCACCGATCTCAAATGCTTTTAGTAGCGCGCCAGCAGTCGCTCCCGGGTGGTTCGTGCTATCGACGTCATCAGGGATGCGCGGGTCTTGCAGCTTGCGGAAAATTTTATCGCGGCAAAATCCGCCGGCTGCTAAAACTACGCCCTTGTTTGCCTTTAGCGTCTTTTTCGTGCCGCTCGTGTTTTCAAGATCGTCGCTATAGAGATTCGGATCAAATTTATACTCCTCGCGGATCACGACGCCCGCTACGCGATCTCCGTCCATTACGAAATCGTCAAATTTCGCGCGGCGGCGAAGCTCGCAGCCTTTGTCTTTTAGCGCTTCGAATTTTTCAAGCATCGGCTGGATGTAGCCAGAGCCGCTATCATTTGTAGTTAGCATCGAGCGCGCGACGCTGTGTCCGCCAAAGTGCGCGCAGTGATCCATCTTAAACTGCACGCCGTTATCTACGAGGAATTTAAACGCGTCCAAGCCGCGATCGGCTAACGTCTCCAAAAGCTCGGTGTGATTGATACCGAGTCCCGCCTTTAAGCAGTCGTTCATAAACAGCTCTTTGCTATCCTTGATACCCGTTTTTTCCTGCACGGGGTTCATCGGCACGCTCATACCGCCGCCGTTGATGACGGAGTTTCCGCCGATACGGCCCATTTTTTCCAGGATTAAGACTTTGCTGCCTTTTTGCGCCGCTTTTAAGCCTGCCGCAAGCCCCGCAAAGCCGCTGCCGACGATGATGACGTCCCACTCTTCGTCAAATTTGACGTCTTTTGCGTTTAACGCGCTTGCTTGCGCATTTACCGCGCCTAGCGCGAGCGCGCCCGCCATACCTAGCTTTAACAAATCGCGTCTTGACATTTGCTCTTGCATACGTCCTCCTTTGGATGAAATATCGTAATAGCATTATAGTTATAATATCGTGAGTTTACTATGAGTTTTATTAAAAAATTACTCTACCTAAAATATCCCTAAATTTAGGGGATTTAATGTAAATTTGACTACGGATAGACGGTTTTATGAGATTTTATTTTTAAGATTTATCAAGATTTTTCTACTAAAATATAATCTTTATGTATTTTTATTTTGAGACCACCCTGCATGGTCAAATTTGACGAAATGCGACCCCGCCCAAATTTTGCTTTTTACGAAAAATCGCAAAATTTAAGCTAGTTTCAATATTATTTTGGGTAAATTTCCATTTTTCGGTCCCGTAGCTCAGTTGGTAGAGCACTACCTTGACATGGTAGTGGTCGATGGTTCGAGTCCATTCGGGGCCACCATTTCACTTCTTTTAACTCAAATTTTCAAATTTCGCTTTATCTTTCGCGCCGTAAACTCAAACGCTAAATTTTCGTCAAATTCGTCTGTTAATAGCCTAAAATATATCTATGTTTTAAATTTGTGCAGGTTTTAGGGAGTAAAATTTAATGATTAAAGCGCAAAGGCAACCACTCCTTTGCGCAATTTGGGAGAAAAATGAATCAAAACAATGCAAAGACGAGATAAATGCATGATCCATTCGATGAAATATTATCGTTAGTTTTCTTAAAGTATAATAAATTATATTGAAAATATTATCGATTTGACAAGATTTATGATATAGTCAATATATTTTGCTATATTCGAAAGTCAAATTTGACCGCCGTTTAAACCCAAATCAAATAAAACATTAAGTAAAGCTTAAAAACATTTTAGCTAAAATCAAGCCCAATTCTTTCAGCGTAAGAAAGATGTTTCGATAAAAAGGACGTAAAATGAGCGATATCATCGCATACAAACTGGATGGAAACATAGTCGATACCCAGAGTATCAACGGGCGAGAAAACGCCGCAGAGCCGATTTATTTTGACAACTCCGAGGGCGCGCTAAACGTCATCAGACACTCCTGTGCGCACCTCATGGCGCAAGCGATCAAAGAGCTTTACCCGCAGGCTAAATTTTTCGTCGGACCAAACGTCGAGGACGGATTTTATTATGATTTTAAGGTCGACGAGGCCAACAGCAAGCTTAGCGACGAGGATCTAGAGGCGATAGAAGCTAAGATGAAAGAGCTAGCCGAAGCAAAGCTTGACATCGTCAAAACCTGCTCGACCAAAACCGCGATGAGCGATAAATTTAAAGACGACGAGCTAAAACAAGAGGTACTAAAACGCATCCCAGAGGGCGAAGTCAGCAGCTACAAGCAAGGAAATTTCGAGGATTTGTGCCGCGGACCGCACCTACCTAATACCAAATTTTTAAGATTTTTTAAACTAACCCGCGTAGCCGGAGCGTATCTTGGCGGCGACGAAACGCGCGAGATGATAAACCGCATTTACGGCACGGCATTTGCCGACAAAGAGAGCCTAAAAGAGCACATCCGCATCATCGAAGAGGCCAAAAAACGCGACCACAGAAAGCTTGGCGTCGAGATGAAGCTATTTACCTTTGACGAAGAGGTCGGCGGCGGCCTACCGATCTGGTTGCCAAACGGCGGGCGCTTGCGCTCGAAGTTAGAGCAAATTTTATACAAAGCGCACCGAGACCGCGGCTACGAGCCGGTTAGAGGCCCCGAGCTACTAAAAGCCGACGTGTGGAAAAAGAGCGGTCACTACGCAAACTATAAAGAAAATATGTACTTTACGACGATCGACGAGGCAGAATACGGCATAAAGCCGATGAACTGCGTCGGCCACATCAAGGTCTATCAAAGCGATATCCGCTCATACCGCGATTTGCCGCTTAAATTTTTTGAGTACGGCGTCGTGCATCGCCACGAAAAAAGCGGCGTTTTACACGGACTTTTCAGAGTGCGCGAATTTGCCCAGGACGACTCGCACATCTTTTGTATGCCAAGCCAAATCAAAGAAAATATCCTAGAAATTTTAAAATTCGCCGGCAAAATAATGGAAAATTTCGGCTTTCACTACGAGATGGAGATTTCAACCAAGCCCGCAAAAGCGATCGGCGGGGACGAAATTTGGGAAACTGCAACCAAAGCGCTAAAAGAAGCGCTTGACGAAAACGGCTTTAAATACGGCATCGACGAGGGCGGCGGCGCATTCTACGGTCCAAAAATCGACATCAAAATCACCGACGCGCTAAAACGAAAATGGCAGTGCGGCACGATCCAGGTCGATTTTAACCTGCCTGAGCGCTTTGATCTGGGCTACATCGACGCAAATAACGAACGCCAGCGCCCCGTTATGCTACACCGTGCGCTACTGGGAAGCTTTGAGCGATTTATCGGTATTTTGATTGAGCACACGGGCGGCGAACTACCGTTTTTCGTCGCTCCGACGCAAGTAGTCATCGTGCCGATTGGCGACGCGCATCTAGACTACGCCAAAACAGTCGCCAAAGAGCTTCGCAAGATCGGCGTAGATAGCGAAATCGCGAGCAAAAACGAGAGCCTAAACAAACGCATCCGCACCGCTGAAAAACAGCGCGTGCCGATGATCGCGGTACTTGGCGACAACGAAGTGGCAAATAGCGCCATCGCCCTGCGCGACCGCACGACTAGAGAACAAAAAGATATGAAGCTGGACGAATTCGTAGGGCTTCTAAAATCAAAACTCGCCGAGGTAAGTTTTTGAAACCCCAGCGAAAATCCGCTAAATTTAAGCTAGGCGCGGCTTTATGCTAAGCCTAGCTTTTACCAAAATCCGCAAAAATTGTCACGGCGCAATAAATTTCTACGAAAAATACAATAAAAACACAATATTTTTGGATATAATCAACAAATTTCAACTTAAAGGAAAAAACTAATTGGCTAAAGAAAACGAAGTGTTGCTCAACGAAGATATCAGAGCGAGCGAAGTAAGATGCGTGGGGGACGACGGCACTGCATACGGCGTCATCTCAAGAGTAGAGGCCTTGAAAATCGCCGAGAAAATGGGGCTTGATCTGGTGCTAATCGCGCCTGACGCTAAACCTCCCGTTTGCAAGATAATGGACTACGGCAAATTCCGCTACCAGCAGGAAAAAAAGCAAAAAGAGGCCAAGAAAAAGCAAAAAACGATCGAAGTAAAAGAGATCAAGCTCTCCGTCAAAATCGCTCAAAACGACATCAACTATAAAGTCAAGCACGCGCTTGAATTTCTAGAAGAGGGCAAACACGTCAAATTTCGAGTATTTCTAAAAGGCCGCGAGATGAGCAACCCAGAAGCCGGCGTCGCGATGTTACAAAAAGTCTGGGAAATGGTAAAAGACGTCTCCGACCGCGATAAAGAGCCGCTACTAGAAGGCCGCTACGTCAATATGTTGGTAACGCCGAAGAGGTAAAATTTAATAAATTTGGGCGAGAAATCGCTCAAATTTATCCTAAAATTCCATCAAAGGAAATTTATGACTGCACAAGAGCTAGGAAAAGAACTGGCAAATATGTATTTTACAGCAAAAGACGGCGAAAGAGTAGCCATGATACATTTGTTTGGTATAAGATTTAGCAAACAAATATTATCAAATAAAATAAGTGCAAATGAAATCATTAAGTATGCAAAATCTCCAGATGGCTCCATAGTTAACAAATCATATTTTGCAGAGATAAACAAGGGTGTAAAGCTGGCAAAATATGTTGAAGAAAAGAAAGATTAAAACGAATATATAAGCAGTGAATTCGCGCAAGTCAAACCACTACACAAACGATCAGATCAAAGAAATTTTAAAAATACGTATCGAGCTAGCAAAAGGACTGATCTCCTGCGAAATAGCTGAGCGAGAAACGCTAAAAATCGTCCCGACCTACCCCGTTCATAATTTAAACTATGACGCCAAGCGAATGCAAAAAACTCTTGCGGGTGCAGGACAATATTATCTTTGTTATCCCGCAAACTGGGCGCAAGCGCTGCTTGAAATAACGAGCGGTGAAGAGCGAGCACAAATTTTTAAAGCCCTCAAAGAGCAACAGCGACTATATCTCGAAAAAGACGGTAGAAATAACAAAAAGCTAGAAAAAGTCCTTCAAGCCGCCGAGCAAAATTTAACCGAGTAAAAGTCCAAAAGCACGGTAAATTTAAGCTCACAAATATGAAATTTGCAAGTTAACATAGGTGTGTAAGACGGCATCAAAGAAGTAAAATTTGAGCCAAAACCGCTAAAACAATAAATTTCGTATGCGAGCCACTTAATCAGCTAAATTTTAGCCTTTACAAGCGGCCACACACTTAAAATTGAGACTTTAGATGAACCTGCGCGATTTATTTGCCGACTTTTTTGTAGCGGTCTTTTCTGAGCCCTTTGCTCTTTTCCCAGCATGTTTCATAGGCCTGCTTTGATAGACTCGCATTTGCTAAATTTAGCGCGCCTGCAAAGATCACGCGACAAAAACACAAACGATTGCGCATGATTTGCAGCAAGCAAGACGGCGATTTTTTTACTTCATCTACCGCAAAGCTAAATTTCGCCCAAGTTTAGCTAAAATCACGCTAAATTTTAAACGAAAAAGAGAAAAAATGATATACCTTTGCGGCGATACTCACGGGAGCGCGGAGCTTCACAAAATCACGAACAAGGCCTTTTTGAGCCGAAATTTTACGCGCGAGGACTACGTGATCGTGCTTGGAGATTTTGGTCTATTTTTTAGCGATACGCCAAACGAGCGGCTCGTTAGAGAGCGACTGGGCAGACTGCCGTATACGCTGCTTTTTATCGACGGCAACCACGAAAATTTCGACCTGCTCTACGGCCTACCGACCGAGGAAAAATTCGGCGGCAAGGTAGGCGTCGGAGGGGAGAATTTATTTTGGCTTAGGCGCGGCGAAATTTACGAGATAGGCGGGCGAAATTTTCTAGCTTTCGGCGGGGCGTTTAGCATCGACAGAGCTTGGCGCAGGCTAAACGTAAGCTACTGGGACGCCGAAATCCCAAGCCAGAGCGAGCTAAATTTCGCGCTTAGCAATCTAGCTCGTTTTAAGAGCGCAGGCGGCAAGATAGACGCAGTGCTAAGCCACACGGCGCCTACTTTTTTGATGTCCGCGCTTAGCGATCTGTTTTTAGGCGGCGGAGCGATTTACGATCCGACTACGGATATGTTAGAGCGGATTTTTGAGCTTGCAAAGCCCGAGAAATGGTACTTCGGGCACTTTCATGCAGATAGAAAAATCTCCGCTTGCGGCTGCGAGTTTCATCTGTGCTACGACGAAATTTTAAAATTTTAGCGTAAATTCTCGCGCCGAGGCTTTGTAAACGAGTGCGATTTTAGCTCGTATAGCGCTAAAATTTCTAAATTCGGCGGCTAAATTTAGCCCGATTTAACTTCGCCGCGCAAGCTTTATAACTCCAAAACCGTCTTAACGCCTAGCCTTTGCGCATTCTCAAAGTAGCTTTTAGCAGGATCAAGTCCGAAAATGTGCATCAGCTCCTGCCTCGCCCAGCTAATTTCCGGGTCTCTTAGGTCGTTTGTTTGGTAGGCAAGCTCCTCGCCGCGCAAAATTTCGGCGATCTCAAACTGCGCGTATCGCGGGCTAAAACCGATGCAGTTAAATTTCAAATTATTTTCTTCTATTAGCTCTTTTAGCTCGCGCGAAGCAGCCTTCATCACGCTTTGCTCGCCTGAGCAGATCTCTATAAATCCCCACTGCAAATACGTCCGCGCCGGGCTAACGTGAAAACTCATCGGAAAATCAAGCTGCGAGACATCAACCTTTTCGTGCGCGAAAATTTCAAATTCGCCGTAAAAAAACGCGTTGTCAAACATCACGTCCATAGGCAGCCTAGGGCGCGACATCAGCTCGCCCACGCTTGCTTTGCCCTGCGACGCATACGCAAAAAGCTCGATAAAAACGGGTTTTCCCATAAACCCTAACATCGCGTGGCCTTCCGGCAAAAGGCCGCTTTTTCGCAGTTTATGCCCGTCTAAAATCACCCTGCCAAAGCCGTAGCGGTCGCGGTCAAGCTTAAAGCGGAAAAAATCCCCACTTTTAAATTTGATATTTTTACGGCCCGCTTTCTTAAACTCCTCGATCTTACGCGCGTGATCCGAGTCTGACTCCGCGATAAAGCGCTCTATCTCGCTTCTAAAATCCATCTTGCGTCCGTGTCCGCTCTCCCATACGCTGTCGTAAAACGTAGTCTGCGAGGCAAAGCTAGCGATTCGCAGGCTGTATTTATCGGCGTACAGATAGACTCCAAGAGGCGTGCGCTTTTCAAAATTTGCGGGCGTTAGTTTCATCTCCTTGCCTTTTGCGGTTTTAGGTAGCAGTATCTCGCGCCCCTTAGTCGCCTCGTCGTAGCCGTATTCCGCATAAAGATCGTCCGTGGAAACCACGTGCTTTTTGATGACGTCGCCCTCAAAATACAGCACGCTAGCGGGTCTAAATCTATCCCCGGCAAACTCTACCCGCTCCCAGCTCTGTTGCACTGCATCAAGCCCGAAATACGCCTTTTGTTCGTTATTTAGTTCAAACATTTTTCCCTTTCGTTTTCGTTTGCGCGCCGCTTGCCGCGTTGCCGCGCTACCAAATTTTGCGGTTTAAATTTAGCTCTTTTACTATCTGCGTAAAGCTTTCTATCTCGCTTTCGTAAGCAGCCAAAGTCGCTTCGTCCGTTAGCGATTTGCCAAGCTGCGGCTCAAAGTCGTCGCGCCGAGTCTCCACGGCGATAAAAATTTGACCGTCCTTAAAAACGGCATTTACGGGGCAGCCAAATCTCTCGCAAACCTCGCGAAATCTCTCCATAATCACGGGCGTAAGGACGTATCTAGCGCCGATCTGATCGGTCGTATACACGTCAAAAATCTCTTCAAACCTCGCATCGTCCATACTAGCCCGCTGCCCGTAGATCGCTAAATTTCGCGAACCCGCGTGCGCGATTTGCGTTATGCAGTTTGATTTTTTATTAAAATCGGCCTTAAAAAGCACGCCCCGAAATAGCACGACCGTCTCGGTGCTATTTTTCTTTTTTACAATTTTGGCGGCGTAAAAGTCGCTAAATTTGACGCGAACGCCCTCTATCTCGCCGCTTATGAGATCCTCGCTACTCCACTCATCGACCCTGCAATCGTAAATCGTAAAAAACTCGGCAAGCCCCAATCCGCGGTCTTTATCGTAGCTAAGACCGTGCTTTTTTACGATCTTTTCTATGATTTGACGCTTAAAATTCGCCCTAAATTCGTGCCTTTTTGATGCGGTAATGAGCATCGTCGTAAAAGTATAAACAAGCGCGCCTATCGCAGCGCCGAAAATCGCGTCTAAAAGATACGTTATCGCAGCGCCCGCACAAATGCCCGCGCCAAGGCCGATCAAATTTGCTTTTTTGGTAGCGGCGACCAAAATTAAGCGCTCGTTTTCTAGCTCTTTTAGCTCGGGCGAAAGCTCGCTTTTGGCTGTATTTTGGGCGTTTTCGCTTAAATTTCGGGCGGGTTTTTCGCCTAAGGCCGCAAAAAGATTAGAAGCTGCCGGAAGCGCGAAAAGCGCTACAAATGCGCCGACGAAAATAAAGGTAAATAAAGTCTCCGTTTTAGCTCCTTTGCGCGGTTTGGCCGCTTTTTACGGCTTGCGGCTCGCAAACCAAAGCCGTTAAATACGGCTAAATTTTGCCGCGGCGATTGATTTTGAACAAGGCGGCTAAATTTTAATCTAACGTTTGCGCTTAAATTTTACGGCTTTTTTGTCTTGCTTTTTCTTAAATTTACGCGGTTTTTATCTCGCGTTTTTTGCTTAGATTTAATCCACTCGTCGCTTTGTCTAGCTTCGGTTTACGCTGCTTCGTTTTATTTTGCCCGTCCGTAAATTTGCCGTTTTGCTTCACGTTAGTCGCCGCATTTACGCGTAAATTTAACCCCGTCCGCAAGCGAGCAAATCATTTTAAATCTATCTAAACGCCGCTTAAATTTAGCGTCCGTAAAATTTTAGCTTTTAGCAAGAGCGGCTAAATTTAAAGCTAACGCAAAAGCGATTTTACGCCCTACGCCGTTCGCGTATTTTCGGGCTTTATCCGCGATTTTGCGCTTAAATTTCGCTTCTTTAAATTTAGCGCTTGCAGATTTTAAGCTCTGGGCAAAAGCATCTAAATTTAACCAAAGCCGCGCAAAGGTAAAATTTGCTTTGCGGTGCGATTTTTCGCCCGAATTTACCGCTTGCCTTAAAGCAACCTAAACTCGCGGGCTAGCTCTAAGCTCGCTTCGATCTCGGCGCGTTTTGCCATCACGCTTTCGATATTTGCGCTTAAATTTAGCCCGTTTTTATCGCCGAAGCTTTTAAGTTCGCTCCAAATCTCTTTGATGATTTCGCAGCTTTGCGCTAGATAGTCCTCGCTTGCATTTAGCCTGTTTTCGACGCTTTGCGGCACGCTCACGCCTAGCCATTTTATAAATTCCAGCGTTTTTGGATTGCCCGCTGTCGAAAACGTGAGAAATATCGGCTCGCTAATCTCGGCCGCCGCGCAGTCTTCTAAAAATTTGCGCGCTAAATCCGCGTCAAAAATCGCTTGTGAGATAAAAAATTTAGCCCCGAGGCGGATTTTTTCTTGCATCCGCTGCGGCTCGTCGCCCTTTTTGCCGTGGCGTTCGGCGATACATATGCCGCCTGAGGCTAAATTTTTAAATTCGCCCGCGATCTCGTAGGCGCGAGTCAAATCCAGCCTTGTTTTTTGCGCGCTAGACGTAGCTCCGACAAGCACGCATAAATCCGCACTCTGAGCCGCCAAAGCCGCGCGAAACTCGCTCTCGTCGTATCCGCCCGCGACTCGGTAAAAAACGCTAGGCGTCGCGACTTTTAGATAGTTTGCGTAGTAGCTTTGCGGACTTAGCGTCCCGCTAAACTCAAACGTCCTTTGCGCGTCGCTTCTGTCGCTTTCGTCTTGAACCTCGTAAAGCACGAGTCCGTCTGCGTTTACGCTCTCTATGCGCGCCGTCCAGCGATCTGCTATCTCGCGCAGCTTGGCCTCTTTAAATTCGGCCTTGGGCGGCGTCAAAGCGTAGAGCAAAAGATTTTTTTCTTTATTTAAAATTTTTTCTTTTAGCATGAAATTTCCAAATTTAATATGTAGAAAGCGCGGCGTTTAAGGCTAAATTTACGCTTGCGGCGCGGAAGAAAATTTAGTTTGCTTTTAGCCGAGAATCCCGTAAATTTTGCTTTGCGACTAACTTTATTTCGCAAATTTAAGTCCAATTTTACCCGCGCTAAATTCGCGCCAAAAAAGCAAAATCAACCTAGCGCAAAGCCGCTAAATTTAAACCGCCGCCCGTTTGCTAGCTAGATAGCAAAAAAGGCAGCGAGATTTGAGCGAAGCTCTAAATTTACGAATTTCGCACGATTTTGACGGCTTGCACGAGATTTTTTAGGCTCGGCTCGACCTCTTCCCATTTGCGGGTTTTTAGGCCGCAGTCGGGGTTGATCCAGAGTTGTTCTTTGGGCAACACTTCTAGCAGCGCCCTGATCTGCGCGACCATCTCGTCGACGCTTGGTACGCGCGGACTGTGGATATCGTAGATTCCCGGGCCTACTTCTTGTTTGTAGCCCACAGATTTAAAGATTTTTAGCAGTTCGTTACCGCTGCGAGCCGTCTCGATACTGATGACGTCGGCGTCCATCGCCTCGATGGTCTTAATAATGTCGTTAAACTCCGAGTAGCACATATGAGTGTGGATCTGCGTCTGCGCGCGAGCCGAAGCGACCGAGAGCTTAAAGCAATCAACCGAGAATTTCTCGTATGCGCCGATGTTTTCGTCGCGTAGCGGATAGCCCTCTTTAAACGCGGCCTCGTCTACTTGGATGACTTTTATGCCCGCGTCTTGTAGGTCAGCAATCTCGTCGTAGATGCATAGAGCAAGCTGCTTAGCGATATCAGCTCGCGGCTTATCGTCGCGCACGAAGCTCCAGTTTAGGATAGTTACCGGGCCCGTTAGCATGCCTTTCATTATCTTTTTCGTGCGGCTTTGCGCGTAGGATATCCACTCGACCGTCATCGCTTTTGGACGGCTCACGTCGCCGAAAAGCAAAGGCGGCTTCACGCAGCGGCTGCCGTAGCTTTGCACCCAGCCGTTTTCGCTAAACGCGTAGCCTTTGATCTGCTCGCCGAAATACTCGACCATATCGTTTCTCTCCGGCTCGCCGTGGACTAGCACGTCAAGTCCGACGTCTTCTTGAAATTTCACGCACTCGTCGATGTATTTTTTGATGCCGTCGTTATATTGCTGCTCGCTGATCTCGCCTTTTTTGAAATTTTGGCGCAGAACGCGAAGCTCTACCGTTTGTGGGAAACTACCTATCGTCGTAGTCGGCAAGACACCGTAGTTTAGGACTTCGTGCTGGATTTTGATGCGGTCTTCAAACTTCTCTTCGCGCTCGAATTTGGTTAAATTCGCGACGCGAGCCTGAACGGCGGCGTCGTGGATGAGAGCCGAATTCGCGCGGGAATTCGCGCTGGCTTTATTTTCGGCATAAATTTTAGCTTCGTTTTCGTTTAGAGCCGCGCCGTTTGCAAGCTTTGCGATGATTGCGATTTCACTTAGTTTTTCAACGGCGAAACTTAGCCAGCTTTTGACCTCGGGATTTAGCTTTTCTTCGTATTTTAGGGTAAAAGGCACGTGAAGCAGCGAGCAGCTAGATCCTACGTAAAAGTCCTTGCCGCCTAGTTTTTGCGCTATTTGTTTGACGAAATTTACGCGCTCGTCGATGTTGCTTTTCCACACGTTTCTGCCGTTTACGACGCCTGCAAAAAGCTTCACGTTAGAGTTTGCGATAGCAGGCAGCACCTCGATATTTTTCTCGCCGTAAACAAAATCAAGCCCGATGCCGTAAATTTTAGTTTTTAGCGCTTCGTCCACGGCTTTTAGCGCGTGTTCGAAATAGGTCATAAACACGATTTTTACGTTGCTTGCGGCCGCGGTTAGCTTCTCGTAGACGGGCGCGATTTTATCAGTTAGCGCGTCGCCCTTGCTAGTTACGAATATCGGCTCGTCTAGTTGGACTAGGATTTCGCCGTCTAGCTTTGAAATTTGCTCCAAAAGCTTGACGTATTGCGCCGTTAACGCGTCTATGTGGCAAAGCGCGCAGCTGCCGTCGGTGGTCTTTGAAAGCGCTAAAAACGTGATAGGGCCGATCAAATTTATCTTGCCTTTTACGCCCGCGGCCTTTGCATCTTCGTATTCGTTAATGATTTTTGACGCGTCAAGTTTAAACGACGTCTGGGCGCTAAGTTCGGGCACGATGTAGTGGTAGTTCGTGTTAAACCACTTAGTCATCTCCATCGCTACGCCTTTTTCGTTGCCGCGAGCGCAGGCGAAATACTGCTCTAATCCGCTTAAATTCGCAAATCTAGGCGGTACCGCACCAAATGCCACGATGGCGTCTAACATCAAGTCGTAAAGCGAAAAATCGTTCACGCTGATAGCCGAAATTTCGGCGTCTTTTTGGTATTGCCAGTGTCTATTTTTTAGCGTTTTAGCGACGCTTAGCAAATTCTCCTCGCTAAAGCCCTCTTTTTTACTCCAAAGGCCTTCTAGCGCGCGTTTTAGCTCTCTTTTTTCTCCGATTCGCGGGAAACCCGTAACGTAACTTTTTATCATTTTAATTCCTTTTTTAAATTTTGTGATTTTTGGATTTAAATTTTAATTGCGTTATCTTGAGGCGAGTTTGGCGGTTGGCGCCCAAATTTGCGACCAAGGCTAGGCACGTAGCCTGCCGCGGGTAGCAAATTTAAGCCTCCGTCAAAATCGTCCAAGAGAGCGTAAGTAAAAGGCGGGTGGCAACCGCTTTTTCGCAGGCTAAAGTAAAATTTATAAAAAACCCTGCTAAATAAATTTCGCCCGAATTTTAGACACTGTTTGGCTTTGTTTTTAAAAATGCAATTACAATGCGCCCTTCTCGGCGATAGAAGTAAATTTATATTAATGTTTAAAAACGTGTAATTATTTAAAAATTTGGCTGTTTTTTTGTTAAGATTAAATAGTCTTAAACATGGGGCAAGGCATTAAGCTTATCCTTTGGGTCGAATTTGAGCCGTATTATAAAGATTTTTGCGAAATAAATCAAGCCGCTTTCGTTAAATTTAGCGTAAAACGGCTTTATAAATTTAACCGCGTCAAAGCAGTTATACAAGGCTTATCTATATCGCCTCTAAAAACCCCGCTCCGCAGTTCATACATCCGCCGCCTACTCCGGCGTCTAGCATTATATTTATGAGCTCTGGCAGAGCCTTGATATCCCAAACGGCAGGCCACGCTTTTGCCGGCGTTTGGTTGTTGCCGTAGTAAAAATAAAGCGGTTTTTCTAAATCTTGGCGGAGCAAATTTAGCTCAAATTCGCCGTCGTATCTGCGCCCTGAAAGCGTTTCAAATCTTTGTAAGGCGTTTGTTTTCATCATCTCAAGATGCCTTGAATCTTGCGGTTCTAAATAGACTTTATGCCCCAAAAGCCCTTGTACCGAGCATATCACGCAGCCTTGCAGCCTTGCTTTGCTTTGCGTAATTCTGTGTTCGCCGACGGCAACGGTGGTATCTAGTGTGTGGATTTTTCCCAAATTTAGCCCGTCTTTTAACGCGGCAAGCGCGATTATTTTTTCAAATTCCGGCTCGTAAGAGGTAAATCTAACGCGTAAATCAGCCCCGTTTAGCAAAAAATCGAAATTCGTTCGTTTAAAAATTTTACCGCTGGGTTCATGCCTGTATCCCTCGTGCTCGGCATCCGGCAAATACCTGTAAATAAAACCTTGAATCAACCTGACAAGAGATTTGCCGATCTTTAAATTCGGGCTTGCTAGCCGCGAGTTTATCGTTATCATTTTAGCTCCTTAAAGGATTTAATCCAAATTATAAAAAATATCGCATTAAAAATTAATTTCAAAAATATAAATACGATTAAATTTGTAAATTTATGCCCGAAATTTGCTAAAATATCCGCAAAAATCACGCAAGGAGAGCAAATGAAATACGATTTTGACGCGCCTGTAGAGCGAAGCGGGACGTACTCGTCAAAGTGGAGAACAAACGAGGGCGAGCTACCGATGTGGGTGGCGGATATGGATTTTATGGTCGCGCCCGAAATTTTAGAAGCGCTGCAAAAGCGCCTGGATAACGGAGTTTTTGGTTACTCCTACGTGCCGCGGGAGTGGAACGATGCCGTTTGCTCGTGGTGGAGTAGGCGTCACGACGTCAAATTTGATCCTAGCTGGCTGATTTTTTGCACGGGCGTGATACCGATCATCAGCTCTGCAGTGCGCAAATTTACGAGCGTGGGAGATAAAATCGTGATCCAAAGCCCCGTCTATCACGTCTTTTACCGCAGCATCGAAAACAACGGCAGGGTCGCGCTCGCAAACGAGCTAGCCTACGACGGGCGCGGCTACGATATAGATTTTGCCGACCTCGAAGAAAAGCTCGCCGACCCGCTAACGACGATGTTTATCCTATGCAACCCGCACAATCCCGTAGGCAAAATTTGGAGCGAAGAAAAACTAGCCAAAATCGGCGAACTATGCGCCAAATACGGCGTTTTGGTGATTTCTGACGAGATTCACTGCGACATAACGAGCCCGGGCAAAAGCTACGTGCCCTTTATCCGCGCGAGCGAGACTTGCAAAAACATCTCGATCACCTGCGTTTCGCCTACAAAAGCCTTTAACATCGCAGGCTTGCAAAGCTCAGCCGCCGTAGTGCCAAACCCGAAACTGCGCGCCAAAATGGCAAAAGCCATCAACGACGACGAGGTCGGCGAGGGTAACGCATTTTCTTGTATCGCGGCGATAGCGGCGTTTGAGCGAGGCGAAGCGTGGCTCGAGCAGATGCGCGAATACGTAGAGCAAAACCGCAAAATCGTGAGCGAGTTTTTACAAAACGAACTGCCGCAGATCAGGCTTGTAGAGCAGGACGCCACGTATCTACTCTGGCTTGATTGCCGCGAAATTTGCGACGACGCGAGCGATTTTCATAAATTTTTACGCCAAAAAGCGGGGCTTTGGCTAAACGACGGCAACGCGTACAGAGGCGAGGAAAAATGCTTCTTGCGCCTCAATATCGCCACACAAAGATCGCGCGTACTAGAGGGGTTAAAACGTCTGAAATCAGGCGCTATAGCCTACGCGAAAAGCAAGGAATAATATATTTACGAAAAATTGGGATAAAATTTAGACCTTTTTGGTATGATTTGCGCGTCCGACAAGAAAACCTCCTTTTTGTAACGGCGCCTCGGCTCCCCCTGCCGGGGCGTTTTTGTCTTATTCATTAAGCTTTTTTAGTTATAATCTTTCTCATAAATTTACTCCGCCTAGCTCAAATTTAATTAAATTTAGCGTTTTAGGCAAAAGGACGAAAATGCTAACTCACATAGACGAAAACGACCGCCCCAAAATGGTCGACGTAAGCGACAAGGGCGTAACTACGCGCATAGCCGTAGCAAGCGGTATCATAAAAATGTCGCGCGAAGCCTTTGACGCGATCAAAAACAACACCGGCAAAAAAGGCCCCGTCCTGCAAACCGCCGTCGTAGGCGCGATAATGGGCGCGAAAAAGACGAGCGAACTCATCCCGATGTGTCACCCACTGCTAATCAGCGGTATAAACTGCGACATCGAAGAGCTAGCTGATATCTGCGCCTACAAGCTAACCGTTAGCGTCAAGATAGACGGTAAAACCGGCGTCGAGATGGAAGCGCTAACGGGCGTTAGCGTCGGACTTCTAACGGTCTACGACATGATAAAAGCGATAGATAAAACTATGCAAATAACGGACATAAAACTAGAAAGTAAAAGCGGAGGCAAAAGTGGCGACTACGTGCGATCTAAATAAAGAACCCCAAATCTCGTACCCAAATTTCTGGGAATACAAAATCATCATCGAAGAAAGCGGCGATGCCCAAGCTATCGCGCAGAGCGTCGTAGGCGAGAGGCAGCACAAGATAACGCCGTCAAAATCGAGCAAAGAGGGCAAATACAAAAGCTACAATCTAAGCGTTTTAGTTAATTCTAACGAGGAGCGGTTAGAAATTTTTTCCGCGCTAAGACGCGTTTGCAAATACGTATTATAAGGACTTTTATGCAAAATTTAGTCTTCATACAAACCATAAAAGAGAACAAAAACGACCCGCAAATTTCCGTTTTGATCAGGGAATTTGCTCTAAGCGAGTTTAGAAAAAGCGTCAAAAGCGCAAAAGACGGCGACGCAAAAGCGGCTCTAGCTAAAGAATTTGAGCAAATTTGCGAGGCGCTAAAGAGCGAGGATCTGCTAAACCGCCAAAACGTCGCCAACCTCATCCAAAGCGCGGGCGACGCGCTCAGCGAAGCAAAAGAGCAGTATATCCACCGCCTAATCTACGAAAAAGAGCAGATCGAGCGGCAAATTTACGCGCAAAAAGACGAGATCAAAAACGACGTTCGCGAGCTGCTTGAAAATATGGAAAATTTCATCAAAAGCAGCGACCTGGCGGATAAGGACGAAATTTTAACCGCGATAGACGAAAAGATGCTCTGCGAGCTGCAAATGCTGGGCATCCTCAAAGAAACCACCGAAGCGGCTTTTCTCACCGCGATCGAAAAGGGCGACGACGTAAAAGACACCGCCTGGCAAATCGCCAAAAACGTTGTGCTTAGCGCGATAAACGAGGGCGAAGCGAGCAAAGAGCGCATCCTAGAGATCGCAAGGACGGTCTGCGAGGCGTCAAGCGAGATAGCGGGCATCAATCAGGCCTTTGCCAAAGAGCTAATCGCAGGCGCAATCGGCGGCGTAAAAGAGGCGCTTGGCAAAAGGACGGAGAAGTTTATCGAGGAGATCAAATTTGCCCCGGACGGCCAGACACTGCTAGGCGAAGCTAAAGAATTTATAAGGCTCGAGGAGAGGTTTGTAGCGATGCTGCGCGATATGGCGCGCTCGGATGAGCCGTCTGCTGCGGTGATAAACGAAATCCTAGACGAGTCGGTAGATAGCTACTTCGCCAAATTTAAGCGGCTACAAAACGATGTTTCCCGCCAGATCGAGCTTCAGCTAGAGGAGCTAAAATTTAACGAAAATATCGATAAATTCGCGAGCCTTGCGGGAGCAAAATTTGAGGAGTTAAAGCGCGAAGTCGGTCAAGCCGGCGATAAATTTAAAGAAAATTTTAACGCCAAAGAACGCCTCGAAGCGCTCAAAAAAGATATCGGCGACTTTGAAAAACGAACGCAGGAGAAGCTAAGCGCGATAAATGCGAGTGAGATCGGCGAAAATCTCAAAGCAAAATCAAAAGAACTAGGCGAGAAGCTCTACAAAGCCGCCGAAAATCTAATAAAAAACGCCAAAGAAAAGATCGGCAAAAAAGAGGACGAGAAAAAAGACGAGTGAGCCAGACTTTGGCGATTTTGGCTAAATTTGGTAGCTTTTAAGGCGTTAAATTTATGCTTTTAGCTCAAATTTAACGCCTTTTGCGACAAAAATAAGCGATGAAATAAAAACGATGAAAATAATCCAAAATCAAAAATTTTTCAAGCGAAATTTAGTGCAGTTAATAAACGAGTTAGCAGGCCCAAGCGAAAATTCGGCAGCAAATCTAGCGGGAGGTCGTTTGATTGATTTTACAGAAGATAAAAGCGTGCAAAACAAAAGTAGCGGCTGGCTAGTCTTTAAAAACGTAGAGTTTATGAACTGCGACATAGGGCTTGATAACGACCTAGAAAACCCGCAGACGATAAGCGGGGTAAATTTTATCGGGTGTACTTTTAGGTCTTGTTTTTTCGGTCCTTGCGTTTTAAGGGACGTTTTGCTTGAAAATACTTGCTTTAACGACTACGGCATACTGGACTCCGTGCTCTTTTACCGCGTCAAAATCAAGGGCAAAATCACCTCGTTTCGCATAAACAAATGCGGCTTTATGACGCATAAAAATCCAGAACTCCAGCGCAAAATAGAGGCTTTTAGGCAAGACTTTTATAGCCGTGCCGACTGGGCTCTTGATATCAGCGAGGCAAGGCTTTCTAGCTTTGATTATGACGGCATCCCCGCGCGGCTTTTCGTGCTTGATACCTCAACGCAGTTTGTCGTAAGACGAGATAAATTTCACTCTCTAAATCAGCTTAGCAAGGAGTTTGAGAGTAAATTTAGCTACGTGACGGCGTATTTAAAAGATTTTTTAGACGACGGCCGAGAGGACATCGTGCTAACCGTGCCTACGTCGCGTCCTAAAAAATTTAGAGAGCCCATAGCAGACGGCCTAAACGAGCTTCGGGCTTTGGGGCTAGCGGAGTAAAATTTACTAAATTTACCGCCGGGTTTTAGCATCAAATTTAACCGCTCACGCCGTGAAATAAACTAAAATTTAGCGCAAATTTTAACTAAGCTCATCTAAAAACTAACCCTTCAGCCGTAAATTATTCGCATGCGTTAGCGCAATAGCGATGGCATCTGTTATATCAAGCGGCTTGATCTCTTTCGTGATACCGAGAATTTTCTTAACCATAAAGGCCACCTGCTCTTTGTCGGCCTTGGCTTTACCCGTGACGGTTTTTTTAACCTGAAGCGGCGTATACTCGGCAAAATCGCCGTGAAGCTGCAAAATTTTAAGACTGAGCGCCCCTCGAAACTGCGCGAGCTTCAAAACCGTTTTTGGATTATACGCAAAAAATATGTCCTCGATCGCCACTTCGTCAAATTTATGATTTTTAAAAATAAGGTCAAGTCCCTCACAAAGTTCGGTGATTTGATACTGTAAAGAATTCGGTTTTATTTTGATTAGTCCCGCCTCGATCAAAAGAGTTTTCACGGTCGTCTTTTCGACGATCGCATAGCCGCAATTCCGCGATCCCGGATCGATTCCTAAAATTTTCATCTCGTCCTTTTCAATAGTTTTTCACGCTTTTTTCACATCGTGAAAAAACGAATTTCAACGCCATTTTAACAAATTTAAGATAAAATCTAGCGAATCAATCTTAAAGGCAAAAATTTGGTCGCAAACGAGGTTTTGGAGCTACTTTCCAAAGAAATTTTACCGTCGGAATTTGAATGCTACATCAAGCAGCTTAAATTTAACGAAAAAAGCTCAAATTCGACAAACGTCGTATTTAACGCGCCAAACGAAATAATCGCTAAATTTATCCAGACCAAATATGCCGCTAAAATCGCTCATCTTTTTGAAGTAAAAACCGGGCAAAAGCCGGTCGTCGAAGTCCAAGCTCCGACTAAAACCGCAAGCAAACCGGCCAAAAAAGTGGACGTCAAAGAGATAAAAGCACAAAGCAGCCTGCTAAATCCAAGCTACACTTTTGAAAATTTCGTCGTCGGCGACTCGAATCAATTTGCTTTTTTAAGCGCAAAAGCCGTCTCCGAGCAACCGGGTAAAATTTACAATCCCCTTTTCATCTACGGCCCGACGGGACTTGGCAAAACTCACCTTTTGCAATCGGTCGGAAATTTTTGCCTAAACGGCGGCAAAATGGTTATTTGCGTCACGAGCGAGCAGTTTATCACGGATTTTACGTATAATCTCAACAACCACTCGATGGAGCGATTTCGCGAAAAGTACCGAAACTGCGACGTTTTACTCATCGACGACGTGCAGTTTTTAGGAAAAACGGATAAAATCCAAGAGGAATTTTTTCATACGTTTAACGAGATTCACGCCAAAAACGGCCAGATCGTGATGACCTCAGACCGCCAACCAAAGCTGCTAAAAGGCTTTGAAGATAGGCTAAGGACGCGTTTTGAGTGGGGTATCATCGCCGATATCACGCCGCCAGAACTTGATACTAAAATCGCAATTATCAATAAAAAATGCGAATTTGATAAAATTTATCTTGGTACCGACGTCATAAACTATATCGCTACGAACATGGGCGATAACATCCGAGAAATCGAAAGCGCGATAATAAATTTAAACGCTTACGCAAGGCTGATGAGGCAGGAAATCACGCTAGAATTTGCTAAAAATATCCTGCGCGATCAGATAAAAGAAAAACGCGAAAATATAAATTTAGAGAGCATCGTAGAAACCGTGAGTAAAGAGCTAAATATAAAACCTAGCGATATGAAAAGTAAATCGCGCTCAAAAAATATCGTCGAGGCTAGACGCATCGTGATATATCTGGCTAAAAATTTGACGCCAAACTCGATGCCGCAGATCGCGCAGTTTTTTAACATGAAAGATCACTCGGCCGTAAGCCACAGCATCAAAAAAATAAACGAACTAATCGAAACGAACGAATATTTTAAAGTTCGCGTCGAAGAACTAAAAAATAAAATTTTAACCAAAGAGTAAAAACGTGAATAAAAGTGAAAAAAATCAAGATTTTATTAACGCCGCAAAATACCTATTTACAGGATTAAAAAAGGATATTAACATTTTCACGTACCCTACTAATGCTACTAAAAGAAATTTAAAAACAAAAGGAAAAAAATGAAAGTCGCAATTAACAAAAACGCTCTAGAAAGCGTAATAAACAATGCAAATCCTTATTTAGAAAAAAGAGATTTAAGCGCTATAACTTCGCATATATTTATCGCAGCTAAAGACGGTATTTTAAACGTCAAAGCAACCGATCACGAAATCGGTCTAGCCTATAAACTCTCAAACGTCAAAATCATGGACGAAGGAAACGCTACCGCAAACGGTAAAAAACTGCTTGATATCATAAGAAGTCTAAAAGACGAAGAAGTTACGCTAGAAACGCTAAATAACTATCTCTATATAAAGCAAAAAAACTCAAAATACAAACTTCCTATGTATAAATTTGAAGACTTTCCGAATTTTCCTACTGTAGAAAATAAAAATAAATTTGAAGTCGATGCCGTAATGCTAGGCCGAAGTCTAAAAAAAATATTCCCTAGTATCGACAATAATAACCCTAAATTTGAACTAAACGGCGCATTTATCGATATAAAGCAAAACTATATAAACATAGTAGGAACCGATACTAAAAGGCTAAGCGTCTTTAGACTAGAAACCCCTACGCAGAGCGAATTTTCGCTAATAATCCCGAAAAAAGCAATCGGCGAAATTCAAAAATTGTTTTTTGATAAAATAGAAATTTACTACGACGATACGACTTTGATAGCTCAAAGCTCGAATTTCGAGTTTTTTACGAAGCTAATTAACGGCAAATTTCCGGATTATAATAGAGTAATCCCGCAAGAGATAAAAAAACGTCTAAGATTAAGCAGAGATAAAATGATAGAAGGCATAAAAACCGTTTCTATAATGTCTGAAAGTACCAAAATAATATTTGCCCCGCAAACGGTAAGTTTTGAAAGCATAGTCGAGGATAATTCGGAAGCTAAAACTTCGATTGATTTTGCAACTGGGCTTGAAAGCGAAATTTACGTCGGCGTAAAAAATAGATATTTGCTTGATTTCTTGCAAAATATCGAAGAGGAACATTTCGAATTTGGATTTAACGACTCGAATTTAGCCTTCACGGTTAGCTCAAACGAGCTAAAAACGGTAATCATGCCGATAAATTTATAAAAATAAAAGGTAAATAATGCAGCAAAATTACGGCGCGGAAAATATTAAAGTTTTAAAAGGACTCGAAGCGGTTAGAAAACGCCCCGGCATGTACATCGGCGACACTAACGTAAGCGGCCTACATCACATGATCTACGAGGTCGTCGATAACTCCATAGACGAAGCAATGGCGGGCTACTGCGATACGATAGACGTAGAACTAACGCGCGAAGGCTCTGCTATCATCACCGATAACGGTCGCGGTATACCGGTCGATATGCACCCTACGGAGAAAATTTCAGCCGCAACTGTCGTTTTAACCGTACTTCACGCTGGCGGTAAATTTGATAAAGATACTTATAAAGTCTCAGGCGGTCTGCACGGCGTCGGCGTTAGCGTCGTAAACGCCCTTTCTAAAAAACTTGTCGTAAATATCAAACGTGAAGGCAAACTACATAGACAAGAATTTTCAAAAGGTATTCCTCAAAGCGACCTAGAAGTTATAAAAACCACGAATAGAACGGGAACTCAGGTAGAGTTTTGGCCGGATGACAGCATTTTTGAGGTTACGGAATTTAACGATGAAATTTTAACTAAACGTTTTCGCGAGCTAGCCTATCTAAACCCGAAAATCACGATAAATTTCAAAGATCAAAGAAACGGTAGAAGCGAGAGCTTTCACTACGAAGGTGGACTTGAGAGCTTTGTAACGGATATGAATAAAAACGAAGCCGTAAGTAAAGCCGTATCCTTTAGCGGCGGCGAAGAGGACGTTTTAGTTGATTTTGCGCTGATGTATAACGATACTTATAGCGAAAATTTACTAAGCTTCGTAAATAATATCAAAACCCCTGACGGCGGTACGCACGAAGCGGGATTTCGCGCGGGTCTAACTCGCGTGATAACAAACTATATCGCAGCAAACGCCGCAGCTCGCGAAAAAGACACGAAAATCACCGGCGAAGATATTCGCGAAGGCCTAATTGCGGTAGTTAGCGTAAAAGTTCCCGAGCCGCAGTTTGAAGGCCAAACAAAGGGAAAACTAGGCTCAAGCTACGTAAAACCGATCGTTCAAAAGATGGTTTTTGAGGTACTTAGCAAGTATTTTGAAGAAAATCCGATCGAAGCTCGCGCGATAATGGAAAAAGCGCTGATGGCGGCGCGCGGACGCGAAGCTGCCAAAAAAGCTCGCGATCTAACGCGTAAAAAAGAGGGTCTAAGCATAGGAACTCTGCCGGGTAAACTAGCCGACTGTCAGAGTAAAGATCCAGCTATTAGCGAGCTTTATCTGGTGGAGGGCGACTCTGCGGGCGGTTCGGCCAAACAAGGACGCGATAGAGTGTTTCAGGCAATTTTGCCGCTAAAAGGTAAAATTTTAAACGTTGAAAAATCGCGCTTAGATAAAATTTTAAAATCGGACGAAATAAAAAATATGATAACCGCGCTAGGCTGCGGTATCGGCGACGAATTTGACGCCGAGAGGCTTCGCTACCACAAAATCATCATCATGACCGATGCCGACGTAGACGGTAGCCACATCCAGACTCTGCTTTTAACTTTTTTCTTTAGATTTTTACACAAAGTCGTGGAAAACGGTCATATCTATCTAGCTCAGCCGCCGCTTTACCGCTATAAAAAGGGTAAAAAAGAAATTTATCTAAAAGACGAAAGAGCGCTTAATGAATTTCTAATAGAAACCGGCATCGAAGGGGTTGAGTTTGAAGGTATCGGAAACGCTGATCTTATAGACTTTTTAAAGATAGTCGCGGCTTATAGAAGCGTGTTAAAAGAGCTTGAAAAGCGATTTAGCGTGATTTCTGCAGTTAGATATATGATCGAAAATCCAGATATTGTTTCAAAAAGCTACGGCGAAATTTATGAAATTTTGAAAAATTATTTAGAGGCGCAGGGACACAATATCCTAAACTCATACGTCAGCGAAGAAGAAGCGCGAATTTACGTACAAACCGAAAGCGGCCTAGAAGAGCTTTTAGTAAATGAAAATTTATTTACAAATCCGCTTTACGAGGAAGCGCTTTATATCAGTCAAAAAATAAAAGAGCGCGGCGTAGAGCTAAAAGGCGATGTGCTAGACGTGCTAGAGGAGATAGAAAAAAATGCCAAAAAAGGCGCTTATATCCAGCGCTATAAAGGTCTTGGCGAGATGAATCCCGAGCAGCTTTGGGAGACGACGATGAATCCGGAAAACCGCCGCTTGCTAAAAATAAACATAAATGATGCCGTAAGTGCCTCGGATACGTTTAATCTATTTATGGGCGATGAAGTCGAACCACGAAGAAACTACATACAAGAGCACGCAAAAGACGTGAAACATTTGGACGTGTGAGATGCTAAAATCAGAACTAAAAGAGAGATCCCATCGGTTTAAAACCGCACTTGAAGTATCTTCGATACTCTTTTTCAGTATTATCATTTTAGTCTATATTTTTATTAAAAAAGAAGAGGTTAAATTTGACGCCGATGACATTATTTTGATCACGATTTTGGTTTTGTGTCAGGTTTATTTTACGGTTTATAAAATTTATCAAAGCTTTCAAACAAGTACGTTAGATCAGATAACCAAAGCCTTTAGTAGAGATGAGATTTTACGCCTACTTTCAAAACAGGCTTCTAAATTTAAAGGCAAGAGCGGCGGTAATGCGGTAATGCTAAAGGTCGAAAATTTAAACGATCTAAACGAGCGTTATAGCTTTGTAAGCACCGATATTTTGCTAAAACGATTAGTCGAGCGGCTGGAAAAATTTTTAAACGAAAAGGTCTCTAAAAATACGCTTATCGGCAGATATTCAAACGAATATTTTTTGATCTTTTGCGAGAGTAAAAATACCGAGTTACTCCATCTTTTAAGCGTTTTTGAGAAGAGTCTTTTAAACGACGGGATTTATAATATCGAGTTAAAGATTAAATTTGACGCCGTAGATATAAACCACTCCGCAAGCCTTAAAAACACGGTCTCTTATCTCATCCAAAAGCTAAACGAAGAAGATAGCGACGATAAAGTAGACGTTACCGACGACCTTGAAAAAGACGTCTGTAACTGCATCGATATGCAAAGATTTATTTTTCAAACTCAGCTCGTTAAAAGCCTTCGCTTCGGACAAAATTTAAAAAACGTTTTGATTAAGATTTATACTGATATGCAAGGCCTAGTCTCAAAGCGAAAAGTACAAAATATTGCAAATAAAAACGGCTACGAGGTGCTTTTTGATATAAATATTATTAAAAAATTATCCGAAATTAAATTTAAAGATAACGATCCGCTTATGATCGAAATTTCATCCGTCTCGCTTAGAAATATAAAATTTATAAATTTTATAAAAGAGTTCACGCAGATGGGAAAGATCGATCCAAATCGCGTTATTTTCGAGTTTAGCGAGAAGTTGGTGTATGACGAGATAAATAGATTTAAAGAAATCTTAACGGAGTATAAAAATCTAGGTTTTCGCTTCGCGCTAAATAAATTCGGCGGTAATAATGCCGGATTTGAGTATTTTAAATTTTTGCCGATAGATTTTGTTATCTACGACATAGAATTTAACAAAAATATCAAAAACGACAAATTTAAAACTCTGTTTGAAAATCTAAATTTAACCGCAAAAAGGTTAGGCGTGAAGACTATTGTGAGATTTGTGGAGAACGAGGAGTTCTTTAACGTCGTGGAGCGCTATCAGACCGACTTCGCGCAGGGCTTTTTCATAGAAAAGCCAAAAGAAATTTAAAGGAAAAAAATGCAAGAAAACGAGGTCGTAGAACCAAAATACGGTGAGAAAATAATAAGCGAATTTGACGTAGAAAAAGACCTGGAAATCTGGGAAAACAAACATGAACGCGACTACAAGATAAAAATAACGCTACCGGAGTTTTGCTGCTTATGTCCGCGCTCGGGGTATCCTGATTTTGCGACGATTTATCTTGAGTACGTGCCGGCTAAATTCGTCGTCGAGCTAAAAGCGATCAAACTTTATATCAATAGCTTCATGACGCGCAACATCAGCCACGAAGATAGCATAAATGAAATTTACGGCGTTTTAGAGCGAAAGCTAGCACCAAAATGGATGAAAATCACGGGAGACTTTAACCCGCGCGGCAACGTCCATACCGTGATCGAAATTTGCTCGGACGAGATAATCAAAAAAACGCAAGAGCAAAGCTTTGAAGCGCCGAAATTTGAGAAATTTACGCGAGATAGCGATCGAAGTTTTGGTATAGGCAGTTACGGAGCACGCGAGTCTAAATTTAACAAAGACGGCTCTCGCGGTAAGAGTTTCGGAGCTGGTAAAAGAGGTGCAAAAACCGGCGATAGAAAACCTCGCGCGAGTAAAGATAAATTTGACGACAAACCGCGAAGAACAGGCAATAAAGATGGCTTTAAAAAGCCTGAATTTGCCGGCGAAAAGCGCGCTCGCGTCGTGAAAAAATCGGACGATAAATGATAAGCGCGCAGCTGATCGAGCACATTTTTAAGGCCGCATCAATCTCGCGCTGGAACGACTATCCGAAGATGACGAATTTGGTCGAGCTTGATAAACAGGCGCATAAATTTATCATCGCGTATTTTATCGCAAAGCTCGAGCATAATGCCGATATGAACTACATCATCGAGGCCGGTATTTTCGAGTTTCTCGCGCGAGTCGTAGTCACGGATATACGCCCGGACGTGTTTCATCAGATGCAAAAAACCAAAAACGAGCAAATCAACGCCTGGGTCCTAACGATCCTAGAAGGGCTCGTAAAGGACGTCGAGGGCGGTAAATTTTTAGAGCGGATGCGTCGCTATCTCACGCACAAAGACAAAGCTCACGCCAAAGAGCGCCTGATCCTAAAGGCTGCTAGCTATCTCGCGACGCGCTGGGAGTTTTCGATCGTTTATCAAACGAGCAAATTTCTAAGCGACATAGACGAGCTAAAAGCGCGCGTGGAGGAGGAGTTGGAGGATTATTACGAGCTAATAGGCGTGCGCAAAATCGTGATGAATCAAAAGCTAGCCAAGCTAGTCGATCTAGCCGGCAGACTGCGCTTTCAAAAGCGCTGGGCGCAGACGCCTCGCATCCCTGAAACAGCGGTTTTAGGCCACATGTTAGTCGTAGCGATTTTGAGTTATTTTTATTCACTTGAGGTTAAGGCCTGCAAATCAAGGCTAGAAAATAATTTCTTTTGCGCGCTCTTTCACGATTTGCCAGAGTCGCTAACGCGCGATATCATTAGCCCCGTAAAATACGGTATCGAAGGACTAAACGAGATAATCAGCGAATACGAAATGCGCCTGATAGACGAGAAAATTTTGCCTTTTGTACCTGAAAATTTTAGAGACGAGTTTAGCTATATCCTGGGCATCCGTATGGAAGGCGGCAAATTTATCAAAAACGAGTTTGAAAACAGGATCTGCGAGAAAAAGCCTCTACATCACGAGGGTACGATGGAGAACGTAAACGAGGATAAATTTAACGCCATCGACGGCAAAGCGCTTAAATTTTGCGATAAACTCGCGGCGTTTTTCGAGGCGGGGATCTCGATCAGCTACGGCGTGAAGTCAAACGAACTAACCGAAGGCTTTAATAATATGGATAAATTTTTCCAGAAAAATCAGAGCTTGGACGGAGTGAATTTTTTAAAAGTTTGCGATGATTTTAAGGAGCATTTTTCGCTTTTGTAGGTTTAAAAACCCTCTCTCAGATGACTGCGGCACACGCCTAGCCTAAGTGCTCTGCTGTGTTCCCACCCTGAAGCGGTGCCTAGAAGAGACATTGCACAGGTCTAAGAAAGGGCAAGAGCGATTTTACTCAAATTTTACTTAAATATATTTTAGGCGGCAACATGGGATTTGATATAAAATGTAAATTTTTGTCGTTGTTTAGGGAATTTTTAGTCTATCATCACCGCTCGCTGGAGTTTCGAGCGAAGATATTTGCGGCTATCATCTCGGCCAAACTCAATCCCGAAGAGGACGATTTTGCAAATTTATACGACATCTCGAGCGAAATTTACGGCGGCGACGAGAACCGCAAACGCGTACTTATCGAAACCACCAGAGAATACGTCTCCCGTATCAAACGCAAAGACCCGATGACGCTTGATAGCTTGCTCTTAGCGATCGATCAGGCCATCAGAGCGAACAAAAACTACGCGTTAAAGATCGACTTCGAGCACCTACGCAGGCTCATCGACGCCGACGAATACGAAGGCCTCGTGCAGCAGCGCGTGTATGATTTTTTGTTATACGAGGTAAAAACCTACGCTCCAAATAGATAAAACATTAAATTCGAAGGTTAAATTTTGCCTATTTTTGATGTTTTTTTGCGGTGTTTTTTATCGGCATTTTTTGTTATGGGTTTGATTTTTTGGGAGGCGATACGCTTGATGAGGGCATTTACAAAGAGCCTATACGCCTAAGTTCGGTAACGCGACCGATATAAATTTCATCGTCAAAAAAGGCCGTTATCTACGAGATAAGTTTCATCTACGCGCAAGATCCGCAAAAGCAAAAAGAGGAAGAAAAGCTTAGCGAGGAGGCCTTCCCGGGATACGGCAGCGATGAGTTTACGAAGTGGTTTTGCCGGAAAACTACAGCTGCTAAGCTAGCCGGCTACTACGGTTATACGACTCAAGGCGTCCCTGAACCTATAGGCACGAGCGAAGAGGAAAAAGCGGCCTGCACGGGCGAAAAAATATTGCTAAAAGTTATGCTCAAATCTCTACAAAACCGCAAAATAAACTACGTAAAAGGCGGCGAGGTGAACGATCTAAAACAAAATTTAAGCACCCTAACCGAAAGCTTTGATCTGTCAAAATACGGCGCTACTTCATGGTACAGTGCGCCAAACGGAGGCTTTACGCATGATAAAGTTTTGCTCCGCGCTGAGCTCGAAAAAGGCGAATATAGCGTAAAAGTGCAGGCTCTAAGCGACGCGCCCGAGCTAAAAGAGATCGTGACTTTTATTAAAATTAGCAGATATCACAACTGGAAGTGATGATTTGCGAGATTTGGCGCGCCAAATTTGCCCTTTTGAGCGCCAAATTTGACTAAATTTACTAAAAATTTCTAAGCCCTATTTCTAAATTAGAACGGATCAAATTTGGATCAAATTTAGCCTTCGCCTGCGTCAAATTTCCAAAATTTTCGCCCGTGTCGAGGAATTTTTGTAGATAGTAAACGCCTCTATATCCGTGCTCGTACAAAATTTCGCTCATGGCAGAGATATCGGCCTCGTTTAGCAAGTCCGCATGCACCGTAGTTCTAACCTCAAATTTAAAGTCGGTTTGCAACAAAAACTCAAGCGTTTGCAAGAAGTTTTTATACAAATTTGAGCCCGCAACCTTGAGAAATTTCTCCTTCGTCGCTTTAAAATCAAGCGCGATGTAGTCGATTAAATTTAGCGAGATAGCCTGCTGAAGTATGATAAAATTTGAGCCATTGGTATCGACTTTGAGCGAAAAGCCGCGCGACTTTACTTCGCGAGCTAGCGGCAAAAACGCCGAGCTAAGCGTGCATTCGCCGCCGCTAAAAACCACGCCGCTAAGCTTACCTTTGCGCTTGTCTAAAAATTTGATAAACTCGGCGCGGCTGATCTGTCCTTCGCCCGTGACGATAGGGACGTTGTAGCAGTAGGCGCAGCGCATGTTGCAGCCTGCAAACCACGCTATACAGGCCGTTTTGTCGGGGTAGTCTAGGGTCGTAAAGGGGGTGAGCGAGTAAAGCGGAAAATCAGCGTCTTTCACGTTTTACTCGCGGTTAGGTTAGGCTTTGCGTTCGCAAAATTTGACGCGCTCTTTGTGCTCGCCTTTTTTACCGAGGTTAAAGCTCTCTACAGGGCGGTGGTAGCCCATTACGCGGGTGTAAACGACGCATTTCGTGCGTTTTGCTTCAAGCGAAGCTAAGATTTCTTTGTCGCTCATTTGTCACTCCTTGATAATTGATGTCAAATAGTATAGCACTTTATAGATAACTGCCGTCTTAAATTTTACGTGATTTTTTGTTTTTCAGCCGTTGTTAAAAGTATGGTAATATCTACGTTACGATTAAATTTAAAACAAAGGAAAAACATGACAAAAGTCAAATTTCACGGCGCAGACGTCGCGCTAAAAGGCGAAGAGATATTCGTTGGCTCATATGCGCCCGAAGTAGCACTTGTCGGACAAGATCTGGGCGAGTTTAAGGTCGGCGGCAACAACGGTATCGAGATACTAGTCGCCGTTCCGTCTCTGGATACGGGCGTTTGCGCGACGGAAACGCGTAAATTTAACGAAAAAATGGCAGCCAAAGAGGCGATCAAACTAAGCGTGATCTCGATGGATCTGCCGTTTGCGATGGGGAGATTTTGCTCTACGGAGGGCATCAAAAATTTAAAAGTCGGCAGCGACTTTAGAGCTAGAGAATTCGGCGAAAAATACGGTGTAATCATCGGCGAAGGGCCGCTTGCTGGGCTTTTAGCCAGAGCCGTTTTCGTCATTAAAGACGGCGTCATCATCCACAAACAAATCGTTCCCGAGATCACGGAGGAGCCAAATTACGACGCGGTATTTGACGCGATAAAATCAAGCGGAGGTTGTGGCTGCGGGTGTATGTAAGCTGCGAAATTTAAAGGCCGCGAAAGCGGTCTTTAAATTTAGATATTTTTTTCAAGAAAGTTATTGATTGTTTTAAAAATTTCATTTTCTCTATTTATAATATCATCCTTTCCCCACTCATCTTGCGGTAGTTCTGACAACGCTACAGCTTCTTGAAATTTTGAATCTTTATATTTCTCCTTTTTAGATTTAAAATAATGATTACTAGCTTTTATATTTAAAGATTTTTCTAACCACATTTTATTGCCGATGCTTTCGATGTATCTGTTGGCTTCATCTTTATTTAAATCTTGATAGCAAGTATCTTGCCAATTTCTAGGTAAGATATGTTCTACCTCGCCATAAATAATTTCTTGTGTTTCATATTTCAAATAAAGATTTAAAAGTGTTAGAGTTTTGATTAATCCTGAGCTTCTAAAAAAATCTTCTTTAAATCTATCTTTATCATTTAAGATATCTTGAGTTTTAATTTTAAAATCTAAATTTCCGTTTTCATAAAGGCTGACATAAGCATTAAAGACAGGGTCTTTTATTGCATTTACAGTGGAATTATTTATATAAATTGTAAGTAAATTAGCTATCATTTTTGATAAAAACGGCAGTAAATTTTTGTCTTCAAAAAAGTCCAAATTCTTGTCTTTACAATAAAAATAGAATGCAGAAATCAATGATTTTGGGTATTGATTAGGAAAAAGATCAATCACATCAAAAAATTGTGAGGCACGTAAACTAACTCTATCTTCAAAATCTTGACACCAAAAATCTGATAATTCTTGAATTTCGAGGAAAAGCTTTTCATCCCTTAAGCGCTCTTTATTATAAAATTTTCTAGCGGCGATTTCCTTGCTCTTGTCCTTATTTCTGGCCCTAATAGCGTGAGAATAATATGTAAAGATTGTATCTATGCTAAGATTATTTTCTTTTAATTTTTCTTCTAATTCACGCCATTGCTCGGCAAATTTATCCCTATCGTTTTTGTTTTTTTGATAACCGTAAATTATACCTTTGAAAATATCCGCATCGCTTAACGGCAAACCTCTATTGTTTAGGGTATTAAAAATTCTTAAAGCATTTTCTTGTTCATCACATGTAATGAATAAAATTTTCAAACGTCCTTTATTGTTTTCTATTAGCATTTTACAAAGCGGTATAAAAAGTGTATGAGAAATGCTTTCAATTTTATTTTTAAAAAAATTGAAATTCTCCATATATCTACTTTTTACATTTTCAGTGCATCCTTGTTCGCTTAATATTTGATCTAATGTTTTATTATCTGATTGCGTTGAAACTTCACTTTGCAGTTTCTTTTTTGTAAAATCAAATTCTCCATTATATTCGTCAAATGCCCAAATACATTTGCCAAAAATTTCAGCAGATCTTTTATTATTTTCTTTTGTATGATCGTATAGTGCTCTATATAAAAGAGTAAGCGTTGTTAGCCGCTGTTGCCCGTCTATTACCTCATATTCTTTATTTGTATTTTTAAAAACAACAATAGAGCCTAAAAAATATTCATCATCAGTAAAATTTACTTCTCCGTTTTCTTTATTTAAATATGCTTCTAAAAAGTCTATTATATCACTCCAAAGTTGTTCGCATTGTGTTTTAGCCTCCCACATATATGGTCTTTGATATGTAGGAATAACAAATTTTATATTACCCTGTAAAAGTTCCAAGACACTTTTGACATCTGCATCTATTTCTCTTGCCATTTTTATTTTCCTTGTTTATTTAAAAAATAATTTTTTTTACTGACACCCCTCGCACTCGATCGAGCGATCGGCTACGTTGTTTAGCTTCTCGCTATCAGGGCTTTCGGAGCGTAGATAGTAGGTCGATTTTAGTCCCAGCTCCCACGCGAGCGTGTAAATTTCGCTCAGATATCCACCGCTAGCTTTGTCTAGGCTCATGAAAATATTTAGGCTCTGTCCCTGGTCGATCCACTTTTGGCGGATGGCGCCGGCACGCACGAGCACGCGCTGATCTAGCTCATAGGCAGGCGTGTAGAACTGCCACGTCTCAGGGCTGAGATTTGGCACTACGTTTGGTATCATGCCGCTTAGGTTGTGCTCGAACCACTTGCGCTTATACACGGGCTCGATCGTCTGCGTGGTGCCCACAAGTATGCTGATACTCGACGTCGGCGCGATCGCCATCAGATAGCCGTTTCGCATACCGTCTTTTTTGACCTTTTCGCGCAGTTTGCTCCAGTCGCAGCCGCTCTCGTCAAATAGCCCGCCTCTGTCGTTTAGAAGCGCTTTGGCGTTTGCGTTTGCCGTGTCGATAGGCATCACTCCCCTGCTCCACTTCGAGCCTTCAAAAAGCGGATACACGCCCTTTTCTACCGCCAAATTTGAGCTGGCGTAGATGGCGTTGAAGCTAATATTTTCCATCACGCTATCAATCAGCGCTAGGTGCTCGTAGCTGCCCCATTTCACGCTGCGTTCGGCTAGCATCTGCGCCTCGCCCATGACGCCAAGGCCGATGGAGCGGGAGGCTAGGTTGGTGTGTTTTACCTTTTTGTGCGGGTAGAAATTTAGATCGATGACGTTATCTAGCATGCGTACGGCGATCGGCACGACGCGCTCGATGTCCTCTTTTTTGTTGATTTTGCTTAAATTTATACTCGCGAGGTTGCATACGGCGGTTTTGCCCTCGACGCTTTCTTTTTCGACGATGAAAATTTGCTCGCCGCCGATGCTATCGAGTGCGCTTAGTTTTTTGGCTTTTTTGGTTATGCCGCTATCAACGGTGACGTCTTCTTCTTCGTCAAATAGCCGCTCGGAGCCGTTATCAAACGTGATCTTGATCTTGTAGTAGTTTGGTTGTGTATTTTGGAAAATTTCGGTGCATAAATTTGAGCTTCTGATTATGCCGTCGTGGTCGTTTGGATTGGTTTTGTTTGCGTTATCTTTAAAGCACAAAAACGGCATGCCCGATTCAAAATAGCTAGTTAAAATTTTCTTCCACAGTTCCTTTGCCATGACGACGTTTTTTTGGATCTTTTCGTCGTTTTCGTATGCTATGTAACGAGCCTCGAACTCATCGCCGTATAGATCGCACAGATCGGCAACCTCTGCCGGGTCAAATAGGCTCCAGCGCGCGTTTTCTTTGACGCGTTTCATAAAAAGGTCGTTTATCCAAAGCGCAGGGAACAGCTCATGCGCTCTGCGGCGCTCCTCGCCCGAGTTTTTGCGCAGATCCAGGAAGTCGCTCACGTCCATATGCCACGGCTCGACATAGACGGCTATCGCGCCCTTTCTCGTGCCTAGTTGATCGACGGCGACGGCGATGTCATTCGTGACTTTTAGGAACGGAATTATACCGCCGGCCGCGTTTTTATGCCCATCGATGCTGCCTCCCATAGCGCGCACCTTGCACCAGTCCCAGCCGATACCGCCGCCAAATTTGCTAAGAAGCGCCATCTCCTTGTAGCTATCGAAAATCCCCTCGATATTATCGGGCGTGCTTCCCACGTAGCAGGAGCTTAGCTGATGGCGCGTCGTGCGGGCGTTTGAGAGCGTCGGAGTGGCGAGCATGACTTCAAATTTAGATATGAGGTCGTAAAATTTCTTCGCCCAGCCTTGGCAGTCTAGTTCGTTTTGCGCTAGGAACATTGCGATCGCCATAAACATCTGCTGCGGTAGCTCTATCGGCGCGCCGCTACGGTCTTTGATCAGGTAGCGGTCGTATAGCGTCTTAATGCCTAGATATGCAAACTGCAAGTCGCGCTCGGGCCTTATGTATTCGTTTAGATCGTCCAGGTCGTATTTTTCTTTTAGTCCAGGGATAATACGGCCCGCTTTTTCGCCTTTTTGCAGATAGTCGCGTAGGTGGTTGTAGCCGCTAAAGCCCGTGACCTTGTGATAAAGGTCGTATAAAAATAGCCTCGCCGCGACGAAGGTCCAGTTTGGGCGGTCGATGTCAATCTTTTCGACGGCCGTTTTGATGAGGGTTTGTTGGATCTCCTCGGTTGTTATCATATCGCGAAATTGAATTTTTGCGTCCACCTCAAGCTCGCTTAGGCTCACGTTTGCTAGCCCAGCGACCGCCTCGCTTGTGTATTTTTTGATCTTGCTTACGTCAAGCTCTTCCGTACGCCCGTTTCGTTTTAGTACTTTCAAAATTATTACCTTTTAGATTATTTATTTATTTTAGCTCTACATTTTTTGCACCATGACTGGTTTCTTATTATGTTATTATCCATTCTTCTAAAGCCAAAATCCTCTAATGGTTTTTCTTTTTTGCAATTCGGGCAAAGCCTCATGACTTTTCCATTACTATACCCACTGACCTGAAGTATTGGTTTTTCAGTATTTTTTTTATTCATTATTATACTCCATTCTTTATTTTCCGAATACTCTTGCAAATATCCCATCCACGTGCCTGGCGTAATACGCATAATCAAAGCATTCTTTGATCTCTGCCTCGCCCAGGCTTGCGCGTAGTTCCTCGTCGGCGAGCAAATTTTGTAAAAATAGGCTCTCGCCGTTTTCGTTTATAGCTTTTTTGCCCTCTTGTAGATCAGCCCAGACCTTCATCGCGTTACGCTGCACGATCTTATATGCGTCCTCGCGCGAAATCCCGCGCTGAGGAAGTTGTAAAAGCACGCGCTGAGAAAAGACGAGCCCGCCGGTTAAATTTAGATTTTTCATCATATTTTCCGGATAAACTACCAAATTTGCGATCAAATTCGCAATGCGCGCGAGCATGAAATCGGCCGTGATGAAGGCGTCGGGCAGGATAAATCGCTCGACCGAGCTATGGCTGATGTCGCGTTCGTGCCAGAGTGCGACGTTTTCGAGCGCAGGCGTCACGTATGAGCGCAGCATCCTGCAAAGGCCGGTGATGTTTTCGCTAAGTACGGGATTGCGCTTGTGCGGCATCGCGCTAGAGCCCTTTTGACCGGGGCTAAAGTATTCCTCGGCCTCGTAAACTTCCGTCCTTTGGAAGTGGCGCACGGCGACGGCGATCTTTTCGCAGGTGGCGGCTAGGACGGCGATCGCGCTGATGACGTGGGCGTAGCGGTCGCGCTGGATGACTTGGTTTGACGCTGGGGCTGGCTTTAGGCCTAGCTGCTCGCAGGTTAGTTCCTCAAACTCGAGCGGTGCGTGAGCGAAGTTTCCCATCGCGCCGCTTAATTTGCCGTAGGCGGCGACCTCTTTGGCGTCTTGCAGTAGCTTTAGCGCGCGGGCGACCTCGTCGTACCAGACCGCAAGCACGAGTCCGAAGGTGATCGGCTCGCCGTGGATACCGTGGCTGCGGCCGACCATCATCGTGTTTTTGTGCTCCTGCGCTCTGGTTTTGATCGCGCTCATTAGGCCTTTTACATCCTCTATGATGAGCTCCATGCTGCTTTTGATCTGAAGCGCGACGGCAGTGTCGATGCAGTCGCTACTAGTCATGCCGTAGTGCACGAAGCGGCTCTCATCGCCCAGGCTCTCGCTCACGCTCGTTAGAAACGCGATCACGTCATGCTTGGTCGTCTTTTCGATCTCGTCGATGCGTGCTACGTCAAATTTTGCGTTTTTGCAAATTTTCTCGCAGTCCGCATCGCTGATGAAGCCTAGCTTATTCCATGCCTTGACCGCAGCCTTTTCGACTTCCAGCCATGCGCCGTATTTTGCCTGCATATTCCACTTTTGCGCCATCTGTTCGCGCGAATATCTCTCTACCATTTTTAGCCTTTTTTATGTGAATTTTTGTATAATTTTTTAAGGAAAGATTATATAAAAACTGGGCTGAAAAGGCGGTTAGTATCCGCTAAATTTGCCCTTAAATTTTAGATTTAAAGAGCGAAAATTGCCATACATACATAAATTTATCGCGCATGTCAAAGGGCAGAAAGCGTATGAGATTTTACTGCAAAACGGCTATAAAATGCGCGAAGCTCAGCGCCTAATCGACAAAGGCAGGCTTATCTGCGATGATGCGGTAGTCAGCGAGAAAAACGCCTTGCTAAGTGGCGAAATTTGCCTGATAGAGTACGAGACGAATCCGCGCGGGCTAAAGCCGATTTTTGAGTGCGATAAATTTGCGGTTTTCGATAAGCCCAGCGGCGTACTCAGTCACCCAAACGGCAGACGCTGCGAGTACTCGCTAAATGACGAAATTTGGTCGCTCTACGGCCGAGAGGCCTCAGTCGCGCATCGTCTAGACTGTGAAACGAGCGGACTCATTGTCGTGGGTAAAAACAAAAACGCGGTCGTAAATTTAAAAAAACTTTTTGAAAATAGACAGGTTTATAAAAGCTACGTCGCGCTCGCGCAGGGAAAGATAAGCGAAAATTTGCGTATCGAAGCGAATATGGATCTAGCAAACGACTACGACGACGTGAAAATGCGAATGCGAATTTGCGAGGACGGCAAAAGCGCCGTAACGGAGATTTCGCCGATAGAGTATTTTGCCGATATCGATGCGACTCTGGTGCGAGCCGTACCGCTCACGGGCAGACAGCATCAAATTCGTTTGCATTTGTTCCACGTGGAACATAAGATTTTAGGCGAACCGCTCTACGGTCTAATGCGACCGCAAATTGAGAAAATTTTAGATAAAGAGATGAGCGAAAGCGAGCGAATTTTGATAACAGGTGCGCCGAGGTTGCTGCTGCATTCGGATGAAATTGGCTTTAAATTTGACGGCGTAGAGTACAAAATAAAATCCAAATTTGACGCGGAAGAAGAATTTTATAAACTCGTAAAGCGCAGATAGATTTTGGGCCGATTTGACAGGCCGTTTTTACGACCGATATTTTATTTTCCGTTCGCTAGTTTTATAAAATTTTGCGGCATAAAAACGGTAAATTTTAGATACGCGGCATCCGCCAGTGCTAACATCAAATGCAAAACGATACTGCAAAATTTAGCTGCGATTAGGCACGATATGCTCGCATAAAAAGCTCAAAAGATAAACTAACGTAAATTTCGTTAGTAGATTTGGCCTTTTTAATTAGCGCGCGTTTAAATTTAGACGGCTGGAAACTGGTTTTAACACCGACCGGTTGGATTAAGCGGAAATTTATAGAGAAAAATCACGCAAATTTTATTCAAGGATACTTTTCATGAGTTTTATTAAAAAGACTTTCGGCGGACTTAGCTCGCCCTATTACCTGCGGCAGCTATTTTTCGGGGCTATTTTTACGGCTTTGCTTATAGTGCTTATGTATAACGGAGGCGATAAGCGAATTTTTAGCTATTTTATCTTTATCGCAAATACCTTTTTGTATCCGTATTCACGATTTGTTTATGAGAGCGTCGCGGATTTTATATTTGGAGATAACGTATTTTTCGTAAATGCGCTATTTTTACTTGTAGCAAAATTTATAACCATGCTGCTTTGTTACGGTTTTGCTTTTGTTATCGCGCCGCTGGGGCTTTTGTATCTATACTTTTATCACACGAAAAACAAAACCTTTGACGAGTAAAAATCAATTTGCGCGTGGCGGCCGGGCAAATTTATAGCCAAAGGCTAAAAGCCGAATGCCGTCTCGCCGTTGCCGATTTTTACGACTTTGCCGCTTTGCGTCATCACGCCTAGGCCGTGCTCCATATCCCACGAGCAGCTAAACTCAAAGCCTATTTTCGCGGTTCTGCCGCTAAGTAAAATATAGATATTTTGTAGCTCCACAAGCCTGCCAAGCTCGTGAGGCGCGCAGATATTTGGTATAAAATCACTCTTTGTCTCGCTCGGATAGTCGTAAATTTTTTGCCATTTTGAATAATTTTTGAAAATCTCGGTCAGGATTTCGTTTAGAATTTCCTCCTGATTTTGCCTCAAAAAATCAACCGCGTTTGAGTGCGTGCGGCTTGGCTCGTATACCTCATCGCCTCTTTTGTTTAGAAACGTGCAGCAAAATTTTGCCTCTTGCTCTAAAATTTTACCGAAATGCTCGAGTTCTATCTCAAAGCCAAAATCCTCAAATTCATCCTCATCGCATCCTTCTTCTATAAATTCAGGCAAAATTTCGGGATTTGCAAGATAATCTTTAAAAAATTTAGCGATGCGTTCGTCTCCGGCAAATACGTAATCCCTGTCCGCTTCGTAGCTTTTTTGCAGATATTTTAGCGCCGCTTCTTTTTGGCCGCAGGCTAGACAGCGTTCGCCTCTATAATAGTCCTTCACGTAGGACGGCCTATCTTTTGCTTTATCGCACTTATACATCTCATCGATCCAGCGCAGGACATTAGCGTAGTCTTTCAGCTCTTCGTATTCGTTTATCATACGGTGCGCGTAGATGTATGCGTCGTAGATTTTGTACTTTTCCTCGTCTGCTTCCGCCCATTTTGTTTCTATGAAATCCACGATTTGCGCTTTTGTTATCTTTGATTTTTTAAGTAGCGATTTGCTTAAAAATACGTCGATCTCGTCCATTATTTTTTGCGCGTTCATTGTTACTCCGTTATAAATTTCCTGCTGATTTGCCTTACGATCTGAAAATAATCGCCGAATTTTTTCTTGACTTTTTTGAAATTTTTTATCTTATACATATCCTTTTTATCGTAATGACAGAGCATCAGATAGGTTGTAAAGTGTAAAATATCTAAAATTTCGGCACGCAAATTTTTATCTTCTATCTTGGTTTCTAGGCAGATTTTTAGGATTTTTTTGAAAATTTTCTTATCGAAATAGCAAAAATCATAGAGCAAAACGAAAAACGAGTCGTCGTTATTTCTGTCTGTCTGCTCTCTTAAAAATGCTATTTCATCGGTTGGATTTGTCATAAAAAACCGTCTTTATGATTAGACCGAGCCCCGCAAAAACCACAACGCAGACGAAAACTATCTGGGATATATCAAGTAGCGTCATTTTGCCGTCTTGGCTAGCGTTTTGCCGCTTGTTTGATTGTCGCGCTCTTTTAGCTGACCGCACGCCGCACTGATGTCAAGGCCCTTGCTTTGCCTGATGGTGCAGGTCACGCCGTGATCGCGCAGGTACGTCTGAAATGCTTCCATATCGGCGGTGTTCGGGCGTCCGTATTCGCTGCCTTCGTGCGGATTAAAGTAGATCAAATTTACCTTTGCCTTGATGCCGTGTAGTAGCGAAACGAGCTTTTTGGCATCTTTTATGCCGTCGTTCATGTCTTTTATGACGAGATACTCAAACATCACTCGCTTGCGCATATCGATCGGGAAGCCCCTCACCGCCTCCATAACGGATTCGATTTTGTAGGCGTTATTTATCGGCATTAGTTTGCTGCGGAGCTCGTTAGTAACGGCGTGCAAAGATATCGCTAACAGCACGCCTAGATCCATCTCGCCGAGCTTTTTTATCTGGCTGCCTAGGCCGCTCGTGCTAACGGTCTGGCGGCGCGGTGCGATAGCTAACCCGTCGTTTTCTTTTAAAATTTTTATAGCTTTACTAACGTTTTCTAGGTTATCCAGAGGCTCGCCCATACCCATATATACGACATTTACGCGGCGTTCGTAGGGGATTTTATTTTCTCTTTTTATCCACAAAATTTGCCCTACGATCTCGCCCGGCGTTAGGTTTCTCGTTAGTCCGCTCTTACCCGTTAGGCAAAACGAACAGCCCATGCGGCAGCCCACCTGCGAACTAACGCAGATTGTATAACGAGCGTGACGCGCTACTTCGCCGTTTTCATCGCTGAGCTCCTCTTTCATCGGCAGCAGTACGCTTTCTATCCGCAGTCCGTCTTTAAGCTCGAAAAGATATTTGATCGAGCCGTCGCTGCTCTGCTCAAATTTAACGCATTTTAGCGGATCAAGGTAAAACTCCTGCGCCAAATTTGCGCGCAAATCCTTCGGCAAATTTAGCATTTCATCAAAACTCGTTGCGTTTTTTTTGTATAGCCACTCGAAAATTTGCTTCGCTCGAAACGGCGGCGAGAGCTGTTCTTTTAGCTCGTCTAATGTAAAGTCAAGCAAATTTTTCAAATGATTTCCTTTTGTTTTAAGTATTTTTCGAGCTCTTTTTTAGCTTGCTCGTGGTTTTTTATAAAATCGGTATGCGCGTTTTCATCGCAAAGATTCGTCGCTACGAATATGCCGTAAGCCGGGATTTGAAATTTTTGCGCGACTTTGAGGACGGCAAAAAATTCCATATTTTCTAAAAAATATCCGCAATCAAAAAGCTCGTGAGCTAAATTTTGATCGGTTGTGATGAAATTTGATGAATTCACCTTGCATGTTCCACGTGGAACAACAGAGGCGATTTCGTTCTCTATCGGCGAATAGCTTTTGTTTTCTAGGCTTGAAATTTCTATATTTGTCGCGACAGAACTCTCGTAAATTTCAAAGATTTTACCTTCTTTATAGAGGCCTGCCGAGCCTATAAAAATAATCTCACTCGGTAGCGCGTTTAAAATTTTATCCGGGTTTTGTGAGGATTTCGCGCTTTGCAAAATAGGTGAATCTATCAAATTTAGCTTCTCGTCAAGTTGTCGGTTAGTCGTCAAAATTTGCTCGTATCTACCGCAACCATCGACCATAGCTCGCTTTTGCAAAAGCGCCGTCAAATTTATGCTCATATCCACTAGCCCCACGCCCATCGGTAGCGCGAATGGAAATATCTCGTTTCGTCCCGCTGAAATAATCACGCCACACTCTTTTGTGTGCTAAATTTGAGTTCGAATTTCACAGCCTAACCTCGATACCTTGCTCTCGCAAATACGTCTTAAGTGTCTTGATTTCAATCTCTCTAAAGTGAAAAATGGAGGCCGCCAAGCACGCGTCTGCGCCTGCTAAAAATGCGTCTTTGAAGTGCTCCATTTTGCCCGCACCGCCGCTTGCGATCACGGGAATATCAAGCTCGCTAAAAATCCGCGTCAACTTTAACTCAAAGCCGTTTTTAACGCCGTCACAGTCCATCGACGTAAGTAAAATTTCGCCCGCGCCACGCTCCTGAGCTTCTTTCGCCCAAGCAAGCGCATCTTTGCCGGTATCTAGCCTGCCGCCGTTTATAAACACGCTATAGCCCTCGCCAGTCCTCTTCGCGTCGATCGCGACTACGACGCACTGCGAGCCGAATTTATTCGCCGCTTCGTCTATTAAATTTGGATTTTTTATCGCGGCGGAGTTGAGGCTTATTTTGTCGCAACCGACGTTTAGCAGGCGCGAGATATCGTCAATCGTGCGTATGCCTCCGCCAACGGTCAGCGGGATAAAAAGCTCGCGCGCGACGCGCTCTACGACGTCGACGATCGTATCTCGCTCAAGGTGCGACGCCGTGATATCGAGGAAGCACAGCTCGTCCGCACCCTCCTCGTTGTAGCGTTTGGCGACCTCGACCGGATCGCCCGCATCCACGAGGCCTACGAAATTTACGCCCTTTACCACCCGTCCGTCTTTGACGTCTAGGCATGGGATTATGCGTTTTGCAAAATGATTCATCGCTCTTCTTTGGCTAAAATTTGGCTTTATTTTAGCTAAATTTGACTTATCTAATCATTACATAAGATATTTTTGGGTAAAATCGGCGAAATTTAGGAAAAAAATGGAAAATATTAAAGCAAAAAAATGCTTCGGGCAAAATTTTTTACACGACGAAGCGACGCTAAACAAAATCATCCAAGCGATTCCCAAAGATACGCAAAATATCGTTGAAATTGGGCCTGGCTTAGGTGATTTGACATTTAGAATTTTGCGGATTTGCGACGTAACTAGCTACGAGATAGATACCGAGCTTTTTGCGCTGCTACAGAAAAAATTCGCAAACGAAATTCAAAACGGACGATTGAAACTTTTTTGCAAAGATGCGCTGGATCAATGGAGCGAAGACGGCCTAAGCGATGAACCGTATTTTTTAGCGGCAAACCTGCCCTACTACGTCGCTACGAAGATGATCCTAAATGCGATCGAAGACGAGAAATGTCGCGGCTTGGTCGTGATGATACAAAAGGAAGTCGCGCTCAAATTTAGCGCAAAAGGCGGCGATAGAGATTTTAGCTCTTTGGCGATTTTAGCCTCGCTTCAAGGCGGCTGTGAGCTGCTTTTTGACGTGGATGCGAGCTGCTTTAACCCGCCGCCGAAGGTGACTTCTTCGGTTATAAAACTGCAAAAAAGTAAAAATTTAATAGGCAAAACCGGAGTATTTGAGAGTAAATTTGAATACGAAAAATTTAAAACTTACCTCAAAATCGCCTTTAGCGCGCCTAGAAAAACGCTAATGAAAAATTTGAGTTCAAGCTATAAAAAGCTTGAGATAGAGCGAATTTTCAGTATGCTAAATTTGAGCGCAAACATCCGTCCGCATGAGCTAAATGTCGATCTTTATCTAGAAATATTTAAAAATTTAAAGGAAGATAATGAACGACAAGAACGAAGAAAAAGCGGTGGCCTCTCAGGGCAAGAGCAATAAAAAGCGTAGATTTCGCCCGAGAAATAAAAATAAACAAGAAAATTTAGATCAAAACGCGCAAAACGGCGAACAAAAAGCCAGTCAAAGCGTGATAGATAATTTCTTTTTAGAACCTTTTGACGGCGGCGAACAGCACACCCAAAACGGCGAACATACTAACGCTAACAAACAAAACGGCAAAAAAAATCGCACTAAAAATGGTAAACAAAACTCCCAAAACGGCGCGCAAGGCGAAAATAAAAACGCTAACAAGCAAGCCGCTAACGCCGAAAATCAAACAGCAGAAGCTAAGCCTAAAAAACAGAGAAAGCCGAAGAAAAATTTACCCGCCAAACTAAACGGAAACGAGCAGTGGCAGCAAGATATAGCTAGCGCGATGGAGGCGAACAAAGCCGTTCACGAACTGCGCCTCGAGCCGATGAAATACCTAAACTCGACCGATCACAGGATCCGAGTCACGCCTCTTGGCGGACTGGGCGAGATCGGCGGAAATATGACGATATTTGAGACCGACACGAGCGCGATCATCG